>JASBVV010000046.1 GCA_029960885.1 Kyrpidia sp. | reverse complement strand
ACAGTCATTTCACAGACATTTCCGCTGTATATTTGTTATCGAGAAGTCGTTCTCGATGCAACGGGCTGCATAGGTCGCCAGCTTGGTTCCTTTGTGGGGCTGAAAGCTTTCAATGGCCTTGATGAGCCCGATCGTCCCGATGGAAATGAGGTCTTCGGTGTCCTCCCCGGTGTTTTCGAATTTCTTGACAATGTGCGCAACCAGTCGCAAGTTGTGCTCGATCAACATGTTTCTCGCCCGTTCATTTCCTTCCGCCATCTGTTTGAGGTATGTTTCCTCCTCTTCTTCGGACAGCGGCTGGGGAAATGCACTGTTCTTAATGTACGAGACGAACAGGGTGATCTCCCGCACCACCAGGGCCAACAGCGCCGTCAATCCGGCCACCGGACCACCTCCTGTTTCTGGGGACCCAACGCGAAAAGGCTCCGGTTTATGTATATGCGGATCGAAGCGGCGTCGTGCCCGTGCTCGGGCGGGGGGCGGGAAGGCCGGGATGCGCCCGGCTTTGGGCCGGCCGCCATCGGCCGGCCCGCGGCGGCCACCGCAGCCTGTTGCCGGTCACCGAGACTTGTCGACACGGGCGGCCGGAACGAACCCTACAATCCCATCGACCGGCGCTGGGCGTCGTTGAGTACCATCATGGTGGCATGAGCTCGGGCTTTGGGCGACCCGTCGCTTCCGGTGATGTTCGCTTCCACCTCGATGAGCCGGCGGGTTTTGCGAACCGGGTAAGCCACCACCCGCACTTTTTCCCCGCAGTGGATCGGATTTTGAAATTCCACTTCAAGCTTGGCGGTCACCGTGACCAATCCCATGTTATAAGGGACGTAGGCCGCCGCTTCGTCGAGCACCGCGCAGGTCACGCCCCCGTGTTGGATTCCCGGCCATCCCCCGTGCCAGTCTTCGGAATCAAATTCCGCCGCCACACCCTCTTCACCGTATTTTTCAAAATGCACGTGAAGTCCTCGGGGATTCTCCGGGCCACACACGTAACAGCGCTCATATCCCACGATCTTACACCTCTTTACCCGATAGCTTCGAGATTTGACCACCGACGATTGTTCGAAAATCACCTCTATTATAACAGGGTTTCGTCCAAGGACGGCAGGGGATGAAAAAGCGGCACGGAGAGATCGGAATTTCGTGATACAATAAAATTATTCTCACTTTGGGGGTGGGTTCGTTGCGCCATTGCAGTGAAGCGGTGGAAGGATTTGTCGAGAGGCTGATGGCGGGGAGGTCGGCGGAGGAGTTGCGGCAGGAACTTCGAGACCTGGACAGCGTGTTTGAATCCCAAGAAGCGGTGGATGTTGCGGTGTACCAAGCCTTGGCCCGAAGAAATCGAGAAGACCTGTACCAAGAGTACCTGCGGGTTGCGGAGATGTGTGGATAAGGGGCGATCGGGTGCGGGAATGACCGGATCGGGTGAAGGCGGAGTATTTTTTGAAGGAGAGCGGTGGACCGGTTTCGGTTCGACGGAACGGGGGCTTTTGGTCGTTGGCAAGCGAGGGACTCCGTTCCCGTGAAACTCTTTCGGTACTACAGGATCTGGTAAAACCACCGGGTCAGCGGACCGAAGACCGCCTCCAGAGGAGCCAGGGGATCGAATTGCAGATAGATTTGCCAATGGACCATGACAGCCATCACTACCGCCAGAGCCAACAGGGCGGCGTGAACGGCCATTTCCTTCCATTGCCCGGCCCGCCGCATGGCGGGCCACTCCAACAGCGCGGCGGCAACAAACAGCAGACTCATCCAGAACATCGTTGCCTCCCGGAACACCGTATTATTCTGTTTTAGGATGACCACGGGTGTTGGTCGATATGCGTCCGGGCAGCCGTCGCCCTGTCCGAAGCGGGTGGGCGACGAGGTGTTCCGGTGCGGTCAGGTGGATGCGCATCCCCGCGGGCGTGTGTTCCAAGCGAACATCGGCGCCGATGGACGCGGCCCGTTGCTTCATAAGAGCCAACCCGTAGTGTCCTTCTTCCGCGACATCTCTGCGATGTTCGCCCGGCCTTCCATCGTCGGCGATCGTCAATTCCCATCGGCGCCCCGGGCCGGACCAAGCAAAGAGAATCCGGTTTGCTCTGCCGTGCTTGACCGAATTGATGATCGCTTCTCGGGACATGGCGGCGAGAATCGGCCAGGTCTTCGGGTCTAGGCGCGGGGGATTTCCCGTAACCAGGACGTCCACGCCGAGGCCGGCGCCGAACTCCTCGAGATGTTGTGCCCAGGCTTTTTCATCGGTCGGTTCCCGGGAGCTCGGGCGCAGGTCGAGGATGGTACGGCGCAGTTCGTCATCGACTTCGCGCAGAGCGTCTTGAATCTCAACCAGGTGTTCCCGGGCGGGGTGGTCCGTCTCGAGTTTTCGCCGGGCGTGATCGAGCTGGACACCGATAAAGAAGAGGGTTTGACCGATATCGTCATGGAGCTTCTCGGCCATTTTTTTGTGTTCGGCTGCGAGTATCTCTCGCTCCCTGGCCCGGGCCACCTCTTCATGCAGGGCGTCGAGCCGGACAAACAATTGTCGCGAAATGGCGGCGGTAACCAGGGCGGCCAGTACCGCCGTGATCCAATTGGAGGTCTCCATGGGCAGAAGGCTGAGCACCCATCGGGTGTGGCGGACGAGTTCGAACAGGGCGACAACGCAACCGGGGACGAGGAGCAGAGCGGTTCGGACGTCGCGTTCATTCATGGGGATCCCCTCCCCTTGTATTGTCTTTCAAAGGGAGGAGGTTTCGCAAGGGGGAAGACGATCGGAGGGGGTCCCGATGCCCGATCCCCTCCGGGTCTCGGCCGGCCGTGTCCCCGGACGAGTGAACAGGCAGCCGGCCGTTCCGGTTCATATCCTGGAGTGGGAAGAAGGGGGAGAAAGCCGGTGTACTTCATTGCTTTCGGAGGAGAGTCTCCAAACGGGTTTGCCTTCACCGATCTTCTCGAGGCCATCCCCGGGGAAGCCCGCTTCTTTGTCGGGGCCGCAACGACGACATTGACTCCTGGGAATCGAGGGCAGGGCGCGAAGCGAGATGGGATGGGATCGGGAAGGGCGGCGGATCGAATTCCCGGGATCCGCCGCCTTTCGATGGACGAGGCTCGAAGGCTTCCGCCGGAGCACACCATGGCCTTGGTGATCGAACCCCTGTGGGTGTCGGCGTTTTGCGGCTGGCGGCCCAAGTGGTTGGTGATGCTTGTACCGAGAAAAGCGTATGAAACGCCGGTACAACAGCGCTGGGCGGATCTTGTGACGGGGATGGCCGACGCAGTCTTGGCGGAATCGGAAAGTTTGTACCTGCAGTTGTGTTTTCGACGCAACGGGGTCATTTTTTGGGATCCGTACCGGTCTTGGGAGGAAAGAAGGCAACTGGCGATTCAGGTCATCGAGACCCTGGTCGAGCGGGGGGATCCGGAACGGATGGCGGTCGATCAGCGGCATTCCCTCTTGCGCGACTATGAAATGTTAGCGGACCGGGAAGACGTCAAGGAAACGGCCTACTATCTCATGGCATTGTATCGGTACCTGCTGGCGGATTCTCGAGCGCAACAAGACTTGCTGACCGCATTTGAACGGGCAGTGGAGGCGGGACGTCCGAACAGTCTGATCACCCATTACCGGTTTTTATCGGCGATCTTGGCCCAATGCGGAAGGGTGGAAGAAGCAGTACAGGCATACGGGATCACGGCTGTCGATGAGCGGGCCAAAGAAGAATACGACCGCCTTGTGCGATGGTTTGAGGAAGGACAGGGGCAACTGGTGCGGGCACGTTTGTTTCTTCTCAACGACGATATCCGTTCGGCACGGGTTACCCTCGGCCGGCTTGACGGGGAGGCTGCAAGGCGCCTGTCGATGGAAGCGGACATCCGGGCGGGGCGCCTGGAGGAGGCGCTATGCCGGCTGACTCCCGGGGATCGAAAAAGCCGGGCCGCACGGCGGGCCATCGCCGTTCAGGAAGGGCTCCTTCACTGGATGAGGGGAGACCGGGCAGAGGCCATTCATCAATTTCTTCGGGCGGCGGTCGAGGATCCCGGAGTTCTGGGGTACGTGTTGGAAATGGGAGATGCCGAGGAAATCCTGGAGCGAATAGGTCGCAGGGGAGGGGGATATGATGCGGCCCGTGCGCAAAGCCTCGGGCAATCGGTTGACGGCCATGATGCAGGTGCGCAATGAAGCGGATCGGTATTTGGAGACGGTTCTGCGGGAGTTGTCCGAGTTTGTGGACGACATTGTGGTGGTGGACGACGCCAGCTCCGACGGCACTCCGGACCTGTGCCGCCGATTTAAGAAAGTGAGCAACCTGGTGATCCTTTCCGAGTCCCTGTTTGGCCGGGAATGGATGTTGCGGTCGTTGCTTTGGAAGGTCGCCGTATCCACGGACCCCGACTGGCTGCTGGCCGTGGATGCCGACGAAGTCTATGAGGACCGCGCCAAGGAACGGCTTCGCGGGTTGATCGACCAGGATCGGTATGACTGGGTGGGTTTCCGCATGTTCGATTTTTGGGGAGGAATGACCCATTACCGGGAAGATGAGCATTGGAACCTCCACCGTCGACACATGGTCACCCTGGTCCGCTTTCTCCCGGGGTATCACTATTTTTTTCCGAAAATGGACTTGCACGTGCCTCGGATCCCTCTCTCGTACCGAGTATTGCCGGGATATCGCTCGGAGTTGCGGATCAAACATTTCGGATGGGTGGGCAGCCCCGAGCAACTGCGCCGAAAATATGAACGGTATGTGGCCTTGGATCCCGAAGGCCGATTTGGGAACGCCGACCAGTATCGTTCCATACTTGACCCCAATCCCCGGCTGGTGGAATGGAAGGAGGATGGCCCGTGAACGTGGGGATTTGCACCCACAGCTTTGCCGACGGGTATAACGGTCGTGTCGACCGCATCTTTGCCGGCGGGCTGGAACGGTACATGTACGACTTCTGCATGCTGCTTAGGGACTTGGGGGTGCGGCCCGAGGTTCACCAGCTTTCATTCCGGGGGGCCTTTCACTCGACGGTGGATGGGATCGAGGTATTCGGCCACGCCTGCACCCCGGAGACGACGGTCGAGGTCTTCCAATCCATGGCCGATGCCGTGAACGGGCCCGTGGTGTATGCCAGTTTCATTTGGCACCGGATGCGTTACCGCCCCGGAAGTATCGGGATCTGCCACGGCATCAATTGGGATCGGGCAGACCTGCCTGTCAGAGAGAAGAACGGGGTGGCCGCAGCGATCCAGGGGGCTCTGGACCAGTTGGAACGTATCGTGTCCGTCGATTCCCATTTTCTCAGCTACTGCCGGTCGGTGTGTGTCTTTGACGACCCGGGCAAACTGGTACTTTTGCCGAATGCCGTGGATACCGGCCATTTCCGGCCGAATTCACGAGCCAGAAGACCGGAAAAAGTGCGGGTGTTGTATCCCCGACGCATCAGTTGGGAGCGGGGAGTAATCCCGATGATGGTTATCGCCGATCGGCTGTTGGACCGCCATCCCGAGGTGGTGGTGGAGTTCGCCGGAGAGGTGGTGGACGGCAGCCCGATCACCCGGGCGTTCTCATTGTGGATGAAGGACCATCCGCACCGGAGGCGCATTGAGCACCGCGTGTTGTCCTTTGATCAAATGGCCGAGGCTTACCAGAGGGCGGATATTGCGGTGATCCCCAGTATCTTTTCAGAGGGGACGTCTTACGCCTGTCTCGAAGCGCTCAGTTGCGGGACGGCGGTGGTGGCCGCCAACATTGGAGGGTTAAACGATCTCATCCTGGACGGGTACAATGGGCTCCTGGTTCCTCCGGAGCCCGATGCGCTTTTGGAAGCGGTGGAAAGGTGTGTGAAAAATCCGGGTTTGCGCCGGGCTCTGGGGCGCCGGGGACGGGAAACAGCCCTGGCTTTTGATCGAAGTCACTGGCGGGCCAAGTGGACCCGGGTCCTGGAGACATGGCTGGCGGGGTGGAAAGGGGGGGCCGGAGGGGCGGGCGGGGCCTAGAACACCGGTTCGGCAGCCGCGGCCAGGAGCAGTCGCCGTTGGCCGTCTGGGTCGGGCCAGGCGTCGGAGAGGCGGACGGCCAGGTCGGGTTGGTGGCGCCGCAGAGAAAGGACGGCCGCCAAGTACCGGCCCACCCGGGGTGCCGCCCGATGTGGCCGCATGGTCGTAGCCAGGGTAAACCACCGGCTCGCCTCCCAGTCCAGACCGCTTTCCAGGGCGAGCCAACCGGCCAGGAGGGCTTCTTGATACGAAGGCTCCCGCAGGTGGGTGGCGCACCGCCGAGCCCATTGCTCCATCACAGTCCGTGGGGTTTGAAGGAGGGAAAACGGTGCGTCCACGGGGAGCCGAAAAGGTTCTCCCTGGGCCGGGATTCCGCGGCGGCCATCCGCTCCCGGGCGTTGGTCTTCAACGGTTTGGTCGACGCAATCGGCGGTTTCGCCTTCCATTCCCGCTCCGCGGTCGGGGTTCTGTTCCTCCGGTGCGAACCCGGCTTTCCCGGGTCGGGAGAGGCCGAGCCGCCGGTCCCATGCGATCTGCCACTCCTTCGGCCAGCGCCTCCGGACAGAGGTGTTCAACCACCGGGGCGGCTTTTCCGAACCGGCCGTCAGAGGGACAAGCTCGCTCCACATCTCCCGGCGATCGAGCAGCAGGGCCAATTCGGCCAGGCGGAGCCAGGCGGGTGCGTAACCGGGTCGGATCCGCAGAGCGGCCCGGTAATGTTCCACAGCCTCCTCCCACAGCCACAGCCGCTCGCAGCAGACGCCGGCCAGATAGTGACTTCGGTACGTGCCCGCCCCGGAGGCGGAACTGTACCGGCCATCGCAGGGCCCCATCTGCAAGCATTGCCGGAGGAGGGGCAGAGCCCGGTCCGCCCGGTCGTCGTCCAGGTGCAGGACCGCCCGCCATTCCAGAAGATCGACAAAGTCGGGGTACAACGTGGCTGCCTGCTGGAGCAGCCCGGCCGCCTCCTGCCGCCGCCCGAGTTCCCGCAGACAGTACGCGGTTTTCAGCGCCAGGTCCGAGGTGTACCCCGAGAAAACCGGCGCCAGGGTCAGTGCCCGCTCGAAAGCGGCCAAGGCCTCGGGATAGGCGCCCTGTTGGAAATGTTCCGTTCCCCAGGCGTAGAGCAGCACCGGGTCATCCGGGCGCGATTCCAACGCCTTTCGCAAAATGGCCTTGTTCCGTTCGCCTTTCTTTTTTTCGGCGATCACCGCATCCAGGTACCCGTCGTGCCAGAGGACCAGCTCGGAGAATTTGACCAGGTCCCCGTGATGGGCGCGGATGGCGGAAACCACTTCTTCGTGGATCGTTCCCTGAAACCGGATGGCCGGGTCATTCCGAAACAGCCGGCAGGCGGCGTCGACCACATACTCGCCTGAGGACCCATCCCCGATCCGATGGCGGATCTGGACAAAATAGCCCTGAACCCCGGGGTCGGCCAGGAGAGTTTCCAGGTGGTGCGGATCCGGGGGAACGAGCACCTCGTCCGCGTCCAAGACCAGGATCCAGGGCATCCGGGCCGCTTCCAGGCCGGCGTTGCGCGCCTGGGAAAAATCGTCCTCCCATGGGATGGTCAGGATCCGGGCTCCGAAAGAGGCGGCGATCTCCCGGCTCCGATCCGCAGATCCGGTATCCACCACGACGATCTCCGATACGTATGGGGCGGCGGATGCCAGACAACGGCTCAGGAAGCGCTCTTCATCCCGGATCACCATGCACAGGGAAATGTTAAAGGACATGTCGGCACACCTCCCCGATTCGCAGCCGGGATATCTCCAAGCGCACCGCCGTGATCAACGGATCGAAGGGTGCGGTGCCCATCAGGCCCATGAGATGTTCGTCCGCGTCGGCCAGGCGCGGGGCCGCCAGGTCGGCTTCGGCAGTTGTGGAGAGTTTCCCTTTCGAGGCCGTTTCAGCCGAGGGCGTCGGGCCCGGCAGCTGCGCCGTCCGGCGGCCGTCCCTCCGGTGCAGAAGAACGGTCAGCGTCCGGGCGGATTCCGGATCGGCGGGGGCCACCCGGCTTTCCAAGAACCGGGCCACCGCAGCCTTTCCTTCGGTCACATAGAGAATGGCGGCGATCCGGGCCAGGGCGGGCCACAGCCTCGGTTCGTGCGCCAAGGCGGCTTCGTACCAGGTCAGGGCGGCGTCGAACACCCGCAGCCGCTCGGCGGCGATCCCCAGGGCGAAGCAGGGAAGGTATGTCCCGGTCCCTTCCTCCCGATGGAACGCCGGAGAAGCCGGGCCCAACTCCACCGCCTTTCGAAGAAGTCGCGTGCCGGCTTCCCACCGGCCCGCATCCAGGAGGAACAACCCATACCAATAGTACAAATCGGTGTATCCGGAAAACAGGCGCAGCCCTTCCCGGAAAAGGGCCAGGGCTTCGTCCCGGCGTCCGGCGGCGTACAGGCACCGAGCTTCGACTTTGTACAACAGATGCGCCCACGGCGTCACCTCCGGGCTCATTCCGTGCCGGGCTTTGCGGAAGCAGGGGAGGGCCCTGGGGAGGTCGCCCGCGCGCACGTACTCGACGCCCAGGTTGTACCAGTGAAAGGGCTGCTCGGGATTGTCTCGGAGCTCCTGCTGCAACAGCCGGAGGTTGCGGGCGATTTTGTTCCGGGTCGTCACGACGTCGGGATGATAGCCGAGATGGCGAATGCGGATGTCGCTGACGACAAAGCCGGCATCGGGCCGGGCCCGGCAGATCGACGGCGCGATCTGTTCGTGAATCCGGCCCTCAAAGCGGTATTCCGGCCGATTGCGAAACAGGCGCACCACCGGATTGATCACGGCAATCCCCTGTCCGGGACCCGGCTCGTGGCAGATTTGCAGCAACACCGCCTCTCCATCTTCACTCCGCACGACGGTTCTCAGCCGTTCCGAACCGCCGTGTTCCAAGATCTCGTCAGCGTCCAACACCAGAATCCATTCTCCCCGGGCCCGGTCCAGCCCGGCGTTGCGCGCCCGGGCGAAATCATCGCACCACGGTTCGTCGATGACAGTGGCGCCGAGCCGGCGGGCCAGGTCCCCGGTGCCGTCATCCGAGCCGGTGTCCACCACGATCATTTCGTCCACGGCTTCCCGGGCGCTCCGGAGACAGGCTTCGAGGTTGGCCGCCTCATTTTTGACGATCATACAGAGGGAGATCCGCGGTCGATTCACGCCGGTTCCTCCTTCCTCGGCCGCGCCACCGGGTATGCCACCCCAAACCGTTCAAAAGCCGGACCGCCTTCTCAAGGGCATCTCGCTCTTCCGCAAACCTCCCGGGCTCGGGATGTTGCGCCGCCGCTTCTTCCAGCATCTCGCGGGCCGATTGGATGGCGGCCGCCGCGGCCGCGGCCCGGGCATGAGGGAAGCCCAGGGCCAGGCTCTGTTCAAACAGCTCCGCCGCCCGATCCCAGTGGCCTTTGTCGTAGAGGAGTTCCCCAAGCAGATAGATTCCTTCGGCATCCAATTCCCGGCGGGCCAGCAGATCGAGCATCCGGTCGGCGGCGGGGTAGACGAACCCCTCCCGGTACAGGGCCTTGGCCAGGGTAAGACCGAAGGGTCCCCAGGGCAGGGTGGTCAAACGCTCGGCCGTGGGGAGAAGATGAAGGTGCACCGCCCGCTCGATCAGGGCACAGACGACGTCCCGGCCCGGGCCGATGACGTTGGCCATTTTCGAGATCGCCCGAATGTCGCCGGCCATCCATCGATCCAAACCATCGTAGACGGGCCGGAGGCGGTCGTCGAGATGAGAGTAAAAACGGTGCGGAAGCGGCAGGTCCTCAGCCCACCGGGCTAGGGCAAAATCCATCACCTCCTCGGTTGGGCGAGAAGATCCCGGGTTGTCCTGGTGAAACCGCACTTCCATTTCCCGACAGGCCTCCCCATATCGTCCAGTGCCCATCAGGCAGCGAATGCGGAGAGTCCGCTCTTCCTCCTCCCCCGGTTGTCCGCCGTTCCTCTCAAGCAGGTCCAGGGCTGCTTGGTCGGCCCCGATGTATGCAAGAGTCCGGACCAGAAGCCGCCGATCGGGCGGTTTTCCCGCGAAAGGCGCCAGTTCGATGACGATGTCGCTGTCTGCCAAACCCCGGGCCACCAGGATCTCGGCCAGGGTCAACAAGGCCGGTTCCCAGCCCGGAGACGCAGCCACAGCCCGGCGCGCCAGCCGCTCGGCTTCCTCCCATCGCTCCATCTCCAGGTACAGTTCTGCCGCCGCGTGGAGGGGGCGGAAGCTGTTGGTCCCGATACTGTGGACGTATTGATCGGATGGAGGACATGAGGCGGCCCGAAGGTATGCGTCCACCGCCTCCTCCCAAAACCCCTGGGCCCGGAGGGCGTCGGCGAAGATCACGTGCAGGTCGGCGTAATCCGGGTACCGTTCCAACTCCGGCCGCAGGGTCAACTCGATCTCCCGGAACCTTCCCAGGGCCAGCCAAACCATTCCCAGGTCTCGGAATAGGGTGGGCCGGTAGGGGGCCCCTGGGGGTGTGAGGGTCACCGCCCGGGTCATCCACCGGGCCGCTTTGTCGAGACGTCCCAACTGACACCAGGTGACTCCGATCTGATAGAGATAAAAGGGGTCCTGGGGACGATCCCGAAGGGCGAGGCGGAGAAGATGAAGGTTGCGGCGCGCTTTGTCTCGGTGAAGCAGGACTTCGGGGCGGTACCCGCAGTGCACGATCCGCCACGGACACGTCTGCAGTCCCCGGTTCTCCGGTGAGCGGGGAGTGGAAGGCGCCACCTCTTCGTGGATCCGCCCGCGGAAGGCCACTCCCGGCCTTCGGCGGAAGAGGCGCAGGGCCCGATGAAACAACCGGTCCGTGGATTCCGGTCCAAGGACATTTTCAATGACCATCCAAAAGCTGTCCGCATCGGTGTTGCGCAGGACGTCCAACCAGGCCGGATCGGCGTCGGTCAGCTCTTCGTCGGCGTCGATGCACAGCACCCATTCGGCCCTTGCGCGGGCAAGACCGGCGTTGCGGGCTTTGGAGAAATCGTCCTCCCACGGGACTTGAACGACCTCGGCACCGAAAGCCCGGGCGAGTTCCACCGTCCGGTCCCGGGACCCGGTGTCCACCACGATCCACTCGTCCGCCACCCGGCGGGTGCTTTCCAGACAGCGGAGGAGGGTCGCTTCCACATCCCGGGCCAGGATCTGCACGCCGAGGAAGGGCTTGCCCATGGACATCCCTCCTTGTGTGGGCCCCAGGGGATCAGGTCCCCTGGGCGTTGAAATAGACGTCGATGGTGGTCGGTGCTCCGGCAGTGGCCGAAGCGTAGGACAATCGGGTGTATTTCAGGAAACGGCTTGGAACCAGCACATCCACAGACCCTGCGGCCAGACCGGTGCTCAGTTGGTCCACATACCAGTGGGAGCTGTCCGCGCTGATTTCCACGTGAAGGTTGGCGGAGTTGGGGCCGGCGTTATACACAAAAAACGAATAGGTGCCGAGGTTGGCCGTGGTCACCTGAGGGAGGGGCGTGAAGGTGTCCGCGGTTTGGGTGCCCGGGTACGACACTTCGACAAAACTTTTCTGGGAAACCGAGGTGACGCTGCTCAGGGTACCGGCGGTGACGGTCGCACCGAGGACGCTGGAGATGGTACCGTTCAGCAGATTGGTCAGGGTGCCCGCCGTGACGGTGGCTCCCAGGACGCCGGAGATGGTGCCGTCGAGCAGATTGGTCAAGGTGCCGGCGGTGACTGTCGTCCCCAGGACGCTGGAAATGGTCCCACCCAGGGCGATGGTGGTCAGGTTACCGGAACTGTCGGTGGCCAGAATCCGGCTGGTGCTGGTGTTGTCCTGACCGAAAATGAGCGCTCGCAGGTCGTCGGGATTGGGATTGAAAACAGCAAAGTTCGGCAAGTCTGATCATCCTTTCTGAGTGTGGGCCGGCTCTTTTGCTCGGCTGCCGCTCTGAAGGTGGGCCGGCTTTTCTCGCCGCCACTGTTAGAAAGGATACGGATGCGCATTCACGACGGCTTGGACAGGAATCCAAGGGCGTGAAAATATGTGGCTGACCCGGTCGACGGATGGGGCAGTCACCCGGAAGTCGTCATCGAGTTCGCCGGCGAACGGCGACATTCCGCAGTGCCCGGTCACCGACACGCCTTGACGCATACAGTGGGAAGCAGATTCCCGTCAAGAAAACGAGGTCCTGCCATGTTTCGGCAATCGATCGAGACCTACACCACCACGGATAACCTGCAGGGATCAAATTTTATCGAGTTGGCCGGTCTGGAAATCTATACCTTTGTCGTGATCAACTCCGGCACCAACCCGGCCACGGTGGGCTTGCAGGTGAGCCCGGACCAGGGGACGTTTCTTGAAGACAGCCTGTTCACCGACGTCTCCCCCCAGGCCGCCGTGGCTCTGGTGCCGCGATTGTTTCTTCGTTATGCCCGGATTGTGTTTCGCTCGGCGATCCCCGGACGCCCCACCACAGTCATCATTGTGTTCAATGGTCAATAAGGGAAGTGTGGATGAACTCTTTTAGCGAACCAGATCCGGATCAAGATCCCCGACGTCCACCGCCCAGGAGGCCAGCCACCCGTGTCCGATCGCCGTCTCGCCCCAGATTTCTAGCAGCACCGCCCGGAGGCGGACATCCTTGGTGCCGTCGATCAGCCGTTCATACAACGCGAACAGATGGCTCCAAGACGTTTCGGACACCTGCGCTTGGGTTGGGCGGACCTGAACCTTCGGTTCGCCCATGCGGCGCATCTGCCGGCGAAGCCGCCGCCGGTGGGCTTCCAGGCGCTGCTTCATCCGGTTCCAGCCGAGCCGGGTCTCGTTGTTGCGAGCCCGGCTCAACGGCCGGTCGAGCCGCCGAATGAGGCGCTCCAGCAGATCGGCGGACAGGGCCAGCGCGTACAGGGTTTCCTCCGGGGTCAGGGGCAGCCGGCGCCGGATCTTGGCCACCTGATCCAGGGTGATCAGGGGCGGTCCGCCGGGTTGCGGGGTGCTCATCTTTCGGAGTCTTACGGTGTTTCGCCACAGATTCTTTTTCATGAACGCTCCCTCCAACGCGCCCCCCGTTGCGGACCCGTCCCGGGCCGCCGTCCCCGGGATCGGTTTCTCCGGTACAGATCCGCCCGGACATCCCCGGCATAGCGAATGCCCGCCACCCGGGCCACTTCGGGGTCCAGGGCGAACAGGTCGGCGGAGGAAACCTCCTTGAGCGAGGCTTTGCCCATCGCCCGGATTCCCATTGCCATCTCATCCACGCAGGATTTGAGGTACATCGCCAGGGCTCGGGCTCCCTCAACAGGGTCGAAGGCCCCGGTTCGACGGCCCGTCATGAGCACCAGTTCGGTCGGCGGTTCGAACGGCAGCGCTCTTTGCAGTTGGCCGTGGGTGACGGCGTACAACGCCGGTGTGCCAATGGCCACGGCCGTGGCCCCCAGGGCGATGGCTTTCAAAAAATGCCCCGGGGTGGCCAGGCCGCCGGAAACGATGAGACTGACGCCGTTCACCCGACGGGTCTCAAAATAGTGCCGGGCCCGGCACAGGGCGAAAAAGGTCGGCAGGCCGAAATCGTCCTCAATGATGGGTTCGCTCCCCTTGGTGCCGGCTTGGGCCCCGTCGATGGTGATGAAATCCGCGCCGCACTGAAGCAGGGTATCCAGACAAGCTTCGATATCGTCGCCGGGAGAAATTTTTCCGCCGATAGGGGCGCCGCCGGATGCTTCCCGAAGTTGGGAGACCATGCGCCCGAGATCGGCGATGCCACGAACGCCGGGAAACCGCTCCCCGATGCGCCCCCACTCCCGGGGTCCCAGTTTCATGTGGGTGCGGGCGTCTTTCAACTCTTCCGGAGGGATGTGAATCCCCATGCCCGCCGACGACCCCTGCCCGAAATGGATTTCCACTCCCGAGCAGGCCAGTAACAGGTCCGGTTGTTTCGCCCAATGCGTCCGGCCCCATTGGAGGATAAATCTTCCTCCCGCCGCCCGGACATCCTCGAGGGACACCGTGCCTTCCCCGGTGTTCACCACCGTGCCCATGGCCGTCGCTCCGCCCAAAAGTGCGCTCCACACTTCCCGGGTGATGCCCACACCGTAGCCCATGCCGCCGATCACAATCGGGATGGGAAGGGTCAAGGGACGTCCGGCTTTCGGACCGATGACCACCGAGAGGTCGGTGATGCCCGGAGCCGCCGCCCGGTTGACCTGGGCGGGGGTGAAGGAGATGGCCTCGAACTGGGGCGAGGGTTTCGGAGATCCCATGGGCCGCTTGATCACCTCGCCGGTGGCGGCCCGCATGGAATTTTCAATGAGGAGTTGGGGACCGGAGCGGCGGGAGGCACTGATGAATTCCCACAGATTATGGCGATAAGGATCGGTTAAAAGGATGTTCATCGTGCGGTCGGCGAGGAAGTTGAGCAAAAGCCTGCCCCCCCGCCACAGGATCAGGGTGGCGAGCAGGAGGCTGAGGGCGCTGCCGGCCAAGGATGCGGTCAGGAAAGCCGGCCACCCGTTCATTGGGCGTGCAGCTCCCATTTTTTGAATAATTCCAGGTGGGACCGTTCATCGGCGGCGTGTTCGAGAAACATCCGGCGCACCGCCGGTTCCCGGGCCTGGGCGACGACGCGCTCGTAATGCGCGATGGCCAACTGTTCTGACCAGGCATCCCATTTGGCCATCCATCGTTCGGGCAACATCGCACTCATGAGAATGGTCACCCACCCCGCTGCATGACCGAGCCGGCTGGGCGCCGCGCGACCGAACAGTTCACGATAGAGCGACCGCAGGCGCCTCACGTGAACGTGCTCAATCCGGGCGGCCGCATCCACGAAAGCGACCAGGTAATCGCCGGCCTTGGCCCGGCGAAGCTTGGCCGCCTGGTACCGAAACATTTTTACCTGCCCGACTTCCAGACCGATCATGAATTCGAAATTGTGACGGATTTCGTTTTTGTCCAAGGGGACATTCGGGTCGTGAAACTTGAATTTGTAGCTGGACATATAGCCGCGCCACCACCGCCAGAGGACAAATCCGCCCACCCCCAGCCCGGTCAGGACCACCGGTGCGGCCACCGTGCCCACGATCCACCAGATCCAAGACATGTCATCTTTCACCTTCCGTCCCATGGCCCCGAATGGTTCTCTCCGTTCAGTCTGGCCAAGCTTCCCGGGCCCGAAACCTGCACAGGAGCCCGGAATCCGGCGTACACATACAGCGACGAAACGTCTTCCGCCGTGGCGGGTCGCCCGAGCGGAGGACGGCCGGTCCCGGGGTTGGATGGGGGGACGTTGATCGAGAACCGATGGGGGGGATCTCGGTGAGGGTTGTGATCTTTGCTCGGGATCTGGCCCACGGGGGCCATTCCCGGACGGTGGTGGAGCTGGCTCACGGTCTTCAGAGCGCAGGCCACCGGGTCACCGTGGCGGTGCCGGGGGATGTGCCGGTGGATTGGCCGATTCGATGCCATCTGGTCCGAATGGCGGGAGGGTCGCCGGACTCTCTGCCCCCCGCCGATGCGGCGGTGGCGGCCGATGCCGAATCCTTTGATGCGGCCTTCTCTTCAGGGCGCGGCCGCGTCATCCGCTTGGCCGGGCGATTCGACCCGGCCTACGCCGCCGATGTGGAGCGGGCGAGGAGGGCTCTACAGGATGCCGCCGTAGTCTGGACGGTGTCGGAATCGCTGAAAACCCTCATTCAAGCCCATTTTGGCAAAATGTCCTCGGTGCTGCATCCGGGGATCGATCCGTCGGTGTTTCGTCCCCGCCCTGAGTTCCAGCAGCGGAGGCCCGCACAAAAGGTCCTCATGTTCATTGCTCCGGAAGGCCCCGGCCTTCCGATTCGGGGACTGGCGACCGCGTATGCCGCCCTGGACCTGGCGAGGCGGATTCTGCCCGGGCTGCAATGCCACGGCGTATGTCGGGGCGGCGTCCGCCCGCCCGGAGACGGGTGGGTGCTGCACGGGAGGCTGACCGATGAACAGTTGGCCGGCCTGTACAATACCTCCGACGTGTTCGTGCATCCGGCCGGCGGGGAACGAACGCCGATCTCTGTCTTGGAAGCCATGGCCTGCGGCACCCCGGTGGTCTGCGTTTACGGGGACGGGGTCGACGAAATCGCCGTCTCCGGCCACAACGCCCTCCTGGCGCCGCCCGGCGATCCCGAGCGGCTGTCCAGGCTGATCGTCCGGGTGCTGAGCGATTACACCCTGCGCCAACACCTGATCGCCGGGGGCCTCGAGACCGTCCGCAATGCTCACTGGAGCCGGCTGTATCAGGAAGCGGCCAGGGCACTGGCCAAGGCGGCGTCCACCTGGCGGTAGAATCGCTGCCACGTCCAGCGGGCGGCCGTTCGAAGCCCTGCGCTCCGGAGACGCTCGCGGAGAATATCATTGCCGAGAACCCGGAGGATGGCCCGGGCCATGAGTTCTGGAGAGCGGGGCGGAACCATCAGGCAGTTCTCGCCGGGCACCGCAAAATCCCGAACTCCTCCGGAGTCGGTGGTCACCACCGGCGTGCCGCAGGCCATCGCCTCCAGGGCGGGGAGACACAGCGCTTCAAACCAAGAGGCGGAGACGAAGAGATCGCTGGAGGCGTACAACAGAGCCATCTCCCGGTCGGTGTCCGCTTTCGCGAGTTGAAACGGCAGATCCGTTTGAATATCCACCCGGTCGGTGGAGACCATGACCAATTCCACGTCAGGGACGACCTGGTGCACCCGCTCCATGGCCCGGAAGAAATCCGCGGATCCCTTGTAAAAATATCCATGGCTCTCCGCCCGATAAATAAAGAAAATCCGGTTCCGCCGTCGGGGCACCTCGGGATATCGACGAAAGACCGAAGAGTCGACTCCGGGCTGCACCAGATAACTGGGGCGGCCCGTCGCCTGACGGATTTGCCGCTGCAGGATCCGGGAAATCGCCAGAATGGGCACCGGCAGCCGATACGTCTGTTCCGCCTCCTGTTTGTCGGGAACCCAAAGTGGCTCATATCCGTTGGACAGCCGTACCACCCGGCCCTTGCGCGACTGATAGGCGGGCATCACCGTGGTGTAGAAATTGGGGATGAACACGTCGGCTTGGGGAAGGGATTCCGGGGTCAGGTCCGGCACCCGGATCACCGGCACACGGACGTCATACTCGAGCCGGCCATGTTCCACCATCACGATGGACACCTGATGCCCGTAAGCCTGCAGGCCGTTCGCCATCTCCGTGATCACCCGGCATCCTCCGCCCCGGTGTAGACTCATCACCGGAATGACGATGTTCACGATCGATCACCTCCTGCCCGGCTTTGTCTTCGCCGCGCGGCCCGTTGTATGACCAGTCCGCTGTAATACTGGTTTGCGACGGGATCAGCGCTCATGTTGGCCCCGTGCCACCGATAGGAGAGAAGGGGTTCGGGAAGAAAACCGATGTCGTACTGTTCCAGGAGACGCAGCCACAGGTCGTAGTCGTGCCCCTGCACCAGCGCGGGGTCCAATCCTCCAATTTCAAGAAAGGCGTCTTTTCGCATCATGACCGTGGAACCGTTGATGAAACACCCTCCCAAAAGCAGGGTATACAATCGATTCCGGTCCGGATCGTAGGGTGACTGCACCGTATACGACCGCACACCATGTCGATCGATCACGTGAAATGACGTATAACACATGGCGAGATGGGGATGGGCGGTCATGTACTGCCATTGGGCGGAGAGTTTCCCCGGTTCAAACCGGTCGTCCGAGGACAGCCAGCATACATAGGGCGCCCTGGCGGTCTGAAAACCCCGGTTTAAGGCGGCCGCCGTCCCCGCCCGGGACTGCCGGATTACCCGGATGCGTCGGCCGAATGCCCGAAGGATCCTGGGGGTTCGGTCGGTGGACCCGTCATCGACCACCACCACCTCCAGGGAAGGGATCCCGTCCTGGGCAAGAACGCTGTCCACACATTCATAGATGTACCGCTCGTGGTTGTGGACCGGAACCACCACACTGATCGCAGGGTTTCCGCTCTCGGTCACACCCGGTACACCTCGCGCATCCACGCCAGGGTGAGGGGCAGGCCCTCGTCCAGGGTGACCTTCGGGTCGTGGCCGAGATCCCGGACGGCTTTGGCGATGTCCGGACGCTTGTTCACCGTGTTGTGCACGTCCTCGGGCAGATAGGTGACCAGACTCTGCGGAGCCCCGGTCAACGCCAGGATTTTGTCGCTCAGTTCGTGAACGCTGCGGTACTCCCGCCCCCCGATGTTGTACACTTCTCCGGGCCGAAACCGATCGACGCACCGGACCAAGGTGAGGATGAGATCGTCGACGTACATGAAAACCCGGTGATATCCTTCGTACACGGTGTAGGGAAGCCGGTGCAGGGCGCGGTAGAGAAACAGGCAGACCACGCTGCGGTACGGATGGTAATATTCGCCCGGGCCATAGGCGTTGAACAGCCGCAGGCGCATCACCGGGAGTCCGTACCGCCGCTCAAAGTTCATGATTTGCACTTCATTGACCCATTTGGTCATGGCGTAGTCGTTGTGCGGAATGACCGGCCGCCGCAGGGGGAGGTCTTCGTCAAGGAGAAGCTCCCGGGTTTGTCCGTAGATCTCCGACGAGCTGGCGAAGATAAGTTTAAATCCCTTCTTTCGTTGAAACTCCAGAATGTTTCGGGTTCCCACCACGTTGGTCTGCCACAAGGTGTCGTAATATTCCTCGCCGTTGATCCGGCCGAATTCCGCCGCCAAATGGTACACATAGTCGTAGTCCGGTTCGAACACCCTCTCCAACTGCCGGTGGTTTCCGACATCGGCGCGAAAATACTGCGGTTCTCCGGTGTGCAGCAGATCGCACTGCCACACGTCGTGCCCCGCCTGCCGAAGAGCGGAAACCAACCGATTGCCGAGGGTCCCCCGGCTTCCGGTGACCAACACGGTGCTCACTTCGTTCACGCTCCTTTTTCCGGAGGTGGCAGAAAGCGGCCTCGATCGGCCGCAAACAGCCTTTGTGCCCGGTAAAAATCGTCCATCCGTCCGATGTCGATCCACACCCCGTCAAAAGGGAAGTGGCAGACCTGCCGCTGCTCGGCCAGCAGCCGGCCGATCACGTCGGTCATATCGCAAGGACCGTTCGAAATGCACGCCGCTGCGGACGGGGAAAGCACGTAGATGCCGGTGTTGACCAAGGCCGGGAGCGTCGGCTTTTCATCCACCCGGACCACCCGCCGGCCTTTTGTCCGCAGCACGCCAAAATCCACGGCGATGTCCGACCGGTAGGAGACGAGGGTGAGTTCCGCCCCGTATTCTCGATGCTTCGCGACGATCTCCCGAAACCGGGCGGTGGTCAGAATGTCCCCGTTGACCACCAACAGAGGCTCGCGACAGGTCAATTGGCGCAGGCTTCCCGCCGTCCCCTGGGGTTCGATTTCATGGATGTAGCCGATGCGGGCTCCGAACCGTTCGCCGTTGCCGAGATAGGTCCGCAAAAGATCCGCCCGGTACCCGACGGTCAGCACGATGTCGTCAAATCCCTCGGCCGCCAACTGCCGGATCAGGATTTCCACCATCGGGACTCCGTCCAGAGGTAGAAGGGGTTTGGGCAGGACGTCGGTGAGAGGTCGCAGGCGAAGACCCCGGCCGCCCGCCATAATCACCGCCTTCACGGGCATCCCCTCCTCACACCGCGTAGTCGTCGCCGGGAAAGCGATCCAGGTGCGCTTCGATCCATGCCAGGGTGCGCGCCAGCCCCTCCCGGAGCTCCACCTGGGGCCGCCATCCGAGAATCCGTTCGGCCTTGGAGGCATCCGCCCGGAGCCGCCGCACTTCGCTCCGGGTCGGGCGCAGCCGTCTTGTGTCCTGTTCCACGGGCAGCGGGCGCCCGGTGATCGAGAGCACCTCCCGGACGAGGTCGCCGATGCGGATCTCGCGGCCGCTGCCGATATTGAAGACTTCCCCGACGGCGTGGTCCACTTCCGCGGCGCGGACAAAACCGGCGGCGGTGTCCTCCACAAAGGTGAAATCCCGTTTGGTCGAAAGGTCGCCCAACTGAATCCGGTCCCGGGTCAGCGCTTGAACAAGTATGGTGGGGATGACGGCGCGCAGGGATTGACGGGGGCCATACGCGTTAAAGGGGCGCACAGTGACCACCGGGAGCTCATAGGAACAAAAAAAGCTCTCCGCCAGCTTGTCTGCGGCGATTTTGCTGGCGGAATAGGGCGATTGTCCCTGGAGGGGATGGTGTTCGTCGATGGGCACGTACTGGGCGGTTCCGTACACCTCGCTGGTCGACGTGTGGATCACCCGGCGGACCCCCGCGTTTCTGGCCGCCGTCAACACATTCAGGGTGCCGATGACGTTCGTTTCCACCACTTCCCGGGGATGGGCGTACGAATACGGAATCGAAATGAGCGCACCGAGGTGAAAAACCATGTCCGTTCCGCGCATCGCCCGATACACCGCTTCGGAGTCGCACAGATCGCCCGCGACCACATCCAGTTCCTTCTGCACATCGGGGGCCAAGTGGGCCAGCCATCCGAGGTGGCGCGTGGAGTTGTAGCGGATGAACGGCCGCACCCGAGCCCCCCGGCGAACCAGCGATTCGGTGACATGGCTGCCGATAAATCCCGCGGCGCCGGTGACAAAAACCTGTACTCCGGACCAGTTCACGGCGCAAGCCTCCTTTTCGTTTCCCATTTGCCGCGCCAATATATCACGTCGATATCCGCAGCTCCCCGATAGGGAGTAAATCCCAGCTCCGCGACCTGATCGTCCTTCAGGAGCGGGTCCCGGGCATAGACCTTCAGGCCCCTGGACTTCAGTTGGCGGCCGAGTTCGATGGCACGGCTCCCCTGCACAACCGGAACGCCGGGTTTGTACGTGAGGCCGACCAATAGCGCGGTCTTGGCGGTGGAGGCGATATCGACGAGATGCCGCCGGTATCGCCGATCGGTTTTTTCGGCGGCACCGAGCAGGGGGCTGCGGAGCCAGTCCTGCAGAAAATCCAGGTCTTTGGGCAGGCATTCTCCGCCGATTCCGTAATCCACGTCGGCCAGATGCACATTGCTCTTGGTGTTCACCGCTTGGCGGAGTTGATCAAAATCGAGTCCGTGCTCGTCGCACGCTTGTTTCAGCGCCTCGGCAAAGGCGATTTCAAGGTACCGTGCGGAATTCTCCACGAGTTTGGCGAGTTCCGCGAGTTCCGGGCAGCTCACCGGGTGAAGGGTGATTCCGCAGCCGCTGTAAAAATCGATTCCCGCCCGCAGGCAAGCGTCGGTCAGGCCGGCAATGATCCTGGTGGAGGCTTCGGGATCCTCATCGACGCCGAACAGGACCCGATGGGGCACATGAATCAGGTGAAAACCCGTTCCCGGTGCGTATCCGCGGGAGCGAAATCGTGCCGCGGCCGCGCGTGTGGTCCCCACGGGAAGGGTGGATTCAATGCTCACCAGCGAGCCGGGTTTTGGCGAAAGGCGGTCGAGTGCCTGGAATAACCAGGCTAAGTTCGGCCCTGTGGAGACACAGATGATCCAGACGTCGACATCAATGCCCTCCGGGCAGGTCGTGTCTGCAGAAAAACCCCGCTCTCGCAGGGCGGTCACTTTTTTGGGATCGATGTCCACCGCGGTGACGGAGTCGGCCGGCCGGGTTCGGTGCAGGTGGGTCAGCACGTGTTGCCCGATGTGGCCGGCACCGACCACGCACATATTCACGGGAGCATCACCTCCGGATGATTGAGGTGCCTTTGCCCCAGTGTATGTGTGAACGGGAGAATGCCGTGTGGACGTCCGCTGAAAACGGGGAATGAGGGCGGCGGCCTCGGACACGGGCCGGTGCGTTTGGCGCAGGACGGCCATACCATTGAGGTGAAACCCAATTCTGAAGAAGGGAGAGGAGACGGAGATGAGCAGAACGCGAAGCCGACTCAGCCAACGGACTTCGGATGTCGATGTCCTCCGCATCCATTCGGAGTGCCGCGAAGCTGAGGTGGTGGAGGCGAAAACGCCTCCGGAAGTGCCGAGTACCCCGGTCACTCCGGTTCCCACCGTGGGTCCGGTCACCATCAAGACCCCCGTCCTGTTGGCTCAGTTTACGGTCCAGATCGATTTGGACGCCCTGATTCGGCTGCCCGATCCGGCCTCGGACATTCATCGCATTGACAAAACGGTGTTTCTGGAACGGTGCGATCTGCTCCTGCCGACCAATCGACTGTTCCTCCGGGGATACGTCAGGGAAGACATCCAGTATGGGACCGCTTCCCGGGTGACGCGCAGGAGCATCAGCGGGGATGTTCGCCACACCATCGTCGATGTGCCTTTTGAAAGTGTGACGGCGGTCACCTTCTTGACGCCGCCGGTGGAGCCGACCCCCGACGTGTACGAGGAGTATCAGTTGGTGGGACGGTTTGGCCGGCCGCTTCGGGAGTACGATTCCTTCACCGTCGTCAATTATGATGTCAAACCGTACTGTGAATTGGTGAGCGCCGCCGTTCTGCAGGCCGATGTGCCTCGCCGGTTCGGGGAGGACGGGGATCCGCCGCTTGAGGAACGCACGTTCCGGACGTTCCGGGAACAGATGATGGTGCTTTTGACGATTCAGGTTCTGCAGCGTCAACTGGTGCTCAATCCGGCTCCCGCCGTGGGCCCGACCCCCACACCGACACCGACGCCCACGCCGACTCTGCCTCCCCTGCCGACACTGCCGCCGACCGTTTGAGCGGTCCGCGGTTTTCGGGGGGCGCGGGAAACTTGTGCGCGCCCCCCGGAGGGGGCTCCGGGAATCGGCGTCGGGCGACATAGGGGTTCGGCCGGCCACCGACCGAGGTATTGCCCGGGGTGCCGCCGGGATGCATTTGGGCGACTCCGGCGGGCCGGCGCGGTCATTCCAGCGGCAACTCAAATCTGTGGACAAACCAGGCGTCTTCCTGTACCCGGGTACTGAACAGTCGTTGGCGGCGCTCCAACGTACCGTCGCACAGGGCGGTGGTGAGAAGATCGAACCGCATCGGGTGCCCTGACAGCATGCGAAGAAGGTGGGCCAGCCGGGGGCCCGTGAAATGGCTGAGGGCGGTTCGGGTGAGATTGTAGTAGAACTCATGGGATGGGACCGTGTACGGATGGATTTTCCGGAACACGTGGCGCACCACCGTATGTGGCGTGGTACCCAATCGATAGCCGGCGAGCCACATGCGTACCGACCATTCCACGTCTTCGAAACCCCACGTTCGAAGACCGCTGTCAAACCCGCCGACCCGGTGAAAGGTGCCGGCGGGAACGGCGAGACAGGCGCCGGGAACGATGGGGACGGCCGTCGGGCGATCGGGTTTGGGCAGCCAGCGGATTTCGACGGTGTCGGTGAGGGATTGCCCGAATCCCGCCCGATCCGGTTCATCGTGGGCGGCGATGCCGGGACACACCGCATCCCAATCCCCGCTGTCCACCAAGCGAACCAATTCATCCAGCCAGCCGTCGTCGACGAAGACGTGGGCGTCGCAAAAGATCAAGACTCGCCCCCTGGCCTTCCCGGCTCCGGCGTTGCGAGCCCCGGCCGCTCCGAGACCGCCGGTGTGCAGCACCGTGAGCGTGGGCGTGCCGCCCGCGTCCGCCCCATGTTCCGTCGCCTCCCGGGCCAGGCGGTCCACAATTTCCGGAGTGCCGTCGGCGGAGCCGTCGTCGATAACGATCAGTTCGAAGGACAGGCGGTTTTTGGCGGCCCATATGGAGCGTATCGTCGGTTCGATGTGGTCCTGCTCGTTTCGGGCGGGCAGGATCACACTGACGTCGGGGATCACGGGAATTCCCCCTCCGGGCAAAAGATGGCTCGGGATATCCATATGCACGAGAGAGGCGCTCGGTTCCGCCAAGAATGATGTTCAAGCCGGCAGGACTTTTCGCGAATGCGTGGAATTCTTTTGAAGTAATGTAGAACGACTGCGCATGGCACCGGCAAAGGTGACAGGCGTATGAAATGAACGCCTGATCCTCTCACCTTCCCTCCGAGGCCCCCCGCGCCTGCGCCAAGGCGTTGACAATGTCGAGGGCCACGGGTTCCGGGTAGCGCAGGCCGGAGTTGTCCGGCACGTCCAGGGCGTCCACCGCGACGGCGTACTGAGGATGGTCATAGGGAAAATACCCGACAAACCACTGGTTCACCAGGCGGAGGTTGCCGGTTTGGGCGGTTCCGGTTTTTCCCGCCACCTCCTGGGCAGCCTGGGCGAGGAGGTGGCCGGTGCCCTGGGGTGAGGCGACGACTTGGCGCATCCACCGTCCCACCTCCCGGGCGGTCTCCGGGTTCAGGGCCTGTACCGGAGATTGGGTGGAACACGTGCGGTAGGGGTCCCCTTGAACTGTGGTCAAGCCCATGACCAAGCGGGGGACGGGACGCTTGCCGTCCGCCGCAATGGTGGCTGCCATCACGGCGGCCTGCAGAGGGCTGATCCGGACGTTTTCCTGCCCAATGCCGGTATTCGCCAGTAGGCGCAACGCGTCGCCCGGCCCGACAAACACCGAACCGGGATCTTCTCCGTCGAGGACATCCCTCCCGTTTACGACTTGGCCTTCCCGCTGGTCAAGACCCAGAGCTTTGGCGTACTGGTCAATGGCGTTCCGCCCCAGGTTCATCGCCATCTGGGCAAAGGCGACGTTGCAGGACTGGGTGAAGGCCTCTTCCGCCGTTTCTCCACCATGCACTTTCCAGCAGTTCAGTACGCCATCCCCGATTTGAATGGAGCCCTTACATTCAAAAGGGGTAGCGGCGGACAATAGGCCTTTGTCCAGCGCTGCCGCGGCGTCGACGATTTTGAACACGGAACCGGGAAAATCGGCTTCCACCGCCAGATTTTTCGGGTAGGCGGCCGCGCCGGACGGAATGTGATTCTGATCGAAGTTGGGCCGGGATGCCATGGCCAGAATGTCCCCGGTGTGCACATCCAGGACCACGGCGCTGCCTTTTTTCAATCCCACCTTGTCCATGGCGTCCTCGACGATTTGTTGAAGACGGGTGTCCAGCGTCGTCTGTACGTTCAACCCGGTGCCCGGTTCGGCGGTCTCCCGAATTCCGAGACCGGGCAGAGGCCGGCCCTCGCCGTCCACATAGAAATGCAGGGTTCGGGCGGGGCCGTTTCCCCGTAGATCCTCCTGAAACACCCGTTCCAGGCCCATTTTCCCCACCGGTTCATCCAGAGGGTAACGTCCGTCGTAGACCTGGGTGACCAAATCCGGGTCTTCGCCGATGAAGCCGATGACGTGGCGCGCCAGAGATTGATTGTTGTAACGGACGGTGACCTGGCGCGGGAGAATGCCTTCCAGACCAAGAGCCAGCACTGCCGCCGCCTGGGCGTCGGTCAACTCGATCGGAGCGGGGATGCCGTTTTGTCCGGGCAGGCTGAGCAGCCCCGGTCGTTTCATGGACGCCAGTGCGGCCTCCGTTCGGTCCGCCGGCTGTCCGAGAGCCGATGCCAATTGCTGCAGGCGAGGGTCCCGGGGATCCGGGTGCCACGGGGGTAAAACCACCAGGCCCAGAAAGGTGTGTCCGGTCAGGGATTGGCCGTTTCGATCCAGAATGTTGCCCCGGCCGGAGTCGACGACGAATTGCTCCCTTCGTTGTTCGACCGACAGCGTGACCAGGTCATGGCCTTCATAATGGTGGGCATCGGCCACCTGGATGAAAAAGAGCCGCCCCCCCAGGACGGCCGCCAAGCATGTCCATGCGCTGATCCAAACGAACAGGCGACGGGTGCGTCCCGCATGTTTCACCGCAATCCCTCCGTTCCCAGTATCGCCGGTGTGGTCGGGAAGGAAACATTGTTGCGCGGGTCGCATCCCAGGTCGGGGCTCGACTTGGCCCGGCGGTTGGAATGTGGTACCATTCAAATTTAACAGGACCCCGATTCGGGGCGGGGAGTGGAAGCTGTGTTGCGCATATTGGTGCCGGATCTGTATGTACCGTCTATCTACGCCGTGAATGCGGAGACACTGGTTGAAAAGGGAATTCGCGGGATTGTCACGGATCTGGACAACACTCTGGTGGCATGGAATGAGCCCGAGGCGCCGGATAAGTTGGTGCATTGGCTGGACGGTCTACGCGAACAGGGGCTTCGGGTCTGCATCGTCTCGAACAACAAAGAGGTCCGGGTGCGTCCGTTTGCCGAACGACTGGCGATCCCGGCGGTGTACGAAGCCGGGAAGCCGCGGATCCGGGCGTTTATGCGGGCGCTGGAGATCATGCGCACGCATCCGGGAGAGACGGCGATGATCGGTGACCAGTTGTTCACCGACATTGCCGGCGGAAACCGCATGGGGATGTATACGATTTTGGTGGTTCCGATTTCGGATAAAGAATGGGTGGGCACCCGGATGATGCGACTCCTGGAACGGCAGTTGCTTCGCCGGGTGGCGCCGCCGCTCACCCGGGCTCCGGAGGGGGATGGACGATGAAGGTCTGCCGCGGGTGCGGGGAACCGTTGCAGAGCGAAGACCCGGGAAGGGCCGGGTATGTGCCGCCCCACCGCCTGGAGGAGCCCGGGGTCGTGTGCCGGCGCTGCTATCGCATCATGCATTACCAAGAGGTTGCGCCGGCGTCGGTGCCGGCGGAACGCCTGCGGGGCATCATGGGGCTGTTGGCCGCCGAGCGGGCCACGGTGGTCCATGTGGTGGACGTCACCGACTGGACGGGAAGCCGCATTCCGGATCTCTCCACGGTGGCGGAAGGTCGATTGTGGCTTGTGATAAACAAAATCGATCTTTTGCCCAGGGAAACCCGATACGATCGTGTGCTCCGTTGGGTTGAGATGCAACTGAACAAGGAGGGTATCCGGGCGGAACGGGTTGATTTGGTCAGCGCGCACAAGGGAATCGGGATCTCGGAGCTGCTCGACGACCTGTCCCGGGTGGAGAACCACGTGTATTTTATCGGGGCGGCGAATGTGGGCAAGTCCAGTTTAGTCAATGCGCTGCTGCAAGCGGCGGGCCGCCCGGCGGACGGGCTGTTGACCACCTCCCGGGTTCCCGGGACCACGCTGAACACGGTGACCATCGAAACGGGGAATGGGAACGTCTGGGTGGATACGCCGGGCATCACGGCGGCCTATCGGGTGGTGGACCGCCTCTGTCCGGGGTGCCTTCGGGCGGTGGTGCCGGATGGGCCCCTTCATCCTCGCATCTATCAATTGGAGTCGGGTCAAAGCCTCTGGTTGGGCGGATTGGTGCGTCTGGATGTGCTCGAGGGCGTCCGGCAACCCTTCGTCTGCTACGTCTCAAATCGGCTTCGGATTCACCGAACCCAAGTCCGCCGGGCAAAGGCTTTTTTTGAGAGGCACGCCGGGCGTGACTTGGTTCCGCCCTGTGAGGCGTGCTTGCCGGCGGTGACCCCGCCGGCGACGAAGGAGTGGTCGCTTTCACCCGGGGCGGCGGCGGATCTGGCGGTCGCCGGTTTCGGTTGGATTTCCGCCCGGGGGCGGGCCGCCCGGGTGGCCATTTCGGCGCCCGAAGGAGTCGATGTGGAGCTGCGTCCGGCGCTGATTTGAGCCCCGTTCAAAGTCTAGGGGCGGCGTCTTCCGCATATGGCTGGATTAAGATCGCCGGTGGAGGAGGTTGGCCCCGTGGAGACACCCCGAAGGCGCAAGGTGGTGCGGGTGTTATCCTTTCCGTCGGAGCCGCTGACCTTTGATGTCGACGGATGGCTCGATTGGTTGCACCGGGAGGTGCATCGGGCGCGGGAGAGCGAGCCGGATTTGCGGGATTATCATCTTCACGACCTTCACATCGCCTTCGAAGGCAGCGACGTGAAGCTGAAAATGGACTTTCGAAAGTAGCGTTGCCGGTCCGTTGGCGTGGTATGATGGAGGAAAGAAGCCGGTCGGGAGAGGCGGGGGTGGGGAATGATGGAAGTGGAAGGCCGTGTGGCCTTGATCGGTCATCCGGTGGGACATTCTCTTTCCCCCGCGATGCACAACCGAGCGTTTGAGAAACTGGGGCTGGCCTGGCGGTACAGCGCCTATGAAGTCCGTCCAAAGGATTTGCCCGCGGCCATGGAGGGGCTTTTGGCACTCGGCTTTCGTGGTTGGAACGTCACGATTCCTCACAAGGAAGCCGCTTGTCGCTTGGTGGACGAGCTGTCCGACGAGGCGGCGGAGATCGGGGCGGTGAACACCGTGAGCGTTCAGCACGGGCGATTGGTCGGCTATAACACCGATGGATGGGGTTATGTGCAGTCTTTGAAGGAAGAGACGGGGATGGCGCCCGAGGGGAAAATTTGCGCCTTGATTGGAGCGGGCGGCGCCGCCCGGGGCATTGCCCACGCGCTTCTCCGGGAGGGGGCGGACGTTTGGGTGTTCGCCCGGCGTTCCGAACAGGCCGACCGGTTGGCGTCGGCGCTGCGGCGGGTGGGTCCCGGCCGGATCGATTCCCGGGAGTGGGGTCAGTTAAGAAGACGACTCGGGGACGTGAATCTTTGCGTCAATGCCACCCCGATCGGGATGACCCCCCATCGCGACGCCATGCCCTTCGATCCAGGGTGGACCCGTGAAGACTGCGTCATCAGCGACATTGTGTACAATCCGCGAGAAACGCGGTTGTTGAGAAAGGCGAGGGAATTGGGGAGGGCCACCTGTGACGGTGTGGGCATGTTCGTGTTTCAGGGGGCGGCGGCATTTCGAATTTGGACGGGACTCGCCGCCCCGGTGCCGGCGATGCGCGAAACGGTGGAAGAGCTGCTCGATCTCAGGGCGGCCGAAGGGGGACCCGACGCGTGAGGCGCATCGGGTTGTTCGGAGGCACATTTGATCCCATCCACATCGGGCATCTGGTGGCTGCGGAGTTCGTCTTGGAGGCTTGCGAATTGGAGCAGGTCGTGTTCGTGCCGACCCGGGTTCCTCCTCATAAAGAAGCGCCGGATACTCCGGCCGAGGACCGATTTCGCATGGTCGAATTGGCGGTGGCGGACCGGCCGGGGCTTGCGGTGAGTCGGGTGGAACTCGATCGACAAGGACCGTCTTACACGGTGGACACGCTTCGCCACCTGAGCGCCCGGCGTCCGGGCGTCCGGTTCGCCTGGATTCTCGGGGCCGATCAGTTGTTGGGGTTCCCCATGTGGAAATCCCCCGAAGAGATTGTTTCTTTCGCCGACTTGATTGTGGTGGTTCGACCGGGGTATAACGAGCATAAGGGGATGGACGCGGTCCGCGATCGATTCCCCAAGGCGACCTTGGAAATGGTGGAGATGCCCCGGCTGGACGTGTCCTCTTCGGAACTCCGGGCGAGGTTGGCGGCGGGGCGGACGGTGAGCGCGTTGGTGCCCAGGGCCGTTCAGGAGTATATCCGGGATCGAGGCCTGTACGAAAGGACGGGGCAGCCAAAATGACGGAGGAAGAGATCCGGGAAAAGATCAGGGTCGCCCTGAGCCCGGCCCGATTCACCCATGTGGAGGGCGTGGTGAGCACCGCGGAGCGGTTGGCGCACCGGTATGGTGTCGATGGAAAAAAAGCGAGGTTGGCGGCTTGGGTGCATGACTGGGCCCGGGAATGGCCCGAGGAGCGTCTCGAACAGGCGGCGGCGGAACTGGGAATCGACCGGGAGGTGTTCGGGCCGCCGGCGGTGCTGCACGGACCGATCGCCGCGGCGTCTCTCGTGCAGGAATTCGGGGTGGACGATGGCGAAATTGCCAATGCGGTGCGTTATCACACGACCGGCCGCCCGGGGATGAGCCCGCTGGAGCAAGTGGTTTGTCTTGCGGACGCGGTGGAGCCCGGTCGAGCGTATCCGGGGGTCGAGCGGCTTCGCCGGCTGGCCGCCCAGAATCTCGACCTGGCGCTGGCAGAGATGTTCGATGCCGCGTTGCGCGATCTGCTCGACCGGGGTCGGCCCGTGGCCGTGTTGACGGTGTTGGCGAGAAATGAATGCTGGGCCCGCGTTCGCTCCCGGCGCACCCGGTAGCGAAGCGCGGGATTCTACAGGGGAGGCGTGGGAATGAGTGCACAGATGGCCCGTTTGGCGCACCTCGCGGCCGATGCCGCAGTGGACAAGAAAGCCGGGAATGTGGTGATTCTCGACATTCGGGAACTCTCGATCATCGCGGATTACTTTGTCATATGCAGCGGCCAGTCGAGGACGCAGGTGCAGGCCATCGCCGATCATGTGCGCGAAAAGATGGAGGAGCACGGGGCCTTGGTCCGGGGGGTGGAAGGACGGGACGAGGCTCGCTGGATCCTCTTGGATTTTGGCGATGTGGTGGTGCATGTGTTTCGAGAAGAGGAACGGGAATTTTACCATCTGGAGCGCCTTTGGGGGGACGCGCCGGTGGTGTCCCAATCCTCTTGACACCTCCCCGACAGCTCAATTGACACGGGCTGTCGAGCCATGTATAATGTACCGTAAAATTGTCAGTTGATCGCACGGGGTTGCTGTTTGGACAATCGCCCTTTTACCGGAGGGAAACCAGCGGCGGGCGCGGGTTGATGCTTCAGGACACCAGCCGGTGTCCGTGGGAACACAACTCGAAGGGCATGTCTCCGATCAAGGCATGACCGCAGTGGGCAACGGGCCTCTCGTCCCTGGCACGAGCTGGGGGGAGAGGCTTTTGTGATGAGTGGCGTCAAGGAGGTCTTGGGTCGTGACCGAACAACAACCGTACATGCCGGCAATCATTGAGCGAAAATGGCAGGAAAAATGGGAGCGGGACGGTTTGTACCGCACTCCCGACGACGAGGGGCGGCCTCACTACTACTGTCTGGAAATGTTTCCCTATCCGTCGGGAAAATTGCACATGGGCCACGTGCGGGTTTACACCATCGGCGACGTGGTGGCCCGGGTGAAACGGATGCAGGGGTACAACGTCCTGCATCCGATGGGATGGGACGCCTTCGGCATGCCGGCGGAGAATGCGGCGATCCAGCACGGCGTCCATCCCCGCAAGTGGACATACGAGAATATCGATCACATGCGACAACAGCAAAAGCGGCTCGGGGTCAGCTATGACTGGGACCGGGAAGTGACCACCTGCGCCCCGGACTACTATAAGTTCACCCAGTGGATGTTTCTCCTCTTTTATCGCCGGGGGCTCGCCTACAAGAAGAAAGCGGCGGTGAACTGGTGCCCGCACTGCGTGACCGTCCTGGCCAACGAGCAGGTGGAGAACGGACGGTGTTGGCGTTGCGGCTCCGAGGTGACGAAACGGGAACTGGAACAATGGTTCCTGCGTATCACAGAGTATGCGGATCGACTGTTGGAAGACTTGGACACCTTGACCGGATGGCCGGAACGGGTCAAGGTCATGCAACGGAATTGGATCGGCCGGAGCACCGGCGCCGAGGTGGAGTTTGCGATTGAAGGGCGGCCGGAGACGATCCGGGTGTTCACCACCCGGCCGGACACCTTGTTTGGGGTCACGTATATGGTCCTGGCTCCGGAACACCCCCTGGTGCCCGCCCTCATCCAAGATTCCCCGGAACGGGAAACGGTGGAGGCTTTTCAGGCGATGATGCGGTCGGCCTCCGAGGTTGAGCGGACGGCCGCCGATGCGGAAAAACTGGGCGTGTTCACCGGCGCCCACGCCCTTCATCCGCTGACCGGGGAGCGCGTGCCGATCTGGCTGGCCAACTACGTGCTTGTGGATTACGGAACCGGCGCCGTGATGGGCGTGCCGGCCCACGACGAGCGGGACTTTGCTTTTGCCGCCAAGTACGGACTCCCGATTCGCGCCGTGATTCGCCCCGAGGATCGCCCGCTTCCGGATCCTCTTCCCAATGCTTATGTTGAAGACGGGGTATTGACGAATTCGGGGCAATGGGATGGGATGAACAACCGCGAAGCCATCCAATCCATCACCGCCCACCTGGAACGGGTGGGGAAGGGGCGTTTCGCCACGTCCTACCGGATCCGGGATTGGCTGATTTCCCGGCAGCGGTACTGGGGAGCACCCATCCCGATCGTGTATTGCGACCACTGCGGGATCGTCCCGGTGCCCGAGGAGCAGTTGCCGGTGCTGTTGCCCGAGGACGTTTCCTTTGAGCCCGGAACGGTGTCGCCACTGGCCACCAATGAAGCTTTTGTGAACACCGCCTGTCCCCGGTGCGGAGGACCGGCCCGGCGGGAGACGGACACCATGGACACGTTCATGTGTTCTTCCTGGTACTATTTTCGGTATACGAGTCCCAAGGAGACCACCCGTCCTTTCGATCCCGAGGCGGTCCGCAAATGGCTGCCCGTCGACGATTACATCGGGGGGATTGAGCATGCGGTGCTGCACCTGCTGTATTCCCGATTTTTTACCAAGGTCCTCCAGGATGCCGGATGGGTTTCGTTTCCCGAGCCGTTCCGCCATCTGCTCACACAGGGAATGGTGATCAAAGAAGGGGCGAAGATGTCCAAATCCAAGGGAAATGTGGTCTCCCCGGACGACATCATCGACCGGTACGGGGCGGACACGGCCCGGTTGTTCATCCTGTTCGCCGCTCCTCCCGATCGGGATTTGGAATGGAGCGACCAGGGCGTCGAAGGGTGTCACCGGTTTCTCAACCGGGTCTGGCGCCTGGTGATGCAAAACCGCGATGGATTGGCGGCCCCCGCCGGGGACAGGAACGGGGCGGATGCCCGGGCGCTGCGCCGCAAGGTGAATTGGACGATCAAGAAGGTCACCGAGGATTTCGGCGAGCGATACACCTTTAACACCGGAATCAGCGCCATCATGGAGCTGGTCAACGCGATCTACGCCTATCCCCCGGAAGCGGATCCCGCCACCAAGGCCGAGGCGATCCGTACGGCGGTCCTCTTGTTGGCTCCCGCGGCGCCGCACATTTGTGAAGAACTGTGGGAACAGATGGGCGAGAGCGGCAGCGTCCATGAGCAGAGCTGGCCGACTTACGATCCGGCGGAATTGGCCGTCGAAGAGGTGGAGTACGCCGTGCAGGTGAACGGAAAGGTCCGGGATCACATTGTGGTGCCTGCGGAGGCGGGAGAAGAGGAAGTCCGCGAGACCGCCCTCGGTGCCGAAAAGGTTCGAGAGTGGACAGGCGGCAAGCGTGTGGTCAAAGTGATCGTCGTGCCGCAAAAGCTGGTGAACATTGTGGTGAAAGGCTGAAGAATTCTCCGAAAGTGGACGGGGTGTCGACATGGAACCCGGCCGGACCGGTTGTCCGGCCCTTGTTATATATACCGGGACTCTCCAGGGGCTTGCCGCGCAAAAAAGTCGCGACTCCTCAGGACGGAGCGTTAGACCGGGCTTATTCGTCGATCGCCTGCAGGTTGTCCAGCGGCTCCAACTGGCGCAGGCGGTACCTCTCAAAAGCTTTTTGGTATTCCGGATGTTCCTGGAAAAAGAGGACCAGGCTGTGAAGGGAGCGCATCGTGCTGGGGCTGATGTGATGTTCGATGCCCTCGACGTCTTTGCGAATGGTGGTTTCGCTGACGCCCAAAAGCCGGAGAAAGTCCTCGAGCATCCGGTGACGCTGTTTCATGTTTCGCCCCAGTTCTTCGCCTTCCGGGGTTAATACCAATCCACGGTATTTTTCGTAGGTCACAAAATTCTTTTCGTCCAGCTTCTGGATCATCTTGGTTACGGAGGAAGGTTGCACAGCGAGGATTGTCGCGATGTCCGATACTCGCGCGTAACCTTTTTCCTTCATCAGTTCATAAATGGTCTCCAAGTAATCTTCCATGCTGGGTGTGAGCATGCGACAGGCCCCGCTTTCCCAAAGGGTTCTGTTTCATTGTACTATTCCATTCCCCGATGTTGCAAACGGCTGAATCTGTTGAATGGAATTGGACAGTTTCAAGAAAAGGGCCCGGGGGTTTTTTGTCGAACTCCAGTCACCGGAGGTGATGGCCGGTGGAACGGGCTGAGGTCGGCGGGCAGGGGGACCTTTGGCGGCAAGTGCGCAGATGGTGGTGGGCGCTGCCTCTTCTGGCGGCGGCGGGGGCCGCCGTGTGGCTGTTTGGGAGTGGCGGTCCCCGGTCCGATGCGGAGGTGGCCCCGGCGGCTGTGGATGTGTCGGTCATCGCGGGCAAGGGTCCCCAATCGTCGGATGCCCGACAGCGAACGATCGCCGTGGATGTCAAAGGGGCGGTGCGCAGCCCCGGAGTCTACCAACTGGCCCCGGGGTCCCGGGTGAAAGAGGCCGTGGAGGCGGCGGGCGGGGTGCTTGAATCCGGCCGGTTGGACGGCATCAACCTGGCGGCCAAACTGGAGGACGGTGGCATGGTGGTGGTGCCCGGGGGCCCGGCGGGCGGGAATGCGCCTGTGTCCGGTTCCCATGCCGCCGTGGCCGCTTCTCCCCCAGCGGCTGGAGATGGAAACGGCGGATCCCCGGTGTCGGGCGGCGTCGTCCACTTGAATTCGGGGAGCGTCGAGGAGATCGACCGGCTCCCGGGGATCGGGAAGAGCAAAGCGGAAGCCATTGTACGATACCGTCAGGAACATGGACCGTTCCCTTCGGTGGACCGACTCCGGGACGTTCCCGGCATCGGACCGAAACTTCTCGAGCGAATCCGCAGCCGGGTCGACCTCCAATGACCGGCAGGCCGAATTCGCGGTTTCTGCCTTTGATGGGGGTCTGGGCCGTCGGCTGGGCGGCTCTCGGCCTGTTGATTCCGAAGATTCATGCATTCGGAGCCGCGGCGGTCGCCATGATCCTTTGGGCGGTGTGGGCCGGGATGGATCGACGGTCTCGCCGGATTCGCCCGCCGGGAGTTTTGCCCTGGATCCGCTCGGTTGCACTTCGGGGACCGACGGTTGCGGCGGTTCTGGCCGCCGCCGCGTGTCTGCGCGGGGGGACGGCCGCGGCACCCGAGGAACCGCCGTTGGACGGACGGATCGGGGTACCGGTATGGGTCGATGCCCGGATTGTCTCGGTGTTGCCCCGGGAGGCCGACATGGAGAGGGTGGTGGTGGCGGAACTGACCGAGCTGAGGACCGGGCCTGATGCGGCTCCGGACGGCAGGGGAAAAGGGTTGCGGGTGCGGATGCGGGTGTCTTCCCCGGTGGCGGAGGGGGACCGAATTGCGGCATGGGTCCGGTTGCGCGCCCCTCCGCCTCCGCCCGCCCCGTTCCCCCCACATGTCGCAGATCCCTGGGAACAGACCTCCCTGTTTTATCGGGCAGAGCCGGAACTGGGTTCAGCGGTGATCGTTCAGGTCACCTGGCGCAGCCTGCCGGGGAGGGTCCGGGCCGTGTTGGAACGGCAGTGGACGGACAAGGCCGACCCGACGGCCGAGGCGCTTCTCAAGGCGATGGTTCTGGGAGACACGGCCGATCTCGACCCGCGGATCACCGATGCGTTTGCACTCACGGGGGTCGCCCATGTGGTGGCGGTATCCGGCGCACACCTTCATGTGGTCCTGTGGCCGCTGAGGCATTGGCTCGAAGGGCGTATGGCGCCGAGAAAAAAGCTGTGGCTGATCGGCGGGGCGGCCGCCTGTTACGCGGCGCTCACCGGAGGAAGTCCGTCCGCGGCCCGGGCGGCCGCGATGGTTTGGTACGTCGAGACGGCCGCGGTCCTCGGGCGTCCGGCGCATCCCCTCAACGCGTGGGGTGCAACGCTGGCGGTGGAAACGCTTTGGCATCCGACATGGGTGTTGGACCTCGGTTTTCAACTCTCGTACGCGGCCACCTGGGGGATCTTCGTGTTGGAGCCGGCTTTGCGAAGCGCGCCGGGGCGGGGGCCGGGCTGGCTGACGGGGCCCTTGGCCGCGGCCGGAGCCGCCGAAATCGCCATTTGTCCATTCACTTTTTCGAATTTTTATGTGTGGAACGGGTGGACACTGTTGGCCAACCTGTGGGCTCCGCCCGCCGGGGGGCTGCTTCTCGGGTGGGGCTTGCTTTCTCTGATGTTGGGCGACATCCCTGGCCTCGGGGCGGTGTTGATGAGGGGCGCGGATCATTTGGCCCTCTGGATGGTCCGAGGCGTGACGGCGATGGACGGGGACCGCCGATGGTTGTTGCGGCTGGGGCCGTTGCCGGTGTGGGTGTGGGGGGCGTATGCGGCGACGCTGTTGGCCGCGGTGGGGCTTTGGGGCCGGGGACGGCGCACGGGAGTGGTATGTGTCGCCGCATTTTGTGCGGTGGTGATTCTGTCGGTGCAGACTGTGGGCGAGCAGATGGTGGTCTTTTCTCTCGGCGGGCGCTCGGCGGTCTTTGTGGAAGCAGGGGGAAGGAGGGAACTGATCTGTCCGGATCGCGCCGATGAGGTGAAGATGCTGGTCCTGCCGTACCTCCGGCGGATGGGGGTGCATGCGCTGGATCGCGTGTGGATTGCTCCGGTTCAGGACCAACCGGCGCAAAAGGCAAAAGAGGAGCCGGAACCGGCTGTACCGGTCCTCACCCAGCGCATGGCCGTCCGGAGGATTGAGCGCTGGACTCCGGACATGCTACTGCATCTGCGCATGGGCCGTCAATGGGTGTGGGTTGGAGATTGGCCTCTGCAGATTCTCCTCCCGGACAGGCTGGCGGTGGATTTGCGGAAAGACGCCCCACCGCCGGGGTTCACCGGGCGAGAGCGCCGCTGGTCCACCCGGGGGCAAGGCGGGCTTCTCCTGGATGTTCGCCGAGGTGAGCCGGCCGTGTACGGAGCCGGCGGGTCAGTGTCCGCGCCCCCCTACGGGCTCCGGCTTTTCTTGCCGCTTTGCGGCCTCCAGGCTCGCCCGCAAGGCTTCCATCAGATCGACGACGCTGCCCCGGGCGGGACGGATCTGAACCACGTGATCTTCGGATACTTTGGCCGAGATGTATTGTCGCAAGGCTTCCCCGTATTCGTTGTGGAATGCATCGGGATGAAAAGGGGTCTCCAGCCGTCCGATCAGATCCTTGGCCATCTCGAGTTCCGCCGCCTTGAGTTCGATGGCGCCGAGGTCTGGCAGTTCGGCCGGGGATCGGAGTTCATTGGGAAAATGTAAAAAGGACAAGGCCAATACGTGTTCGTAACAGCGAAGCAGGGAGAGATGCTCTTTGTTGCGCAGCGCAATTTTTGCCAACGCGGCGAGCCCCGTTTCCCGCATGGCCTGGTACAACAGTTTGTAGGGTTTCTCCCCGAATTCTTGGGGAGAAAGGTAATACGTCCGTGCGAAATAGATGGGATCAATGTCCCCGGTTTTGACGAACTGAGCGATTTCCACAGTGTGCAGACTCGGGAGGGGAAGACGGGCGAGATCCTCATCGGTGAGGAGGACGAATTCTCCAGGCCGCCATTCGTAGCCCCGGACGATGTCCTGCATGCCCACGGCTTGGTTGCAGTGCGGACACCATTTTTTGTATTGGATCGGTGTTTTGCAGCGGCTGTGCAGTTGGCGAAAATGAATGTCTCGGTCTTCCACGGCCGAAAAAAGCTTGACGGGGATATTGACCAACCCGAACGAAATGCTCCCTTTCCACATGGCGCGCACAAGTGACACCCCCATCCTTCATGCCGGTCGGGCTTGGTTGAACGGCTTTATTGTGCCGCCGAGGGGTCGGTCTCCAACCATGTGCTTTGCTCCAAATGCTGGGGGTCATTGTGGTTGACCGACGCCAGAAACGATGTGAACGCATCCGCGGAGTCGCCGGACAACACCTCTGCGGAGGCTTGGCGGAGAGTGTCCGCCCCCAGGGAGGCCCCCAAGAGGGGATGACTGTTCCGAGTGACCAAAACGGTGACGTTCCCGATGTTGACCCCGCTTCGGTAGACCGCGGCGATAACCTTTTGCGCGGTTTGTTTCGCCGTGGCGACGGGTGCGGGATCGTCCGCGTCCACAAAAGCCGTGGTATAGACGATGACTCGGCGGTGATCGTCCTTTTCCATGTACACCTCGTCGAGATTGGCGACCGTTTGAAGTTGTGCGAGAATCGGGTCGGCTTCGGCATCCGAGACGTCTGGAATCGGGGGTTGAACCGGCATGGAAACCCGGGGGGCGGCCGATGCGTACGCGATGATGAGCACGATGAGGATCACCGCCAAAGTGACCACCGTTCGCGACATCCGTGGCCGTCGATGGATGTTCAACAGGTTTCGCTCCTTTCCGGACTCCTGTTTGTAACTCTATGGCTTGACCTTTCGGGCTATGAGTTCGGAGGCATAAAACCCCGGGCGGGGTGCCATACTAGCCGCGACCTGCCGGGGGTGACCGATTGTGGGAGTTGATCCGCCGGTTGGTAAAGGGGTGAAATGTGTGGGACAGGAAATTTTGATTTTGGGGGCCGGTTACGGAGGGATGATGACGGCCTGCGGGTTGCAGCGCAGAGAGATCCCTTTCACTTTGGTCAATGAGCAACCGTATCACCAGTTTACGACATTGATGCACGAAGTGGCCGGCGGTCGGGCGCATACCGAGGATTATCGCATGGAGCTGCAAGCGATCATTGATCCCGATCTTGGGCGTCTGCATGTGGGAAAGGTTACGGCGATCGACCTGAAGGAGCGGCGCGTTCGAGTTGATGATATGTTCTTGGAATACGATTGGTTGGTGGTGGCCCTCGGAAGTGAAACGGAGTTTTTTGGGATTCCGGGACTCCAAAACCACAGCCTGCAGTTGTGGGGGTTTGAGTCCGCCCTCGCCATTCGCCAGCGGGTGGAACGTCTCGTGAAAGAAGCGACGAGGGATCATCCGGCCCGGCTGGTGATCGGGGGAGGAGGACTGACGGGGGTGGAATTGACCGGAGAACTGGCCGACTGGATTCCCCGGCTCTGTGAAAAAAACGGTGTTCCCCTGGATGCGGTGAAGCTGATGTTGATCGAGGCGATGAACACTATCCTGCCCATGCTCGACTCGGACTTGCAGCGTCAGGCGATGCACATTCTGCAGGAAAAAGGGGTTCAGATTCGGACCGGGACCAAAGTGGTCGAGGTGAGAAGCGAACAGATCCTCATCGATGGCCGGGCACCTCTCGATTATTCTCTGTTGATCTGGACCGGAGGTGTTCGGGGAAACCATTTGTTGGCGGAGAGCGATTTTCCAGTGGACCGAAAGGGGCGGGTCCCTGTGGATCAAATGTTTCGTCCGGCCGGCATGACCCGGGTGTTTGTCATCGGCGATTGCGCCGCGTTTCCCGGTCCGGACGGTCGCCCGCTGCCGCCCACGGCGCAGCTCGCCACTCAGATGGGCGAGCATGCGGCACAGATCATTGATCGTTTGCTTCACGGCCGTCCGCCGGTGGCTTTCCGCCCTCGCCTGAGGGGGACTTTAGCTTCTCTGGGGCCGGAAAACGGCATCGGAGAACTGGGCACGTGGAAACTCACCGGGGCGGCGGCCCGCTTCCTGAAAGAAGCGAACAAGGCCCGGTACCTGTGGAGCATCGGGGGATGGAAGGCACTTTCTCGCAAACGGGGCCAGATTCGGTGGGCGTGATCGCAAGTTCCGCCTGTGCTATGCTGGGGTTGAGGTGGGAGCCGTGTACTGGGACCGGTGGGTGGAGGAAATCCGCGGCGGGCGACTGGCCCCGATCTACGTTCTGGATGGGCCCGAAACCTATGTTGCCCGCCTCATTGTCGAGGAGTTGCTAAAGGCCTGTCCCATCGCCGTTCCGGAAATGAATGTGGCCCGCTTTGATCTGTTGGAAACCCCCGTTCAACAGGTGGTTCTCGAGGCGCGTACTGTGCCGTTTTTCAGCGAACGGAGGCTGATCATCGCTTCGGGAGGCGAAGCGTTGGGCGGCCGGGCGAAGGTGGGCCACGATCTGGCGGCGTGGGAAGACTATGTGGACCAGCCGTCCGCCGAATCGGTGGTGGTCGTCCTTGTGGGCGATCAGAAAGTGGATGAACGGAAAAAGTGGGTGAGAGGCGTCAAAGCGAAGGGGCGATGGTGGACATGTGCGGCCTTGAGGGAATCCGAGTTGGCCGCATGGATTCGCCGGGAAGCGGAAGCCCGGGGCAAGCGGATCGAGAGCGATGCGGTGCGGCGATTGATCCTGTTGTCGGGCGGACACCTTGAATTGCTGGCCGGAGAATTGGATAAATTATCCCTGTATGTTCCAGGGGAATCGATCCGGACGGAAGATGTCGATCAGGTGGTGGTTCCTTTTCCGGAGCAGGATGTGTTTCGCTGGGTGGATGACGTCGTTCGCCTGAAGACGGACCGGGCGTTGACAGGCTTGGACCGACTGTTGCGGCAAAAAGAGAGTCCGGTGAAACTCTTGATGCTCTTGGCCAGGCAATTTCGATTGATATATCACGCGGTCGGGCAATCCCGACGAGGACACGCGGGGACGGATATCGCCGCGCAATTGGGGATCCGGCCCTTTGCCTTCAAGATCGCCTTGGAACAAGGACGTCTGTACTCTCTGCACCAAATCAGTCGTGTTCTTCAGTGGCTCGCGGATCTCGATGCCGACATCAAAACCGGGCGCCGCACAGACCGCGACGCGTTGGCGGACTTTGTGGCCGCCCTTCCCATACGCCTCAAAGGAGGGACATCGAGTGGCGCGAAGGCGGCGGATTTTGGTACCGGAAGCGCGGCGGGGGATTCCTTGGGGCCGGGCTCGAGCGACAAGGACAAGCCATCGCCTAAATAAAAAAGCCTCCTCGCGAGGCTTTTTTATTTAGGCCGACTCTTGAACATTCCGTGCTTTGACGGCCGCCTGAAACTTCCGGGTCAGGCGGGATTTTTTCCTTGCCGCCGCATTTCGGTGCAGAATTCCTTTGGTGACCGATTTGTCGATGCGGCGGACGGCTTCTCGGAGTTGACGCTCGGCCGCGTCCAGATCGCCGGTCTGCAGGGCGACGTGAAATTTCTTAATGGCCGTGCGCAACATGGATTTTAACGACGCGTTTCTCAAGGTGCGCTTCCGGGTGATGCGCACCCGCTTTATGGCGGATTTGATGTTCGGCAAACACGTTCACCTCCTTGACGGACGGCTTGTGGCAGAGCCACCTGCAAACAAAAGGTATTCTACCATGCCGCCGGTCGGGGTGCAACCCATGCGCGCAGGTTCAGGTTGTGCATGACAAAACGCCTTCGGCCGGCGGGACATACTAAAACCGGTGCTGAGCCAAGACGGTGGAGGAGGGGACGCGTTTGCAAAGGACGAACGCCCATGCCTGGAAACGATTGAGCAAAGGGGAACATGAGGGAATATGGCCGGACGGTGTTGCTCCGAAATCGGCGCACGACGGCTCGTCGAATCCCCGGGCCGACCTGGCGGTGGAGGCCCATGAGCTGGCCGGGGGCGGCGACATCCCGGGCGTGGACGTGGAGACCTGGACGGAAGAGGGAATCACGGTCACCCGGATGCACGTGCACGATGAACAGGCGGCACGCAGGATGGGGAAGGAACCCGGGCGGTACAGCACCCTTGAGGTGCCGGGTTTGCGCAAGCGGGATCCCGATCTTCAGGAGCGGGTATCTCAGAGGATGGCCGAGGAACTGTCCAGGTTTCTCGAACTGCCGGAAACCGAGTCGGCCCTGGTGGTGGGCCTGGGGAACTGGAATGTCACCGCCGACTCGTTGGGCCCGCTGGTGGTCGACAAGCTGTTTGTCACCCGCCATCTGTTTCACCATATTCCGGACATCATGGGAGACGGCTACCGCAGCGTCAGTGCCGTGGCCCCGGGGGTGCTCGGCATTACGGGCATTGAAACCATGGAGATCGTTCGCGGGATCGTGGGACACGTCAAACCGAAGCTGTTGGTGGCGGTGGATGCATTGGCTTCCCGATCCACGAAACGGGTCAACACCACCATTCAGATTTCCGACACGGGGATTCATCCCGGATCCGGGGTGGGCAACCGGCGCAAGGGGTTGACCCGGGCAACCCTGGGCGTGCCCGTGGTGGCCATCGGTGTGCCCACCGTGGTTGAGGCCACGACGATCATTCAGGACGCCTTGGATTATTTGCTGCATCAATTGGCCAAGGGGGTGTCCGAACAGGTTCGCCATGTCTTCAACACCGTGGACGTGGCTGAGAAACGCCGGTGGATCACAGAGATCCTGGACCCTCTCGGCGACAATCTCGTGGTGACGCCGAAGGAAATCGACGCTTTTGTGGAAGACGCCGCTCACATTGTGGCCACGGGGTTGAATGTGGCCTTGCACCCGGCGATTACCCTGGAGGATGCCGCCTTATTTACCCATTGAAAGCGAATAAACGGGCAAAAGAAAAGTGGCTGGTCACGAAACCTGTGAATGTGTCCGAGCGGCATAGCCGCCCCTCCGCCGGCATAGCTTGTACCGAAGAGGACGGCAGGAGGTGTGGGCCATGCGAAAACCGTCACCGTTTCGCGTTGTTACGTTTCGCACGCCTCGCCGCGGGCCCGGGGCCTCCGTCAGCGCATGGCTGATTGTCGTATCGGCGGTGTTGCTCATGACCGCCCTGGTGATCTTGGGGCCCCAGCCCACCGAAGGGGCCGGGATTCTGGGCGCGGTGGACCCCGAGACCTGGTCGGCCGTGGTCCACGAGGGGATGCCGCTCATGGCCCGGTCGACAGACCCAGGCGGGGTCGGTGACCGCCCGTCTTGGGTGGCGTCGTTATTCGACCGTCTCACCGAGGTGGATCCGGCGCACCCTTCCAGTATTTTGGGATGGACAGTACCGGGTATGGCTTTCAGCGATTACCCCATCGCTCTGGACAGCCGGGCGGTCGATCTTCGCCCTCCCGATGACGGGTCGCCGTCCCCCGGACTCTTTCGACACGAACAGCCCGCTCCTCCGAACACATCCGGACTGCCTTCGACGTCTTCCGACCCGTTGGTATACATCTATCACACCCATAACCGCGAATCCTTTCTCCCGATGCTTCCCGGCCGCACCCGTTTTGACGATGCCTACGACAAAACGAAGAACATCACCTTGGTCGGGGCCCGGCTGGTGGAGGATTTGAAACAGCGGGGCATTCCCGCTGTGCAAACCACGGTCGACTATTATCCAATGGGGGATTACAGCAAGGAGTACGCTTTTTCCAGGAAAACGGTGGAGGACGTCTTGCACAAATACCCGAGCCTTCAAATGATTTTTGACGTTCATCGGGATTCGGATCCTCGGGACCTGACCACCACCACAATCAACGATCAGACCTATGCCAAGGTCCGTTTTATCATCGGCGGAAACAATCCCGACCACGCCGCGAACGAACAGTTGGCCGAGGCGATGAAAAGCAAGTTGGACCAGTTGTATCCCCACTTGGTCCGGGACATTTGGGCCAAACGCAGCACTACCTACGACGCCACGTACAACCAGGACCTGTCCCCGAACATGGTCTTGATTGAAATCGGCGGCCCGGAAAACACCGAGGCGGAATTGGATCGCACGGCCTCCTGTCTCGCGGACGCCGTCGCCGCCCTGCTCAAAGACCGGGCGGCCGCCGGTTTAGGTCACACCACGCCCTGACCATACTGGATCGTGGAGGGATGCGCGGTGCGGGCTTTCCTCGGACGTCTGTTGACCTATGCGGCCCTGCTGTGTATGTGCGGAGGGATCATCGCCATCGGCATCGACATGGCCCAGCGCGGAGTCAGCGCCCTGGCCGGCGATCCGGCACCCACTCCGCCCTGGACCCCCGTGGGGGAACGGTTGAATCGGCGGGTGGAGTTGGCGACCAGCGACGTGTCCATGGCCGTGGAGCAGGCGGGGATCGCCGCGGGAACTTGGATCAAAGGCCAGACCCGAGATCTCCTGGTCAAAATGTTCTCCGACCACTGATCGAGGTCGCCGGCCGGTGCCCGACGGTCCCTTGTCGAGTCCGCCTGTACAGCGTATAATTCGGAAAGATGCTGGCGGACAGGAGGAGGGGGCGCGTGGATCCCCAGGAGAGACAGAAGAGAATTCGAAACTTTTGTATTATCGCTCACATCGACCATGGCAAATCGACCTTGGCGGATCGGATTTTGGAGTATACCGGTGCCCTCACCGCCCGGGAAATGCACGACCAGGTGCTTGATCAGATGGATTTGGAACGGGAACGCGGAATTACGATTAAACTCCAGGCGGTTCGTTTGGAGTACAAAGCGTCGGACGGGGAGACGTACACTCTCCATCTGATTGACACCCCCGGCCATGTGGATTTCAGCTACGAGGTATCCCGCAGCTTGGCGGCGTGTGAAGGGGCGCTGCTCGTGGTGGACGCCGCCCAGGGCATTGAGGCCCAAACCCTGGCCAATGTCTATCTGGCCCTCGACAACGACCTGGAGATCATCCCGGTGGTGAACAAGATCGATTTGCCGAGTGCGGAACCCGAACGGGTGAAACGGGAAATCGAGGAAGTGATCGGCCTGGATGCCGATCAGGCCATTCTCGCCTCCGCCAAAGAGGGGATCGGTATCAAGGAGATTCTGGAGGCGATCGTCCGGACCATTCCCGCTCCGGAAGGGGATCCGGACGCTCCGCTGCAAGCGCTGATCTTCGATTCCCATTATGACCCGTATAAAGGCGTCATTGTATACGTTCGGGTGGTCAACGGTGTGCTGCGCCCCGGGATGCGCATTCGGATGATGGCCACCGGTGCGGAGTTCGATGTGGTGGAAGTGGGGACGTTCAAACCCAAGATGACCCCGGTGGAGGAGTTGGCCGTGGGCGACGTGGGGTTTGTGGCCGCCGCCATCAAAAATGTCCGGGACACCCGGGTGGGGGATACGGTCACCGATGCATTCCGCCCCGCCGCCCGGCCGCTGCCGGGCTACCGAAAGATCAATCCCATGGTCTTCTGCGGATTGTATCCGGTGGACTCGAACGACTATCAGGATCTCCGGGAAGCGCTGGAAAAACTCGGACTCAACGATGCCGCTCTCACCTACGAACCGGAGACGTCGGGTGCCCTGGGCTTCGGTTTTCGCTGCGGGTTTCTGGGGCTTTTGCACATGGAGATCATTCAGGAACGGCTGGAGCGGGAATACGGTCTCCAATTGATCACCACGGCGCCGAGCGTGATTTACCATGTGTACACCACCGCCGGGGAGATGATTCCCGTGGACAATCCCAGCCGCATGCCCGACGCCTCCCGAATCGAACGGATCGAAGAACCTTTTGTCCATGCATCGATTATCGTGCCCGAGGATTACGTCGGGACCGTGATGGAACTGTGCCAGGAGAAACGCGGAGAATTCAAGGACATGCAATATCTGGACGAAAATCGGGCGACCTTGGTTTACGCCCTTCCCCTCACGGAGATCGTTTACGATTTCTTTGATCGGCTCAAATCGAGCACCAAAGGGTACGCGTCCTTTGACTACGAACTGGCCGGGTATCGCCCTTCCGATCTGGTGCGCATGGACATCCTGATCAACGGAGAAATGGTGGATGCCCTGTCGTTCATCGTCCATCGGGACCGGGCGTACCACCGGGGGCGGGCCTTGTGTGAGCGGCTGAAAGAACTCATTCCACGTCAATTGTTCGAAGTGCCGATCCAGGCGTCGATCGGCAACCGGGTCATCGCCCGGGAGACGGTCCGGGCCCTGCGAAAGAACGTCCTGGCGAAGTGTTACGGCGGTGACATCACGCGCAAGCGGAAGCTGCTGGAGAAACAAAAAGAGGGAAAAAAGCGGATGAAGCAGGTGGGGAATGTGGAGATCCCCCAGGAAGCTTTCATGGCGGTTCTGAAAATGGAATGACGGCGCGCGGCGGGGTCGCCGGGCGCCGTTTGAGTCTCGGTCCGGGAAAGAAGGCGAAGCGGATGAAAGGGCTTCCCGTCAAAGCGCTTTATGTGCACATTCCGTTTTGTGCGAGCAAATGTTATTACTGTGATTTTAATTCGTATGTGGCCGGGGACCCGGTGCGGGACCGGTTTGTCCAGGCTTTGGCGAGTGAGCTTCACGGGCTTGGAGAACAATTTCCCGGGATATCGCTGGAGACGGTCTACTTTGGGGGAGGGACCCCCACCCTGTTGTCGGCTTCGCAGTGGGAGCGGGTGTGGAAGGCGCTTCAGGATGCCTTCGATCTTGCGCCGGGGGCGGAGATCACCGTCGAGGCCAATCCGGGAACGGTGGACGGGGAAAAGCTGGCCGTTTTTCGCGCGGCGGGAGTGACCCGGCTGAGCTTCGGGGTACAAGCGTTTCAAGCGGAATTGTTGAACCGGCTGGGACGCTCCCACGGGGTGGAAGAGGTCGGCCGCGGCGTGGAGCTCGCCCGGGCGGAAGGCGGATTTTCCCTCAATCTGGACCTGATGTTCGGTTTGCCGGGTCAAACCATGGACCAGTGGCGGAACACCCTGGCGGAAGCGGTGGGGTTGGCCCCGGATCACATCTCGGCATACGGCCTGAAGGTGGAAGACGGGACCCCGTTCGGGCGTTGGTACGATCAAGGGCTTCTCACCCTGCCGCCGGAAGACCTTGAGGCGGAAATGTATCGGACACTGATGGAGACCATGGACCGGGCCGGGTATGAACAGTATGAGATCAGCAATTTTGCCAAGCCGGGGCATCGTTGCCGTCACAATCTGGTGTACTGGCACAATGAACCCTATCTGGCGGCCGGTCCCGGCGCCCACGGATATGTGGAGGGGGTGCGGTACGCCGTGGTTCGAGATGTGCCGGCGTACATGGACCGGGTGTTGTCCGGCGAGGTGCCGATCGCCGAGCGACACAGGGTGTCTGAACAGGAGGAGATGGAGGACACGATGATCCTTGGGCTTCGCCTGTTGGATGGGGTGGAAGACGGTCGGTTTCGGCAACGCCACGGACGTTCGCTTTTTGAGGTGTTTGCCGGCCCAGTGGCCCGGCATCTCGGTGCGGGTCTGTTGGTTCGGGAGGGGTCGCGGATACGGATGGCGCGGGATGCACTGTGGATCAGCAACGAAGTGTTCCAATCGTTTCTCGACCTATCCGTTGACAAAGTCTGACGGTCTTTGGTATTTTCAACGTATGGAGGTTTAGCACTCGGTGTGTTCGAGTGCTAACAGGCGGGGGGTGACGGACCATGCTCACCGAGCGACAACAACTGATTTTACGGTTGGTTGTCGATGATTATATCCGTTCTGCCGAACCCGTCGGTTCCCGTACGATTTCCAAGCGAATGGAAGCGCACTTGAGCCCTGCCACGATCCGCAATGAGATGAGCGATCTGGAAGAGATGGGATATCTCGAACAACCGCATACATCGGCGGGGCGGATTCCGTCCCAAAAGGGATACCGGTTTTACGTGGATCACCTGTTGCAGCCGTCGTTTCTGAGTCCCCGGGAGATTGCCCAGATACGGCGGCTGTTCCGGGAACGGCTGGATGCCATGGAACACGTGGTGAAACAGACGGCGGGGATTCTGTCGACGTTGACCAATTATACCGCCTTTGTGCTGGGACCCATGGGCGAAGAGGCCAAACTGCGCCATATTCAGGTGGTGCCCCTCGGGGAGTGGGCGGCGGTCGCCATCCTGGTGACGGACAGCGGTCACGTGGAGAAAAAGACGGTGATCCTCCCGGATCCGGCCGATTTGGCGGAAATCCAGCAACTGGTGGATCTGCTGAACGACCGCCTGGTGGGCGCTTCCATCAGCGAACTGAAGGAGAAATTGGAACAGCAGATCGGGTTGGAACTGCGTCGCCACGTGGATCGGTACGAGCGCGTGTTGAACTTGATTGATGAACTGACGGCTCCCACTGAAGAATGGGTCTATGTGGGAGGAACCACGAAGATTCTGGAGCAGCCCGAGTTTCGAGATCTCGAGAAACTCAAACCCCTTCTGGTGATGTTGGAGGATGCGAACGGGGTGGCTCAGTTGGTGGGTCCCCCGATGCGCCAGGGCGTTCAGGTCCGCATCGGGTACGAAAATGAACTGTCTGCTGCCCAGGAGTGCAGCGTGGCCACGGCGACTTACCGGATCCACGGAGGACAGGTGGGGATCATCGGCGTCGTGGGCCCGACCCGTATGGAGTACGGGAGGGTGATCGGCGTTCTCCATTACCTTTCCCATGTTTTGACCGACCTGTTTAATCGCGGGGGACTCTGAGGGGCGGATGACACAGCGGGGTGCGGTGGAGGACATTGATCGCCTCTGCCGCCCATATTTTTGGCTTTATGAAGGGGTGGACGGTGGTGGAAGACAAGCAGGGGCACCAATCCCATGCACAGGATGAGGCGATTCGGGGAGGTCCCGGCGGGACGGGGGCAGGCCCGGGACAGGATTCGGGAGAGACGGCGGCGGCCGAGGGCGGCGGAAACAACAGAGAAAGGGAGGGGGCCGGGGCCGCCATGGCAGGCGAGAAGGGGGCGTCCGGAGAGGCGGCCGGATTCGAGGATCACGGCGAGGATGCCGGTTCGGGTGAGCTCAAGGAGCCGCCGGCCGAGGAGGTTCAGGCGGAGCTCCGGCGGTTGCGCGAGGAGGCGGAGAGCTGGCGACAGCGCGCGCTGCGCATGCAGGCGGATTTTGAGAACTTCCGCCGCCGGACTCGTCAAGAGCGTGAGGAATGGGCGTCGGCGGCGGTGGCGGGTGTGATTGAGAAGTTCCTGCCGGTGTTGGATCATTTGGAGTTGGCGTTAAAGTCGGGTCAGCAGTCCACCGATGTCGGATCCCTCCTTCAGGGGGTGGACATGGTGGTGCGGCAATTTCGCGACGTATTGGAACGGGAGGGGGTCTCGGCCATTGAAACGGTGGGAAAGCCGTTTGACCCGAATCTCCACGAAGCGATCGCCCAGGTGTCCGACACCGAAGAGCCGCCGGGCACGGTGGTTGAAGAATTCCGGAAAGGATACCGGTATAAGGATCGAGTCTTGCGTCCGGCGATGGTCAAAGTGAGCGGAGACACAGGAGGGAATTGAGCATGGGCAAAGTCATCGGCATTGACTTGGGCACGACCAACTCTTGTGTGGCGGTGATGGAAGGCGGCGAACCCGTGGTGATCCCCAATGCCGAAGGGGGACGGACCACGCCCTCGGTGGTGGCGTTCACGAAGACGGGGGAGCGATTGGTCGGGGATGTGGCCAAGCGGCAAGCGATCACCAATCCGGACCGGACGATTATTTCCATCAAGCGCCATATGGGCAGCGACCACCGGGTGACCATCGACGACAAATCGTACACGCCCCAACAGATCTCGGCGATGATTCTGCAGAAACTGAAGGCCGACGCCGAGGCGTATCTGGGAGAGCCGGTCACCCAGGCGGTGATCACCGTCCCGGCGTATTTTAACGACAGTCAGCGCCAGGCGACGGTGGACGCCGGCAAAATCGCCGGTCTGGAGGTTCTTCGCATCGTCAATGAGCCGACGGCGGCGTCCCTGGCCTACGGGCTGGACAAATCGGAGGATCAAACGATTCTCGTCTTTGACCTCGGCGGAGGGACGTTCGATGTCTCGATCCTCGAACTGGGTGACGGGGTCTTTGAAGTCAAGGCCACCAGCGGGAACAACCGGTTGGGGGGAGACGACTTCGACCAGCGGATCATGGACTATCTGGTCGATCAGTTTAAAAAGGACACGGGGATCGATCTGAGTCAGGATCGGATGGCCTTGCAGCGGCTGAAAGACGCGGCGGAAAAGGCGAAAAAGGAGTTGTCGAGCGCCTTGACCACGACGATTTCGCTGCCGTTTATCTCCGCCGATGCCACTGGGCCGAAGCACCTGGAGGTGAACCTGACCCGGGCGAAGTTCGAGGAGTTGACTGCGGATCTCGTGGAGATGACCCTGGGGCCCACCCGCCAGGCGTTGGAAGATGCCGGACTGACCCCCGCCCAGATCGACAAAGTTATTCTCGTCGGCGGGTCCACCCGGATTCCCGCAGTTCAGGAGGCCATCCGAAAGTTTATCGGCAAGGAGCCCTCGAAAGGGGTCAATCCCGATGAAGTGGTGGCCGTGGGGGCGGCGATCCAGGCCGGAGTGCTGACCGGCGAGGTGAAAGACATTGTGTTGCTGGACGTGACGCCGCTCTCGCTGGGAATCGAGACCCTCGGCGGGGTGTTCACCAAGTTGATCGAGCGCAATACCACCATTCCCGCGTCCAAGAGCCAGATTTTCACCACGGCGGCGGACAACCAGACGTCGGTGGAAATTCACGTGCTTCAGGGCGAACGGGAGATGGCGAGGGACAACAAGACGCTTGGGCGTTTCACCCTGGCGGATATCCCTCCGGCACCCCGGGGCGTTCCGCAGATTGAAGTGACGTTCGATATCGATGCCAACGGGATCGTGAACGTCTCGGCCAAAGATCTGGGCACGGGAAAGAGCCAAAAGATCACCATCACCGCCTCCAGCGGTCTCTCGAAGGAGGAAGTGGAGCGGATGGTGAAGGAAGCCCAGATGCACGCCGAAGAGGACCGAAAGCGCCGGGAGGAGATCGAGATTCGCAACCAGGCGGACTCCTTGGTTTATACCACCGACAAAACTCTGAAGGACATCGGGGAAAAAGTGGACAAAGCCGATGTGGAGAAGGCGGAGGCCGCCAAACAGAAAGTCAAGGATGCGTTGGCGGGCAACGATATCGAGGCGATCAGGAAAGCCGTGGAAGAACTGCAACTGGTGGTCCAGCAGTTGTCGGTGAAGCTGTACCAGCAGGCATCGCAGAACCCCGGACAGACCGCCTCGGGGGCCGGGGGTTCAACCGGAGGCGCAAAGGACGAGAAGGTCGTGGACGCCGACTATACGGTGGTGGACGACGACAAGAAGTGATCGATTCGGCCAAAGCCGACCCGGACGCCGGCGCGGCTTTGGCTTTTTCCGTATCTCGCCGCCGTTGGGAGGACCGGGAGAGGGGGTGTTTCGGTGAGCAAGCGAGATTACTATGAAGTGCTCGGGGTGGAACGGGGGGCGTCCGCGGAGGACATCAAAAAGGCGTACCGCAAGCTGGCGCGCCGGTACCATCCCGACGTGAACAAGGATGATCCCCGAGCGGCCGATAAGTTCAAGGAGATCAACGAGGCGTACGAGGTGTTGTCCGACTCCGACAAGCGGCGTCAATACGATCAATTCGGCCACGCCGGCGTCGGACAGGGACCGGGGTTCCAAGGCGGCGGTCCCGGCGGGGCGGGTGGTCCGGGCTTTGATTTCGGGGATTTTGGCGGTTTTGGAGATTTGTTCGACATGTTTTTCGGCGGCGGCCGGCAGCGCTCCGGTCCCCAGCGGGGAGCCGATCTGGAGTACGACCTGAGTGTCGATTTTCGGGAGGCGGCGTTCGGCACGGAAAAGGAGATCCGCATTCCCCGGACGGAAACCTGCGACCGTTGCGGGGGCACCGGAGCCCGGCCCGGGACGAGGCCGGAGCGCTGCCCGGTGTGCGGAGGCACCGGGCAACAGGAAACGGTGATGAACACGCCGCTCGGGCGAATGGTCACCCGGCGGATGTGTTCCCGCTGTCACGGGGATGGACGGTATATTCCGGACCCTTGCCCGAAATGCCAGGGTCGCGGCCAGGTGCGGATGGCGCGAACGGTCAGCGTGAAGGTTCCCGCAGGCGTGGATACCGGAAACCGGATTCGGTTGGCCGGTCACGGGGAGCCCGGCTCCCGGGGCGGCCCGCCGGGCGATCTGTTTATCGTGGTTCATGTCCGGCCGGACCCGGTGTTTGAGCGGGACGGGTTCGATGTGCACTGCAGGGTGCCCATTACCTTTGTCCAAGCGGCACTGGGGGATGAAATCGAGGTGCCGACGCTGGAGGGGAGGATGCAACTCCGGGTGCCGCCCGGAACCCAGACCGGAACCTCCTTCCGGCTGAAAGGCAAGGGAATTCCCCGGCTCCGGGGCGGCGGACGGGGGGACCAGCATGTGCAGGTGGTGGTGATGACACCAACCCGGCTCTCCGAACGGGCGAAGCAACTCCTTCGGGATCTGGGCGATGAACTCGGGGAAGAGACCCATGAGCAGAACCAGACATTTTTTGAACGGATGAAAAACGCATTCACCCGGGATGGCGGCCGAAACGGATGAGCGGTGATCCCGCCGACTTGCCGAAGGAAGTCTCGGCCGATGGCCATGGGTCGTGCCGGAGGAGTCCGGCGGTCAGGTCCGTCCACCACGGGTTGGGAGCGGTTTGAACGGATGTCCAAACGGGAGGGGGTGACGAGTCACGGGGGCGCATGTGGACCAAGGGGGGAAGAATCTCTGGACGGCGGTGGAAGTGTACACCTCCATAGAGGCGGTGGAGGCAGTGGCCGCCAGATTGCGCGATCTGGGCGCCCGGGGGGTGGCCATCGACGAGGCGGATCCCCTGGGTCCCGGATTCGTGCCGAAATTCGGAGAACTGAATGAGCCGGAGGACCCGGTCGGGCAGGCGGGCGGTCCCGACAGGACGGGAGGGGAGGCCGTGGTGTCCGGGTACTGGCCCGGCGAGCCGGCCCGGTGGCGGAGCTTGGTCGCCGACTTGGAGCGGTGGGTAAGAGCGCTCTCCGGGTGGGGTCTCGATCCCGGAAGGGGTGAGATTGCGATCCGGACAATCCGGGAGGCCGAGTGGGCGGACGCGTGGAAACGGTATTACCGTCCAGTGACCGTTCGGGGGAGGAGCCGCACCCTCACCGTGTGTCCGGAGTGGGAGTCGTACGACCCAGCCCCCGGTGAGGTGGTCGTCCGGATCGATCCCGGGATGGCGTTCGGGACCGGTACCCACGAGACGACCCGACTGTGTCTGGAATGGTTGGTGGACAGGGTTACCCCGGGCTGTCGGGTGCTCGATGTCGGTTGCGGGTCGGGCATTCTCTACCGTTTCAGGCGAAGCTGGGCGCGGTCCGGGTCCTCGCTGTCGATCTCGATCCGCTGGCCGTTGATGCCGCCGGGCACAACGCGAAAGTGGCCGGGGTGTCGGATCGGGTGGAGGTGCGCCGGGGGGATCTCCTTTCCGGAGCGGACGAGAGGGCGGACATTCTCGTGGCCAACCTGTTGGCAGATCTGGTTGAACGGTTGCTCCCTGACGTGCGGGGGCATTTGTTGCCCGGAGGCGTTTTCGTCGCATCCGGAATTCTTGTCGAGCAGGAGAAGCGGATTGCCCTGGCGATGGAGGGCGCGGGTCTCCGGGTGAACGGTGTGAGGCGGGAGGGCGCGTGGGCGGCACTGGCGGCCCGGGTGGCGGACACGGCGGCGGGCGGCAACGTTACCGGCTGAAAAACCGCTCGGCGACCATGACGCCGGCCCCGGTGAGGACGCTGTCTTCACCCTGGCGGGTCACGTCGATGGTCCATGAATCCTGGTTGAAGGGGGGTTCCCGGCTCGTCGGGCGGGTGTTGGATCGAGTGAAACCGGGACAGAGGTGTTGGGATCGATGCTGCGCAGGCGGGTTGTTGCTCACATGGTGGAAGGCGGGGGCGGGGTCAAACTGTTTGTGGAAGAGAGTGGGGCCCGAAGAGGAAAACCGATCGTGTTCATTCACGGGTTTTCTCAGAATCATCTGGTGTGGTTGAAACAAACGGAATCTGCGTTGTCCGACGAATTTCGGCTGGTTACGGTCGATCTTCGAGGGCATGGGCGTTCCGAAAAACCGCCGGGCGTTTATGCCGATTCGAAGTTGTGGGCTGACGACATCCATGCCATTATCGCGGAGTTGGCATTGGATCGGCCGGTTCTTGTCGGCTGGTCGTACGGCGGGCTCGTCCTGTGCGACTATCTGCGTCATCATGGGCAGGACGGGATTGCCGGGCTCGTCTTGGTCGGGGCGGTGACGCGAACGGGCGTCAAGGAATCTTTTGCCGAACTCGGTTCGGAATTCTTGGCGTTGGTCCGGCCTTCGTTCTCGGATTCGATCGCGGAGAGTCAGCCTGTTCTGGAACGGTTGATTGCACTGAGTACGGCGGGAAAACTCTCACAAGAGGACTTGTATCTGTTTCTCGGTTTCAACTGGACCGTTCCCCCTTTTGTACGGGAAGGCATGATGAAGAGAAGACTCTCGAATGACGACCTGCTGCCGGCGATTCAAAAGCCCGTATTGATCGTGCACGGCAGTGAAGACCGCGTGGTTCTCCCGGAAGCGGCAAGGCGGCACGCCGGCTTGATTCCCGGTGCGCGGGCGGTGTTCTACTCCCAAACCGGCCACAGTCCGTTTTGGGAGAATCCCGGACGATTTAATCGGGACCTTGGAGCATTCGTGCGTTCCATCCGGCAGATGCCGCAAGCCCGATGATTGGACGATTGTTCCGGTGTGGTGGGGACCGGCGTGATGGGCAAGGGGACCGCGGCGGCGACATGGACAATGAAGAATTGGAGGATGTGGCGGTTAAATGGGCTGTAGCGATGTCTGTGGTCGCGAAGCGCTCACCGGCGGGACAGTTCACGGACTTCCAAGGCTTGCTCGAAGACCGGCCTGTGGTAGAGTAAACCCTGGAGAGGGAGTTCTCGCCCGATGGCCTGTCTGTTGTTTGTGTCCGTTGCGGTAAAGTCCGTCACGATCTCCTGAGGGTCTATCTCACGCTTTGCAGAGACAGAGAAGCGCGGGATTTGGTGCGCGGGCCTGCGATGAAGAATCGAAGAGCCCCGGAGGGGCTTGACGATGTGTTGGCGACGGATCTGCGGCGGCCTGTCGCCGACACGCGTCTCGCGGTGCTGCGGCGGGCGCCGCGTGTGCGCGATTGTTCCAACGGCACATAGACGCGTCATCACGATACAACTGTGAAGGGGGGGGGCCGGATGCAACGTTATCTGGTGCCGCCTTCTTGTTTTTTTGGCGATCGGGTGATCGTGCGCGGAGAAGATGCCTATCATATGGCCCGGGTGATGCGCATGGCTCCGGGTGAGATGGTGGAGTGCGGCCGTGGAGAGGGGCCGGTGCGGGTGGCCGTCATCGAATCGATCAGTCCCTCTGAAGTCCGGCTCAGTTTGGGGGATGTGGTGGAGGACGACGGGGAGCCGCGGATTGAATTGACCCTCCTGCAGGGACTTCCGAAACATGATAAAATGGATTTCATCGTTCAGAAGGCGACGGAGCTGGGAGTGGCCAGGGTGGTGCCCGTGATGGCGGGCCGGTCCGTCGTCCGCTACCAAGGCGACCGGGAGGCGCGGCGAGTCCAGCGCTGGCGGCGGATCGCCAAGGAGGCGGCGGAACAGGCAAAGCGCTCCCGAATCCCGGAGATCCTTGAGCCGGCGACTCCTGCGGAGGCGTGGGGTTGGGCGGGCAAGGCGGATGTGGCCCTGCTTCTGGATGAGTGCCGGAGAGGACGGCCCCTGGCCGCCGCATTGGCGAACGGGAGCGAAGCGGGTCGAATCGTTTTGGCGGTGGGGCCCGAAGGAGGGTGGGAGCCCGCCGAGGTCCAGGAGGCCGTGACCTGCGGGATGGAACCGGTTCACCTGGGTCCGCGGATTTTGCGCACGGAGACGGCGGGCTTGGCGGCCCTCTCCGCGGTGATGTATCATTTTGGAGAATGGGGGGAGCGCGAGCGGTGAACCGGGTGGCCTTCCATACGTTGGGTTGTAAAGTCAACGCCTACGACACCGAGGCGATCTGGCATCTGTTTCAGAAGGCCGGTTATGTTCAAGTTCCTTTTGACGAAGAAGCCGATGTGTACGTGATCAACACCTGCTCGGTGACCAATGTCGGAGATCGGAAATCCAGGCAGGTCATCCGCAGAGCCATCCGCCGGAACCCCGAGGCCGCCATTGTGGTGACCGGGTGTTATGCCCAGGTGGCGCCGGGCGAAGTGGCCGCCATCCCCGGAGTGGATCTGGTGATGGGCAATGACGGCCGGGGGCGGATCGTTGAGTGGGTCGAAAAAGTGCGCGAGGAGCGCCGGCCGTTCCATGTGGTTCCGGATCTGCGCCGGGTCAGGGAGTTCGAGGAATTGGATGTTCCAGCGTTTACCGACCGGGCCCGGGCCAACTTGAAAATCCAGGACGGCTGTAACAATTTTTGCTCGTTCTGCATTATCCCGTTCTCCCGGGGGTTCATCCGCAGCCGCAAGCCCGAGAATGTGATCCGTCAAGCCCGGCGATTGGTGGAGGCGGGCTACCGGGAGATCGTGCTCACCGGCATCCATACCGGCGGATACGGGACCGATTTGGACGGGTACAGCCTTGCGGATCTTTTGGTGGACCTGCAAACCCAGGTGGAAGGTCTGGGGCGAATCCGGATCAGCTCGATCGAAGCGAGCCAGATCGACGAGCGGATGCTGGAGGTCTTGCATCGTTCGGGGAAAGTGTGCCGCCATCTGCATATCCCTTTGCAGTCCGGCCACGATGAGGTGCTGCGCCGGATGAGGCGGCGGTACACCGTGGCGGAGTATGCCGAGACGGTTCGCCGGATTCGAGAGGTTCTTCCCGAGGTGTCCCTCACCACCGATGTGATCGTGGGGTTCCCCGGGGAGACCGAGCAGCAATTCGAAGCGACCCGGCGCCTGATTGAGGAGTTGAGGTTCAGCCAACTGCATATCTTTCCCTATTCACCCCGGCGCGGGACGGCGGCGGCCCGTTACCCGGACCAAGTGCCGGCCGAGGTCAAAGAGCGGCGGGTGCGCCAGTTGGTTCGTCTCTCGAAAGATTTGACCCGGGCTTATGCGTCGCGGTTTGTCGGAAAGACCTTGGCCGTGGTGGTCGAATCCGCATTCGACGGCCGGACGGCGGAGGAAGGGGCTCCTCTGTTCGTCGGCCATGCGGACAATTACCTCGAGGTGGTTTTCCCGGGGGACCCCTCGATGATCGGTCAGTTGGTGGAGGTGCGCCTGGAGGACCCGGGGGCCGAGCGGTCGTACGGATCCTTGGTCCGGCAGTTGACCTTTGCTCCGGAAGAGGAAGGAAACCGGGCCGAAATGGGGGACAGTCCGGGGGTATTCCAGATGGCTCCGGAGAGTGAGGAGAGAGCGGTCGCAGCCGGCAAAACGGACTAAATCCCACATGTGAGAGGAGGCGTTCCGATGGAGACGGCGGCGGGGGGCGTGGTGGTTCGTCAACGTCACGGTGTATGGGAAATTCTGGTGATCGATGATCGTTTTGGGCACGTCTCATTACCCAAAGGTCATCAAGATCCCGGAGAGACCATTTCCGAGACGGCCCTGAGAGAGATCGAGGAGGAAACGGGCATCCGAGGGAAGATTGTCCGTCCCATCGGAACAGTGAGGTATGGCTATACCCGGCCGGACGGTCAACCCGGCGAAAAAGAGGTGCATTACTATTTGGTGGAAGCCCAGACGGACACCATCCGGCACCAAGAGGAGGAAATTGCCGGAGCCCGCTGGGTGCCGGCAAAAGAGGCGTTGCGGCTTCAACTGTCCAAAGGCTATCCCAACAACACGGCGATTTTTGAGGCCGCCCTTCGGGCGCTGAATGAGTGGGCCTGAGAGGACGGGTCGCCTTCACCGATCTCTTCTCCCTTCGGGGATGAGGCGTTCGATCAGGGCGGCGTAAGGGCGGGCCGCGGGCAGGACCGCCAGGGAACAAATGATATTGAACAGGGTGTGCGCGTTGGCCACCTGTAAGGGCAGCGTTCCGGCGGTATGTTCGACAAGGGCGACATAATGGGGAAGAACAGGGATGAAGGCGGCGGCTCCCAGGGCGTTCAACAGGACGTGGGCGGCCGCCACTCGTTTGGCTTGGGTGGGTGCGCCGACGGCGGCCAACACCGATGTGACGCAGGAGCCGACGTTATTCCCGATCACAATTCCCACGGCCCCCGGCAGATCGACGAGCCCCTGGGCGGCCAGGGCGATGGTCAAGGCCGTTGTGGCGCTGCTGCTCTGGACCAGGGCGGTGAGGGCAGTGCCGCTGAGCACGGCGAGCCAAGGGTCGTCGGACGATTCAAGAAGAAGTCGGCGAAACCACTCCGCCTGGCCGATGGGCCGGAGGGAGAGGGTCATTAATTTCAATGCCATAAAAATCATGCCGAATCCGATCAGGGTGATCCCGATGTGGTGCCACAGTTTTCGGGAAGTCAGAGTCAAAAAGACGCCGGCCACCAGGCAGGGCAGGACCAGGGCGTCCAACTGCAGAGCGATAATTTGAGTCGTGACGCAGGTGCCGATGTTGGCGCCGAGGACGATGCCCACGCTGTCAGGGAAAGACAGGGTGCCCGCCGCCACCAGGCCGATGGTGATCACGGTGACCGCCCCTGAGCTCTGAAGAACGGCCGTCACCACCGTGCCGGTGATCAGTCCGCGCAGCGGGGTTTTGACGAATCGATTGAGCAGGGCCGGAAGGTGCCCGGCGGCCAGTGGTTCCAAGCCCAGACGGAGGGTCCACATGCCGCCGAGAAACCCCGCCAGCCCTGCGAAGAGTCCGAACCATGCGTACATCGCCCGTCCCCCTGAACATGGAATGATAGGACATCTATATGCAGCGAGGGGCCAAGCCTGAACCGGCAGCCGAAGACATCCGGTGTCGATACGGTGGAGGAGGTCGCATGTGTGGCGAAAGTGGTGCTGCGCAGGGACAGGAGAAAACGTCTCGAACAGGGGAGCCCGTGGATCTTTCGCAGTGAGGTGGACCGGGTGGAGGGACGGGCGGAGCCCGGGGAACGGGTTGAAGTCGTCAATCACCAAGGACATTTTCTCGCCACGGGGTATATCAATCCCGCTTCACAGATCCTCGTGAGGGTGCTCAGTTATCGACAGGATGAACCGATTGACGCCCGGTGGGCCCGGCTCCGGGTGGAGGCGGCTTTGAACTGGCGGCGGCGGTTTTTGCCCGGAGTGAGTAGTTGCCGGCTGATCTACGGGGAGGCCGATTTTCTTCCCGGGCTCATTGTGGATCGATTCGAAGATGTTTTGGTGGTTCAGGTGTTGGCCCTCGGCATGGAGCGACTGTGGCCCTTGGTCCGGGAAGCCCTGCTGGAACAGGTGGCTCCGCGAGGCATCCTGCTTCGCAACGATGTCCCGGTTCGCCAGAAGGAAGGGCTGCCCCTGGAGGTGAAACGGGATTACGGCCGGGTGCCCGAGCGGGTGGACATCGAGGAGAACGGATTGATCTTCGGGGTGGACGTGTGGCGGGGGCAGAAGACCGGGTATTTTTTCGATCAGCGGGAAAATCGCTCGGCCATTGCCCCGTTGGTCTCCGGAGCCGAGGTCCTGGACGTGTTTACGCATATCGGTTCTTTCGCCGTTCACGCGTTGAAATTCGGTGCGTCGAAGGTGATCTGCGTGGACCAATCCGGGGAGGCCTTGGACTTGGCGCGAGAGAATGTCGCCCGGAACGGGTTCGCGGGCCGGGCGGAATTTTACGAAGCGAACGCTTTTGATCAATTGAGGGCGTTCGTCGATCAGGGGCGGCTTTTCGACGTGGTCATCCTCGATCCGCCGGCGTTTGCCAAATCCCGCCAGGCCCTGGCCGGGGCGATACGGGGATACAAAGAGATGAATCTGAGAGGGATGAAGTTGGTCCGGGACGGCGGCTTTTTGGTGACGGCGTCCTGTTCTTGGCACATGCACCGGGACCTCTTTTTGGATACGATCACCGACGCGGCCGTGGACGCCCGGAAAATCCTTCGGCTCATCGAGTTGCGGGGCGCGGCGAAGGATCATCCGGTCATCCACGGGAGCGAGGAGAGCAACTACCTGAAGTTCGCCGTATTCGAAGTGCGCTCCAGGGGTTGAGGCGGCCGGAACGACGTACAAACACCAGGCGCCGATCTCGGTCCTGGAGGTCAAACCAGTTCAGGGAACTTCCGGTGGCCCCGGCTCAGGGGGCCTCGGTCTCCGTTTCGGGGTACAGACGGGAGCGCGGATCCGGCGTTGAACGACCCTGGGCTCGGCGGCTGAGGGTGGTCACCCAACTTTGGGACAGCGCCGGACAGGCGGCCAACTCGGCCGCCAATTCCCGGTCTCGCCGCCGATGGTGCATGATGTCGTTGCAACGGGCCACGGTCCACTGGGGAAACGGCCGATCGACCAGCGCGACGTCTTGGCCCGGTGCCACCATCCCCTCTTCCAGGACGCGAAAATACCACCCGGTGCGTCCGGTGGCCTGAACCCGTTCGGGCAACTCCGGGAGGTTCCAGCGCCGGCCGAGCTTATGGCAGGGTTGGCGGGGCTGGGAGATCTGCACCAGTGCCTCACCGACGCGAAAGATGTCGCCGATGCACACGTCCGCCTCGGTCAGTTCGGAGAGGGCGAAGTTCTCGCCGAATCCCCCGGTACTCGGCAAGGGAAGGCCAAGTTCCGCCCGCCACAGGGGATAATGGGCGGTGCAGTAGGCCAAGACCGCTTTGTCCGGACCGCCGTGATGCTTCAGATCCGCTTGTTCATCCCCTTGGAGATTCGTGGTTCCCAACCATACCGGCCCTTCGACGGCCGCCTTAAAAATGGCGCTTCTCCACGGCCGTTGTGGACCATCCCCTGATCCTGGGATCCACCGGGGTTTGCCCACGTGGATCGCAACGATCCGTCCTTTCATTGTGTGGTTCCTGGTTCCAAAACCCACTTGAATCTCGGATTCAAGCAGATCAGACCAGGCATTCGCCTCCTTTCGGGAGTTCGAATTGCCCCTTCGGGCATGCGACAGGAGACTTCGGCCCGGGAGTCCCGCCCGGATAGGAGAACGGCAGAGCCCGGACGACCGTCGCCCGGCCTTGCGGGAACTCGCGTTCTTCGGACAATCACCGTGCCACGGACCTCACTCGGGCAACCAGACATCGATCCGGTCCCGGCTCAGGCGGTTGCCGACGAAAAAACGGCCGAATTCCCCGAAGCGGGCGCTGACTTCGTCGAAACGCATTTCGTAGACCAGCTTTTTAAAGGTGATGGGATCATCGGCAAACAGGGTCACGCCCCACTCCCAGTCATCCAGACCCACGGATCCGGTGATGATCTGGGTCACCTTTCCGGCGTACCGCCTCCCGATCTCCCCGTGGCTGCGCATCATGGTCCGCCGTTGCTCCATGTCGAGCATATACCAGTTGTCCACTCCCTCGCGCCGTTTGTTCATCGGATAGAAACAAACGTGCGCCGTTTTCGGCAAAATCGGTTTCAGCCGGCTCTGTACCGCGGGGTCGTCGCTGGGGTCCGTCCCGGGTTTCGTGGTATAATTACTTAGCTCCACCACGGAGACGTAGGAGTAGGCGGGTTGGGTCACGGCGGCAAAGGCCGATAGGTCGAAGGCTCGTTCGGTGGCCTCCAGGTCTTCGAGGGTGGGGCGCAGATGAATCATCACGAGGTCCGCCTTTTGGCCGACCACGGTGTACAGGGCGGTGCTCCCCCGTTTCTCGGCCTCGATGTTCTCCCACTGGGCGACGAGGGTGTGGAACGCCTCCCGCATGTTCCGGCGTTCTTCCCTGGACGCTTGAATCCAGTGCCGCCAATCGATGCGGCGAAAATCGTGCAGGGCAAACCATCCTTCGAGGGTTTGTACGGCTTCGCTCATGGGAATCATCTCCTTCGGGTCCATCATAGCAAACCGTGGCGTTTCGGACAAAGGGAGAAAAATGATGAAGCGAAGGGGGTGGGAAAGGAAAACTTATTATTGATTAATACTCGTTATTGTTGTATAATGTCCTTGTCAAGGATGGTCCTCGAGTCCAGGAGCGGGGGCCATGGCTCCGCACCTGTCTTTTGGAGGAAATTCTACATAAGGAGGCTGTGACCCATGCCATTGGTAGGAAGACCTGCACCCGATTTTGAAATGTTGAGCACGAAGAACCTGAAGACGTTGGACGAGAAGGTGCGCCTGTCTGATTATCGCGGGAAGTGGCTGGTGCTGTTCTTTTACCCGATGGACTTCACCTTTGTGTGCCCGACGGAAATCACGGCGATGAGCGACCGTGCCCAAGAGTTCTTCGATCTGGATGCGGAGATTCTCGGGGTGAGCGTCGACTCCGTTCACGTCCACAAGGCGTGGATCAATACGCCCCGGGACAAAAACGGGATCGGGGAGATTCGCTTTCCCTTGGGCAGCGACATCACCAAAGCGGTCAGCCGGGCTTACGATGTGTTGATCCCGGAGCAGGGGGTGGCGTTGCGGGGGCTCTTCATTATTGATCCCGAGGGAATTTTGCGGTATCAGGTCGTTCACGATCTGAACATCGGGCGAAGTGTCGACGAGACGCTGCGGGTGTTGGAGGCGCTGCAGACCGGCGGTTTGTGCCCGGCCGATTGGAAGCCCGGCGATAAGCTCCTCGAAGTTTGATCAGGGTGTGGCCGGGGCGACGATAGCAGAGGGGGACTCGTTATGCCCATGCGCTTGGGTACCCCATTTCCGGGGCTGGAAGGTGCAACCGAGTGGCTGGTGGCCGATGGACCGCCGAAGGTGGAGACGGGCCGGCCGGCCCTGATCCACTTCTGGGCGGTGTCTTGCCACATCTGCCATGAAACCTTGCCGGACCTTTTGGCCTATCGGGATCGGTTCGTACCGAAAGGGCTGCAGTTGGTTTCGGTCCACATGCCCCGACAAGAAGCGGATACCGATATCGAGAAAGTGAAAAAGGATATCGAGGAATACGGTATTCGCCATCCGGTGGCGGTGGACAATCTGCACCGTATTGCCGATGCGTACCAGAACCAGTACGTGCCGGCGTTTTTCCTCTTTGACAACGAGGGGAAGTTGAAATTTCGGGCTGCGGGGGATCGCGGCCTGCAGAATGTCGAAAAAAAGCTGGAAGAGTTGTTTGCCGAGCCGTCCCAGTCCTGACAGGTCCTTGGCGGCGGCGTTCCGAAGACCCGGGTGATTCCCGGGTTTTTTTATGGCCTTGCCCCTCGGGCATGTTGGGTGCCGAAGGACCCTCGGCGCTTCCTCGCCGCGTCGGCCGTTTGACCGTGAAGGAACCATGAAGGCAAGAATATGGGGGCGAGCGGGGAGGAAGAGAATTCCGCGGATGTCCTTTACAACGTGGAAAAGATGTGCTATGTTTAACACAGGCATTAAATTAAGTTTTTCCATCGGCATTGTAGGTTCTCCAGGGAGATCACACATATCCTCCGGTCTTTCGGGGCAAACCTGAGAGACGACATTTGTACAAGGAGAGATGTCAGGTGGCAGTGGCAAAAAGTGTTGCGGAATTGATCGGCGGGACTCCGCTGCTCCGGTTGAACCGCATCAGCGACGAGACCGGGGTTGAAGTGCTTGGCAAGATCGAGTTTTTCAATCCCGGCGGCAGTGTCAAAGACCGTATTGGACTGTCGATGATCGAGGCGGCCGAGCGGGAGGGCAAGTTGGACAGGGACACGGTGATCGTGGAGCCAACCAGCGGGAACACCGGAATCGCCCTGGCCATGGTGGCCACGGCAAAACAATATCGTCTCATTCTGGTCATGCCCGAAACGATGAGCGTCGAGCGCCGAAGCCTGCTCAAAGCGTTTGGCGCGGAGTTGGTCCTGACCCCGGGCCCCGAGGGGATGAAGGGCGCCGTAAAAAAGGCCGAGGAGCTGGTCAAGCAGTTCCCCAAAGCGATCCTCCTGCAACAGTTCAAGAACCCGGCGAATCCGGAGATCCACCGGAAAACCACGGCTGAGGAGATCTGGCGGGACACCGACGGCAAGGTGGATATTCTGGTCAGCGGTGTCGGGACCGGCGGTACCATCACCGGCGTGGCCGAGGTGATTAAACAGCGGAAGCCTTCATTCAAGGCGGTGGCCGTGGAGCCGGCCGATTCCCCGGTGTTGTCCGGCGGCCAGCCGGGGCCGCACAAGATCCAGGGCATCGGCGCCGGGTTTGTGCCTGAGGTGCTGAACACGGCAATGATCGACGAAGTCATTCGGGTGAAGAACGAAGAAGCCTTTGCCGACGCCCGGCTCCTGGCCAAGGAAGAGGGCTTGCTCGTGGGGATCTCCTCCGGGGCGGCATACCACGCGGCTTCGGTGTTGGCTCGCAGGCCCGAAAACAAAGGCAAAACCATCGTGGCCATTCTCCCTGACACCGGAGAGCGCTATCTGTCGACTCCGCTGTTCCAGGAAGCCTGACTTCGGGCGCACGATGCCCTCCTCCCTGCCGGGAAGAGGGCTTTCTTGCGCACTCATCCCCACCCGGCGGCCCGGTGGTTCGCCGCCCCGCCGGGGCGGGAAACGGTCCGGCCCCTTCCGGCCTAGTGTTGCGTGGTCATCACCTTATTCTGGCGCACCGTCAACCACACGCCGACCAAGCCGATCGCCACCAGGACACAGGAAATCAGGTAGGGCGCCGTGTTGAACCAGTGCTCGGCCGCGAATCCGGCCACCACCGGAGCGATGGCCGCCCCCATCCACCGCACAAAATTGTACGCCCCTGACGCGATGCTTCGCTGGGCGTTGCTCATCTCGATGGCCAGGGTGGAGAACGTGGTGTTGTTCAATCCGCAGAACAGTCCAGACAAAATGATGATGGCCACCCGGCCCCAAAATGACGGCACCGCGATCAGCAGAATCAACACCACGGCGATGGCGGTAAGGCCGAATTTGACCACCCAGGCTCCCCCGTGGCGATCGAGGAGTTTGTGGGCCAACACTACCGATCCGTACGCCAAGCACAATCCCCAGGCGAAAAAGATCAGTCCCAATTCCAACGAAGGGATTTGCAGGAAAATCGGCGAATAGGCCAGAATGGTAAAGAATGCAAAATAATAGCACATGGCCACCAACGCCACCCCGAGAAACGGCGGATGTCCCATGGCGCCCAAAAAATCCCGAAAGCCTCGCCGGTGTCTTTGGCCCGCCGGCTCATATACGGTCACCAGGGTGAGGACGAAGGCCACGGCCATGAGGACGCTGGTGGCAAAAAAGGGCCAGCGCCAGCTCACGGCACCGAGCACGCCGCCCAGAAGCGGGCCGATGGACATGCCCATTCCCAGGGCCGCCTCGTAAAGGCCCATGCTCCGTTCGAGATTGGTCGACAGTCCGATGATGATGGACATCGAAGTGGCGAAAAACATGGCGTTTCCCATGCCCCAGCCCGCGCGAAGGCCGGCCAGGGAGTAGACGCCGCCCGACAAACCGCACAACAGGGCAAAGAGGGTGACCAGTCCCAGCCCGACCACCATGACGGGTTTGTTCCCCCGGTTGGCCGCGAAAATGCCCGCGGGAATCATCACGATCGCCATCATAAAAATATAGGTCGTGAACAACAGTTCGATTTGCCACTTTTGGGCGCCGATTTGGGAGGCGATCACCGGGAGCAGGGGATCCACAACGCCGATGCCCATGAATCCGAACAGCGCGGCCAGGCAGGTGGCATAAATGGCCCGGGTGGCTCGCCTTTCTTCCTCCATTGTTCGCATGGCCCGTTGACCACCTCTCTTTTTGAAGTCGACAGTATATATTTCGTGTTACGAAATTCAATGGCCACTTTCTATTTTATGCATAGTGGGAAGCACCGTCAACCGCACCCGGGCGGGCTGCTGGTCAAAATCCCGTTGACTGAGTAAAATAAAAACACAGACCACCGGCTATGGATTCCGGCCTCGGATGGAGAGGTGAACACCGCGTGTACAGGGTGTTGCGATGGCTGGTTCGCTTGGTGTTTCGGGCGATCTTTCGCGTTTCGGTGTCGGGGATGGAGCAGATGCCCGTGCGGGGGGCGGTGATCGTTGCGGCCAATCACCCGACTTGGCTCGACCCGATACTCCTCGGCGCCTATCTGCCGAGAAAGCCCTATTTTATCGCCAAAGCGGAGGTGTTTCGCTACCGGGTGTTCAATCCGCTCATCCGCTATCTCGGCGGATTTCCCGTACACCGGGGGATGCCGGACATCCGGGCCATTCGGCATAGCCTGCGTCTGTTGCGCGACGGCCGGGTGCTGGCCATTTTCATAGAAGGCTCGCGCACGTTCAAAGCCGGGCCGACCCCGAAGCCCGGGGTGGGCATGTTGGCGGTCAAAAGCGGGGCGCCCATCGTGCCCGTGGCCATCCAGGGTCCGGCGGGGTTGTTCGCCCCGGTTCGCATTCGGATTGGGCGGCCGATTCATCCGGTCACCGACAGTTACAGCGATATTGCCCAGTTGGTCATGGCGGAAATCCGGAGGCTCGCATCGAGTGCCTAGCGGGAAGAGACGACACCGACAGTTGCCGGCGGAGGGGGGCCGAAAGCTCGAACGGCGGGCAAGGCCCGGCCCGGCGAGTCCATGACAGGCCGGGGCGGGCGGAAGACGAAGTTGTCGGGAGGCGGGGCAGTGAGCCCCCGTCGTCAGATGCCGATGAAACGGGCACAGATCGACCGGGCCGCGGCGGCGTCGTCTGTCCCTTGGACGAGCACCCGGCCGTCCGGGAAAAGGGTCAACCGGTTGCCTTCGATCTCGGCCCGAAGCAAAAACGGGTTGCGGCGGACCCGTCCGAGCGGTGTCAACCGCCGCTCCAAAACATCCAAATCCAGCTTGGCGTTCAATGTCACCTGAACGGTCTGACGGCCGCAGAGGGAGACGGTTTCCCGTTCTCTGGGGGCGAGGCTGTCAAACTGCCGCAGTCCGCAGGTGGGGCAGTCCCGCCTTCGCGCCCCGGACACGTCGATTTCCGACCATTGGTTGGTCCACAGGTCCAGGTGAATCATGCGACGGCGCAAGTGATCCCGGTCGCCCACCAGCCATTTCAGGGCCTCCGCCGCCTGGAGGGAGGCCACCACGTCCACCACCGGTCCGATGACCCCGACGGTGTCGCAGGTCGGGGCATCCCCCGGGGCGGGCGTTTCCGGAAACAGGCATCGTAAGCATGGACCGCCGCCGGGGAGGATGGGAAGGACCACTCCCCGTGCCGAGACGGCGCCGCCGTAGATCCAGGGGATGTCGTGCTTCACCGCGACATCATTCAAAAGATACCGGATTTCAAAATTGTCGGTGCCATCGAGGATCAGATCGACATCGCGAAGGAGGTCTTCGGCGTTGCGCCAAGTGAGATCGGCCACCACCGGTTCCACCTCCACCCGGCTGTTGAATGCCCGGAGGTGTGCTGCGGCGGCCGCCGCCTTGGGCAGCGATTCCGCGGCGTCCCGCTCATCGTAGAGCATTTGGCGCTGCAAGTTGCTCGGTTCGACAAAATCCCGGTCGATCAACCGGACAAAACCCACCCCGGCCCGGACCATATGATTGGCCAACACACTTCCCAGCGCACCCAGGCCGACGACGCCCACCCGGGAAGTGCGAAGTTTTTCTTGACCGGACTTTCCGATCGGGGCGAAGAGGAGTTGGCGGGAATACCGTTCCTGATCGGATATCATGGCGATCCCTTCACTTCCCCGGCAGAGAATAGACCGCCGATCCTCCGAGGATCCGGGGATTCTCGGAGGATCGGGACGTCACCATCACAGTAACGAATCCCCGGCGAGTTGGCAAGGGGCGACAGGAGGCGCGTACATGGCGGAGTGGAGCCATTTTAATGATCAGGGAAGAGCGAGAATGTCGGATATTTCCGGGAAGGAACCCACCAAGCGCACCGCTGTGGCCCGGGCGGTGGTTCGGATGAAGGCGGAGACTTTGGCGGCCATCCAGGCCGGCCGGGTGCATAAAGGGGATGTTTTGGCGGTGGCTCAGGTGGCCGGGGTCATGGCGGCCAAACGAACCCCGGACTTGATCCCGATGTGTCATACCATTGGATTGTCCCATGTGGATTTGCGCTTTTTTCCTCGCGAGTTCCCGCCGGGGGCGGAGTCCGCGGAACTGGAGATCGAGAGCGAAGTGTCCACCGTCGCGCCAACCGGAGTGGAGATGGAGGCGCTCACCGCGGCGTCGGTGGCGGCCTTGACCGTGTACGACATGTGCAAAGGGCTGGACCGGGCGATGGAGGTGGCATCGGTGTGCCTGATCCGGAAGACCGGAGGGAAAAGCGGGGATTTTGAACGGACGCTTCTTGGGAAGGAGGGGCGGCGATGACCGGGACGTGGTCAACCGCCATTCTCACCTGCAGCGATCAGGGAGCCCGGGGGGAACGCACCGACAGCAGCGGACAGTGGATCCGGGGATGGGCTTCGAGCCGGGGCGCGGAGGTGAAGGGCCACCGGGTGGTGCCGGATGATCGCGCCGTCATCGAAGCGGCACTGATCCATTTTTGCGATGTCGATCGAGTGGACCTCGTCCTGACCACCGGAGGCACCGGGTTGGGGCCCCGGGACGTCACTCCCGAGGCAACCCTGGCGGTGGTGGATCGCCAGGTGCCCGGCCTCCCCGAACGGATGCGGGCGGCGACGTCGGCGCTGACACCCACGGCCGTGCTCTCCCGGGCGGTGGCCGGGATACGCGGACGGACGTTGATTCTGAATTTGCCGGGGAACCCCAAAGGTGTCCGGGAGTGTCTCGAGGCGGTGGAAGATGTGCTGCCCCATGCGCTGGCCGTGCTCACCGGCCGGATCCGGGATCACGGCCGGGCCGAAGATCATGGGCACGGCCACGGTTCGCCCCGGCCTCCACACCCGGGTGCGCCCGGCGACACGAACTGCGCGCATGGCCAACACGGGCCGGATCGCACATCGTGATTGACCGGGCCGGAGACGACACAGACGTATTTGCCCCGCGGCGGATGAGGAGGGCCGCGGCGGAGGACGGTGCGGGGCGGTGTCGACGCCGATTGTCGATGCCGCCCCGGTTCCTTGTGGTCGGCGGAGACCCGGTTACGGCCGCCGCTCCGATGTAAAGCAACAGGGGGGCGGGCTCGGCGGCGTCTGACCGTTCCCGCTCCGGGCCCCTTTCACTTTGCCGCGCTTTTTCTCCCGATAGTGGATAAACCCGCCGAGGAAGCCGACGCTGACGGCTGTGAGCACGAGCCCGGCGAGGGTGGGCCACAGCCAGGGTTGGGAGGCATCCAGGAGGTGGCCCATGACCGCATTCCGGATCAGGGTCACGCCGTAGCCGCCGAGCAGGAAAAAGCCGATGAGAATGATCCAGGAGATCAGGACTCCCATGTGTGAACCTCCATTCTGATGAGGCGCTTTCTACCTGACGATCCGATCGGATCACCCGTCCTGCCCCCAGTATACCGAAATTCACGAGTCGGCGCGTCTGTTCACTGCCCTGTCCGGGGGACAAGCAGCCGGACCGTTCGGCCCCTGTTATAATGGGACTGAGAAGGTGTAAAGGGCCGGAAAGCGGGGGATGCCGATGGTGAGGGTGTTGTTGGTCGGAGGCGGAAAGGGCGGGGCGGCGTTGCTTCGGGCATTTTACCCCTTGGCCGCCGTGCGGGTGGTGGCCGTGGTGGACCTCAACCCCGAGGCGCCGGCCATGCGTCTGGCCCGGGAATGGGGAATCGAAGTGGGCCAAGATTACCGGCGGCACTTGGACAGGGTGGATGTCGTGATGGAGGCCACCGGCGATCCGGACGTCTACGATGCGATCGAACGCGCCAAGCCGCCGGGGGTCACTCTGGTACCCGGGGCCGTGGCCACCCTGCTCATGGCGCTGCTGCATGAGAAGGAGCAGCTCATTGACCGGCTCTCCCGGAAAAGGCACGAATTGGACGTCATCCTCAATTCCACCCACGATGCCATGATGGCGGTGGATCAGGCCGGGAAGATCACCTTGTTCAACGCGGCGGCGGAGCGGCTCACCGGCCTGTCCGCCGGGGAGGTGCTGGGCACCGAGGCCAGGGACACCATCCCGAACAGCCGCCTGCATGTGGTGTTGCAAAGCGGACGGGCGGAGCTCAATCAGTTGCAGGAGCTCGGACGGGTGAAAATTATCACCAATCGGATGCCGGTGCGCGACCGCGACGGCCGCGTGGTCGGAGCCGTGGCCGTCTTCCGGGATGTCACCGAGCTCCTCGGGCTGGCGGAGGAAGTCACCAATCTCCGGGAGATTCAGACCCTCCTTGAAGCGATTATCAATGCCACCCAGGACGCGATTTCCGTGGTGGACCGCGAGGGAAAGGGGATTCTCATCAACCCGGCTTACACCCGGCTCACCGGCCTCGGGCCCGAGGATGTGATCGGCAAGCCGGCCACTGTGGATATCGCCGAGGGGGAGAGCATGCATTACCAGGTGCTCCGCACCCGGCGGGCGGTCAAAGGTGTACCCATGAAGGTGGGGCCGGCCCGCCGGGAGGTGATCGTGAATTGCGCCCCGATCGTGGTGGACGGGGAACTCAAGGGCAGTGTCGGAGTGATCCACGATATCTCGGAGATACAAAAACTCACCGAGGAACTGGATCGCGCCAAGCGGTTGATCCGAAAACTCGAAGCCAAATACAGCTTTGAGGATATCGTCGGTCACAGTCCGGCTTTTACGTCGGCCGTTCAACTGGCCCGGGCGGCGGCCCAAACCCCGGCCACGGTCCTTTTGCGGGGGGAGTCCGGAACGGGAAAGGAGTTGTTCGCCCACGCCATTCACAACGAAAGTGCCCGGCGCTACCACCAATTCATCCGGGTCAATTGTGCCGCTCTGTCCGGGTCGCTGCTGGAGAGCGAACTGTTCGGCTACGAGGAGGGCGCCTTTACCGGGGCCAAGCGGGGAGGCAAAAAAGGCCTGTTTGAGGAAGCGAGCGGAGGCACGATTTTTCTCGACGAGATCGGCGAACTGCCCCTCGGCACCCAGGTGAAAATCCTCCGGGTCCTTCAAGAGAAAGAGATTGTGCGGGTCGGCGGCACCCGGGCGATCCCGGTGGATGTACGGATCATTGCCGCCACCCATGTGAATCTGGAACGGGCGATCCATGAGGGGCGCTTTCGGGAAGACCTGTATTATCGCCTGAACGTCATGCCCATCCTCCTCCCGCCCCTGCGGGCGAGGACGGAAGATATCGAACCGTTGGCCCGGCAGTTCGTGCGCAAATTCAACCAGGAATTCGGCCGCCAGGTGGTCGGACTCACCCCCGAAGCCATCCGGCGGCTGGAGGAATACCCGTGGCCGGGAAACGTCCGGGAACTGGAAAATGTCATCGGCCGGGCGATGATCCGCATCGGATACACCGACACGTGGATTGATGTGATTCATCTTCCGTTGTCCGACCTGGGGGCGACCTCTGTCGAACCGGCCCCGGCGGAAGATGGACGGACGCTGGAAGACGTGGTCCGGGCCGCGGAACGGGCCCACATCGAGCGGGTCCTGGCCGGTGTCGCGGGCAACAAGACAGAGGCGGCCAGGCGCTTGGGGATTTCGGTGCGTAATTTATATTACAAATTGGAGAAACTTGGGATAGACCACCGGGCGGGGTGAAGGGGCACTCTCACCCCGCTCCGCTTGCGGTGCCTGAATCTCGACAGGGGGAGGGAGCGAACGATCTTGCCTGCAATAAATTTCATACAATGAAATTTATTGCACGTTCCGGGGCGTTTCATGGAGTCCCCTTCGGCGTCGGGATTGTGGCTGCGGCGCCGTTTTTTATGGCATGATTTTTGCTCCGATTCTTCGTGCAGAATGTCGGTGAGGCGATGACCGGTCGAGACGAGCTCGTCCGGGATGAAACGGAGGAGCGGACATGGATATTTTCAAGACCATGGCGTCGTTCGATTACGAACAGGTGGTGTTCTGTCAGGATGCGTCTTCGGGACTCAGGGCGGTCATTGCCATCCACGATACCACCCTGGGGCCGGCCCTGGGCGGCTGCCGGATGTGGACGTATGCGACCGAGTCCGAGGCGGTGGTCGATGCCCTGCGTTTGGCCAGGGGCATGACGTACAAAGCGGCGGTGGCCGGGCTGAATTACGGCGGCGGGAAAGCGGTGATCATCGGAGATCCCCTGACGGACAAAAACGAAGCCCTCTTTCGGGCGTTCGGCCGGTATGTGCAGAGTCTGGCCGGCCGGTACATCACCGCCGAGGATGTCGGCACCGGCACCCGGGAGATGGATTGGATCCGGCTGGAAACCCCTTACGTCACCGGGGTGTCTCCATCCTCAGGAGGCGGCGGTGATCCCAGTCCGATGACGGCGCTGGGGGTGTTTCGCAGCATCCAGGCGGCTTTAAAAGAGGTCTTTGGGAGCGAGGACCCGGCGGGACGGACGGTGGCGGTGCAAGGGCTCGGTAGCGTGGGGTTTCGATTGTGCGAGCTTCTGCACGGCGCCGGGGCGAATCTGGTGGTCGCGGACCTTCGGGAAGAGGCGGTCGCGCGGGCCATTCACGCGTTTGGAGCCGGACGCGCGGATCCGGACGGGATTGTTGATGTCGACTGCGATGTATTTGCGCCCTGTGCCTTGGGCGGGGTCATCAACGACCGGACGATCTCCCGGCTGCACTGCCGGATCGTGGCGGGATCGGCGAACAATCAACTGGCGGAAGATCGGCACGGGTCCGAACTGGAAGCCCGGGGAATTCTGTACGTGCCCGATTACGTCGCGAATGCCGGCGGGGTCATCCATGTGGCCGATGAAATGCAGGGCTACAGCCCGGAGCGGGTGCGGACCCGGGTGGACCAGATCTACGACCGGGTGCGGGACGTCCTGGCGATGGCCAGAAAGAAGGGCATACCGGCCAACCAGGCGGCGGATCGGTTGGCAGAGGAGCGGATCGCCGTCTTGAGGCAGGTGCGCAGCACATACGTGGTTCACCATTGATCCGCGTGGGCGGAATCACCCGGACGGCGTTCGGAGCAAAGGAGGCATCGGAGATGAGTGTGGAAATGCGGAATCGCCATGAGGCCCTGGGACTCTCCCGAGAGGATGTCCTGGCCATGTACCGGCTCATGCTGTTGGCGCGCCGGGCGGATGAGCGGATGTGGGTCCTGAATCGCGCCGGGAAAATTCCTTTTGTCATCTCCTGTCAAGGCCACGAAGGGGCCCAGGTCGGAGCCGCGTACGCCTTGGACCGGTCGAAAGATTATGTCCTGCCGTATTATCGGGATACGGCCGTGGCGCTGGCTTTTGGCCAGACGGTTCGGGATTTGCTCCTGGCGGCGTTCGCCAAGGCCGAGGATCCCAACAGCGGCGGACGTCAAATGCCGAACCATTTCGGCAGTCGGCGGCACCGGATCGTCTCCGGCTCGAGTCCGGTGTCCACGCAGATCCCCCATGCCGTCGGGATCGCTCTTGCCGCGCGGATGCGGGGCGACGATGTGGTGGCCTACGTCTCGTTCGGGGAAGGTTCCAGCAACCAGGGGGATTTTCACGAAGGACTGAATTTTGCGGGGGTGCACCGGCTGCCCGTGGTGTTCTTCTGCCAGAACAACGGATACGCCATCTCGGTTCCCGCCGGGAAACAACTGGCCGCCGCCCGTGTGGCCGACCGGGCGTCCGGCTACGGCATGCCGGGGATCGCCGTGGACGGCGGAGACGTGCTGGAAGTGTACCGGGCGATGAAAGCGGCGACGGACCGGGCTCGGCGGGGGGAAGGCCCGACTCTGGTCGAAGCGAGAACGGTGCGATTGACCCCGCATTCCAGCGATGATGACGACCGCGCCTACCGGTCCCGGGAAGAGATGGAGGAGGCCCGAAAAAACGATCCGATTCTCCGTTTCGGACAATATCTGACGGAGACGGGGGTTGCCGGCGAGGCCGAGTTGCGGGCTATTGACCACGAGGTGCAAATGGAAGTGGACGAGGCGACGGCGTACGCCGAGCGGGCGAAAGGCCCCGATCCGGACGAACTGCTGCGTTACGTGTACCGGGAAGGATGAGCGGAAAACCGGGGCGGAGGTGAGGGCCATGGCGCTGAAAACGTATATCGAAGCGGTGCGGGACGCGCTGAGGGAGGAAATGGCTAGGGATTCGTCGGTTTTCGTCCTCGGTGAGGATGTGGGCGTCCGGGGCGGCGTGTTCCGGGCCACCCTGGGCCTTTTGGAGGAGTTTGGAGCGGAGCGGGTGCTGGATGCGCCGCTGGCGGAGTCGGCCATTGTGGGCGTGGCGATCGGGGCGTCTTTGTACGGCATGCGGCCTGTGGCAGAGATCCAGTTTGCCGATTTCATCCTGCCGGCGGTGAACCAGATCATCAGTGAGGCGGCCAAAATGCGTTATCGATCGAACAACGACTGGTATTGCCCGCTGGTGATCCGGGCGCCCTACGGCGGCGGTGTGCACGGCGGCCTGTACCACTCTCAAAGCGTGGAGGCCTTGTTCTATCACATTCCTGGCCTCAAAGTGGTGGCGCCGGCCACTCCGTACGATGTCAAGGGGCTGCTCAAGGCGGCGATCCGGGACGATGATCCGGTGCTGTTTTTCGAACACAAAAAATGTTATCGGTCCATCAGGGGCGAGGTGCCCGAGGCGGATTATACGGTGCCCATCGGCACAGCCCGGGTGGCCCGGGAGGGGACGGACATCACGGTCATTTCCTACGGGATGACGCTCCACACGGTCCTCGAGGCGGCGAACGTCGTGCAGGGCGAGGGAATTTCCGCGCATGTCCTGGACCTGCGAAGTCTGCGCCCGCTGGACGAGTCGGCGATCCTCGAGGCGGCCGAAAAAACCGGGAAGGTCATGATTGTTCACGAGGATAACAAAGTGGGCGGGGTTGGAGCGGAGGTGGCGGCCCTCATCGCCGAGAAGGCCCTCTTTTCCCTGGATGCCCCGGTGATGCGCTTGGCGGGACCGGAGGTTCCGGCCATGCCGTTTAACCCCGACCTGGAAAAAGAATATGTGTTAACGGTTCCCCGCATGGCCCGGGCGATGCGGGAGTTGGCCCGGTTTTGAGGAGGGGGCGAAATGATCCAAATCAAAATGCCCCAGTTGGGGGAGAGTGTCACCGAGGGAATGTTGTCCCGCTGGCTCAAAAAGGTCGGAGAGACGGTGCATAAATATGAACCGATCGCCGAAGTGATCACCGATAAGGTGACGGCGGAACTGCCCGCCGACACCGGGGGCATCCTGATGCAATGCCTCGTGCGGGAAGGAGAAACGGTGCCGGCGGGTACGCCGGTCGCCTTGATCGAAGCGTTTGAGACGGCCGCCGCCGGGGGGGCGGAGATCTCCTCCGCCCCCGCCGCAGAGACGGCGGCCGGGGCGGCCGAATCGTCATGGGCCGCTCCGGAGGCGGGGTCCGGGCTGCCGCACGGGGTTGCCGCCCGGGAAGCGGCAGGGAACCGGAGGCGCCGGGAAGCAGGGTTCGCCCTGTCGCACGTCGGAATGGATTCCCTGAGAGGACGCTATTCGCCGGCCGTCCGGAAACTGGCCAGGGAGTACGGCTTACGGCTGGAGCAGATTCCCGGCACCGGGGCCGGCGGGCGGGTAACCCGGCGTGATGTGCTGGCCTGGTTGGCGCGGCCGGCCTTCGGGCCGGAGTCGGCGCAGCGGACCGGGAATCCGGTGCGAACCGCCGGGGGGACCGCGCCGGGTGGGCCGCAGGTTTCGGACGTTTCCCCTGAAGAGGATGTCGAGATCGTCGAGGCTTCGCCGATTCGCCGGGCCATCGCCCGGCACATGGTGGAAAGCGTGCATGCGGCGCCCCACGCCTGGACCATGGTAGAGGCGGATGTCACCGGGTTGGTCCGCCTGCGCGAGCGGTTGAAGGAGGAGTTTCGCCGCCGGGAGGGCATTCCTCTGACATACCTACCCTTCTTCCTCAAAGCGGTGGCGGATACCCTGAGGGAATACCCGATCCTGAACTCCACCTGGGCGGACAATCGGATTATAATAAAAAAACGGATCCATCTTTCGGTGGCGGTGGCGAGCGAGGATGCTCTGTGGGTGCCTGTGATCCGCGACGCCGACCGGCTGTCGGTGACCGGATTGGCTCACGCGGTGCACGATCTGGCCTCCAAGGCCCGCCGGGGCAGGCTCCGCATGGAGGATGTGGAGGGAGGGACCTTTACGGTGAACAACACCGGGGCATTCGGGTCGGTATTGTCCCAACCCATTCTCAACGGGGGCCAGGCGGCGATCCTCAGCGTGGAAGCCATCGCGAAGCGCCCGGTGGTGATGCCCGGCGACATGCTCGCCGTCCGATCCATGGTAAACCTCTGTTTGTCTTTGGACCATCGGGTGTTGGACGGATGGATTTGCGGGAGATTCCTGCAGAGCATCAAAGGGCGGCTGGAAGCCTACCGGGAGGACATCGGGATCTAGTCTGAGCGGGGTGAGGTGGGGGTTGCATGGAGGAATTGCGGGTGCTTTCCGGAACGGAGGAAACGGCCGGGCGGCCGGCTCACCGTCCCGATTGGCTTAAAATCCATTTGCGGACCAACGAGAATTTCCGCGAACTCAAATCGTTGATGCGGGGGCAGACTCTTCACACGGTCTGCGAAGAGGCCCGCTGCCCGAATATCTATGAGTGCTGGTCCCATCGGACGGCCACGTTCATGATCCTCGGGCGAATCTGCACCCGGGCCTGCCGGTTCTGTGCGGTGACCAGCGGCCGGCCGACGGAGCTGGACCTGGAGGAGCCGGAACGGGTGGCCGAGGTGGTGGTGGCCATGGGGCTGCGCCATGTGGTGGTGACCTCGGTGGCCCGGGATGATCTGGAGGACGGGGGGGCCGAGGTGTTTGCCGCCACCATCCGGGCGATCCGCCGGCGGGCGCCGGAATGCTCGGTGGAAGTGCTCATTCCGGATTTTCAGGGCAGGGAAGAATCGCTCCGGACGGTGCTTGCGGCCGAGCCGGACATCCTCAATCACAACGTGGAAACGGTCCGGCGGCTCTCGGACCGGGTGCGTTCCCGCGCGAAATACGATCGGTCCCTGGAGCTGCTGCGGCGCTCGAAATCGCTGGCGCCGGGCATTCCCACCAAGTCGAGCATCATGGTCGGCGTCGGGGAGACCTGGGAGGAGATCCTGGAAACGATGGACGACCTCCGGGCGGTGGATTGCGACATCCTCACCGTGGGTCAGTACCTGCAGCCGACCCGGAAACATCTGGCAGTCCATCGGTATTACACTCCGGAGGAGTTCGACCGGCTTCGCGACGAGGCATTCAAACGAGGGTTTCGACATGTCGAGTCGGGACCGCTGGTCCGCAGTTCCTATCACGCCCACGAACAGGTGCGGGGGGTTCGGGACCGTGCGGAGGCCCGCCGCTGATCCGCCTGAAAACGATACGGGGCGCCGCGACGCTCTCGCGGCGGGCGGTATGCACGGCCCCGCCGGTGGCGGACACGCGATGGTCGTAGCGTCCCTGCGTCTGGAGGTGTCCGAGGCCCACGATGTCGGCCCGTCGATTCGGCGGGCTTTGCCTTTTCCGCCGGTGCGCATCCTAACGCCGGATGCTATAATCGAATGGGTTACGGCGGGCTGGGAAAGAGGAGTGAGAAGGGTGTCCGATTTTGAGCAGCGGTATGAAGAATGGGAAAAGAAAACGGAACAGACGGTGAAAAAGCGACCCGAACGGAAGGAATCCTTTGTGACCTCGTCGGGCATTGTCGTCAGGCGGCTGTACGTCCCCCGCTGCGGCGACAAAAAGGAACTCAAACGCTACATGGAAAACGTCGGGTTTCCCGGGGAGTACCCCTTCACCCGAGGGGTTCAGCGGACCATGTATCGCGGAAGATTCTGGACGATGCGTCAATACGCCGGGTTCGGAACGGCGGAGGAGACGAACCGGCGGTTTCGGTATCTGTTGGAACAAGGGCAGACCGGGCTCTCCACGGCGTTCGATCTGCCGACACAGATCGGGTACGATTCCGATCACCCCATGGCCCGGGGCGAAGTCGGCAAAGTGGGGGTGGCCATCTCCTCGTTGGCGGACATGGAGCAGTTGTTTGACGGGATCCCACTGGACAAGGTCACGACGTCGATGACGATCAACGCTCCGGCCGCGGTGCTGTTGGCGATGTACATCGTTGTCGGAGAAAAGCAGGGAGTCCCGTCCGAAAAACTGGGCGGGACGACCCAGAACGATATCCTGAAAGAATACGTGGCCAGGGGAACATATATTTTTCCGCCGAAGCCTTCCATGCGGCTGATCACCGATATTTTCGCCTACTGCAGTGAAAAAGTGCCCCAATGGAATACCATCAGCATCAGCGGGTATCACATCCGGGAGGCCGGCTCCACGGCGGTGCAGGAGGTGGCCTTTACACTGGCCAACGCCATCGCCTACGTCGAGGCGGCGGTGAAGCGGGGGCTCGATGTGGATACGTTCGGGCCGCGGCTCTCCTTCTTTTTTAACGCGCATAATCACTTTTTCGAGGAGATCGCCAAGTTCCGGGCGGCCCGGCGGCTTTGGGCCCGGATTATGCGGGAGCGCTTTGGAGCGAAAAATCCCAAATCGTGGCAACTGCGTTTCCACACGCAGACCGGCGGATCGACCCTGACCGCCCAGCAGCCGGATAACAACATTGTACGGGTGACGATCCAGGCCCTGGCGGCGGTGCTCGGCGGCACCCAGAGCCTCCACACGAACAGCCGGGACGAGGCCCTGGCGTTGCCCACCGAGGAGTCGGCGCGGATCGCGCTGCGGACGCAGCAGATTATCGCGTTTGAAAGCGGCGTGGCGGACACGGTGGATCCGTTGGCCGGTTCGTATTATGTCGAGGAGTTGACCGATGAGATTGAACGCAGGGCCATGGAATACATTGAAAAGATCGACGAGATGGGCGGCGCGGTTCAGGCCATCGAGGCGGGATATATGCAGCGGGAAATCCGGGATGCCGCCTACCGAACCCAGATGGCCGTGGAGAACGGTGAAGAGATCGTGGTCGGGGTCAACGCATTCCGGGTGGAGGACGAGCCCGAACCGGAACTCTTGCGGGTGGATCCCCGACTGGGAGAACGGCGAAGGAAGGAACTGGCGGACCTCCGCGCCGGCCGCAGCGCCGCGGAGGTTGAAACGGCGCTGGCCCGGTTGAAAGAAGCGGCGCAGGGAACCGACAATCTGATGCCGTACATTGTGGATGCGGTGCGGGGGTACGCGACCCTGGGAGAGATCTGCGGCGTGTTGCGCGATGTCTTTGGCGAGTATCGGCCCGCACAGTGGTGAACACAGATTTGAACCGGCCGGTCGGTCGGCGGTGACGAAGGAGAAAGGGTGACATGCCGTGGCGGAACGGACAATTCGCGTGTTGGTGGCTAAACCCGGTCTCGACGGTCATGACCGGGGCGCCCTGGTGATCGCCCAGGGCCTGCGGGATGCCGGTATGGAGGTCGTCTACTCCGGATTGCGGCAGACGCCGGAACAGATCGTGGCGGCGGCGCTCCAGGAGGATGTGGACTGTATCGGTCTGTCGTCTTTGTCCGGCGCCCACATGGAGCTGTTTCCCGAAGTGGTTCGCCTGCTTCGGGCACAGGGGGCGGACGACATCCTGGTGGTGGGCGGCGGCGTCATCCCCCGGGAGGATATCCCGGCCCTCAAAGAGGCGGGAATTGCCGAGGTATTCACACCGGGGACGTCGATTCAGGAGACGGTGGAGTTTATCCGGACCCACGTTCGAAGGAAAGAGGTGCCGCAGGACATTCCGGAGCCCCCGGATCGGATCGACCACATCGGGATCGCGGTCCCGTCCCTGCGGGAGGCTTTGCCGTTTTATACGGAACAGCTCGGCATGCGGGTGATTCACCAAGAGGTCATTGAGGACCAGCAGGTGACCGCAGCCTTTCTGGCCGTTGGGGAAAGCACCGTCGAACTGCTTGAACCCACCGCTCCGGACAGCCCGATTGCCAAGTTTTTGGACAAGCGCGGGCCGGGGATTCACCACGTGGCCTACCGAGTGAAGGACGTGGCCGAGCGCCTGCGAAGGGCCCGGGAAGCGGGATGCCGGTTGATTGATGAGGAGCCCCGTCCGGGCGGACACGGGAAATTGATCGCTTTTGTGCACCCCAAGAGCACCGGCGGCGTGTTGACCGAGTTTTGCCAGCGCGTGGATGAATAGTCGAACCGACGCAAGGAGGTCTATTGTCGTTGATCGAAAAAATCCTCGATATGGAAGAGCGCCGGAGGAAGGTGGAACTGGGCGGCGGAGACCGGCGGATTGCCCAACAGCATGACCGCGGCAAACTCACCGCACGGGAGCGGATTGACCTTCTTCTGGATCCCGGGACCTTTCGGGAGTTAAATCCGTTTATCGAACACCGGGGAACCCTCTTCGGCATGGATCAGATGGACGCGCCCGGCGAAGGAGTGGTGACCGGTTACGGGAAAATCAACGGCCGGACGGTGTACATTTTCGCCCAGGATTTCACGGTGTTCGGAGGGGCCCTGGGGGAGATGCACGCGCAAAAGATCGCCAAGATCATGGATCTGGCGGCGAAAAACGGCTGTCCCATCCTTGGGCTGAACGACTCCGGGGGCGCCCGCATCCAGGAAGGGGTGGTGTCCCTGGACGGATATGGACAGATTTTCTACCGGAATTCCATCTATTCCGGGGTGGTGCCGCAAATCTCGGTGATCATGGGGCCGTGTGCCGGGGGCGCCGTGTATTCCCCGGCGATCACGGATTTTATCTTTATGGTTGAAGGGACGAGCCAGATGTTTATCACCGGGCCCAAGGTGATCGAGGCGGTTACCGGAGAGTCGATCAGCTCGGAGAATCTCGGTGGGGCCCGGGTGCACGGGTCCCTCAGCGGAGTGGCCCATTTCACCGGGCCGGATGAGGCAGAGGTGCTCGGTCAGGTCAGGCGGCTTCTGGATTTTCTGCCGTCGAGCAGCCGGGAACGGCCGCCCCGGCGTCCGGTTCGGAATGACGACGGGTGGGACGAGGAGATGATCGACCTCGTGCCGGTGGACGGGACGAAGGTGTACGACGTCCGCAGGGTTATCGAGCGGGTGGTGGACGACGGGGATTTCATGGAGGTTCACGCCCAGTTCGCGAAAAATGCGGTGGTGGGCTTCGCCCGGATCGACGGCCGGCCCGTGGGGATTGTGGCCAACAATCCGAAATTCATGGCCGGGGGTCTGGACATCAATTCGTCGGACAAAATCGCCCGGTTCATCCGGTTTTGCGATTGTTTCAACATTCCCATCATCACATTCGAGGATGTCACCGGATTCATTCCCGGGGTCAAACAGGAGCACGGCGGGATTATCCGGCACGGGGCCAAGATTCTGTACGCCTATTCCGAAGCCACGGTGCCGAAGATCACGGTGATTCTGCGCAAAGCGTTCGGCGGAGCGTATGTGGCTCTCAACAGCAAGGCCATCGGGGCGGACCTGGTCTACGCTTGGCCCATCGCCGAGGTGGCGGTGATGGGGCCCGAAGGGGCGGCGAACATCATTTTTGCCAAGGAAATCGAAGAAAGTCCCGATCCCGCGGCCACCCGGGCCCAGAAAATTGCCGAATACCGCGAGCGATTCTCGAATCCTTATGTCGCGGCCTCCTACGGCATGGTCGACGATGTGATCGATCCCCGGGAAACTCGGCGTAAACTAAAAGAGTCCCTGGAAATTCTCGAGGGCAAGGAGGAATCCCGACCCGGGAAAAAACACGGCAACATTCCCTTGTGAAAGGTGGCGAGGTCCGGCGGCGGTGGAAGACCGGGTGGTGAAGGAGTTCCTGCAGTTGGTGGGCATTCGCAGCCCGTCCCGGGGCGAACGGAGAATGGCCGATTATGTGCGCAGGCGACTCCGGGGTCTTGGAGCGCAGGTGACGGAGGACAAAGCCGGTTGGCGGATCAGGGGCAATGCGGGCAACGTGATGGCCCGGATCCCGGGGGATCGCGACCGCGCTCCGCTCCTGTTCGTCGCCCATCTGGACACCGTGGGCGGCGGACACCGGGTGCGTCCGAGAGTCCAGGGAGACCGCATCGTCGGAGACGGCATCCACCCTTTGGGAGCGGACGACAAAGCCGGCGTGGCCGTGCTGCTTGAGACGGTTCGGGTGCTCCGGGAGGGGAACATCTCTCATGCCCCGTTGGAATTGCTGTTCACCGTCTGTGAGGAAGAGGGGCTGTTGGGAGCCAGGCATTTTGACACGGGACAACTTCAAGCCCGTTATGGGTTTGTGTTTGACGCGGCGGGTCCGGTGGGTACGGCGGTGCTCCGCTCGCCCGCCCAAGCGGTGGTCCGGGGGGCGTTCGCGGGGTTGGCCGGGCGGTGGCCGGGACCTGCGGGGGATCCTGGGAGGGCGGCCGCCGAAGCCGTTTCCGCCATGCGGCTCGGGCGGCCGGAGCCCGGCATTCGGGCCCGGATCGTGGGACTGGGGGGGACCCGGGGCCGGGACGGCGGCACGATGTATCTGACGGCAGAAGCACTGGGCTACAATCCGGGACGGCTTTGGAAACAGATGGAGCGCATGGGCCTCTGTGTGCGGATGTCGGCGCAAACCCATCGCATCGACGCCGAGGTGAGGGCGTCTGTGCTGTATCCGGCCATGGAGTTGACCCCTTCGGATCCGGTGGTCGCACTGTTTCGGCGGGCGGCCGAAGATATCGGGGTTACGGTGCGGTACAGGGAGGCGATGGGCGGCAGTGACGCGAATGTGTTGAACAGCCGGGGCCTTCCGGCGATTACCCTGGGGGTCGGATACGAACACAGTCATTCCCCTCGGGAATCGGTCGGCGTTCGGGCGCTGGGGGACGCTGTCCGCCTGGCCCTGTCGCTGGCGGTTCAAGAGGGGTAGAGGCCGGGCGGGACAGAAGGACATGGACAGGAGGAGGCAGGATGTCAGGACCTGGAACCGTCGAGCGAACGGTTGGGGTGAAAACGATGTTTTCCGGCCGAGTGGTCACCGTGGAAGTGCATGAGGTGGAACTGCCGGACGGGGGCCGCACCACCAGAGAGGTGGTCCGTCACCCCGGTGCCGTGGCGGTGGTGGCTGAGACCCGGGACGGCCGGGTGGTGCTGGTGGATCAATTTCGGTACGCGATCGGGCGCATGTCCAAGGAGGTGCCGGCGGGGAAACTGGAGGCCGGCGAGGACCCCCTGGCCTGCGCCAAGCGCGAATTGGAGGAAGAGACAGGGTATCGTGCGGAGCACTGGGAATTCGTGGTCCGTTTTTTTACATCCCCCGGATTCTCCAATGAGATCATGCATCTCTATTACGCCACCGGGCTGACCGCCGGGGCGAACCACCCGGATGAGGATGAATTTCTCGAGGTGTCCGGCATGACCGCCGATGAGGTGAAACGAGGTTTGGCGGACGGGCTGTTCTGCGACGGGAAAACCCTGGTGGCTCTGCAGTGGTGGTTGGGCTGCCTGGAGAAGGGCCGATGAGCCCGGAGCGCCCCCCGGAGTCCTCCCGGCTTGCCGGAACCGGCGGAGACTCGGAAGGAGTTCGGATGGTGACGGGCGGTGAGCGGCCGGCGGAAGGGGCGAGAGACGGCCTGAGGGAATGGTTCGCCGACCTTCATATCCATATCGGGCGCACGGCGGCGGGCCGGCCGGTCAAAATGGCCGCTTCCTCGGCCATGACCGTCCGGGCGGTCCTCGAAGAGGCCACCCGGCGCAAAGGTCTCGATCTGATCGGCATCGTCGATGCCGCCTGTACCGGCGTGCTCGAGGAGATCGACGATCTCGTCGCGCAACGGCGGCTGCGCCCCCATCCGGACGGAGGGCTGGTCTACGGGGAGAATACCCTGGTTCTGACCGGGGCCGAGGTGGAGGTGGGAGGCCCTCACGGCGGAGCGGCGCATTTTGGCGTGTGGCTGCCGGGTTTGGACGAACTTCGGGCGTTTTCCGAATGGTTGGCGACCCGGGTGACGAACCCCGGGCTCAGCTCCCAGCGAATCCGGGGGAATGCGGTGGAATTGCAGGAGGTGTGCCGGCGGCTGGGCGGGCTGTTTATCATTCACCATGCCTTCACTCCTCACAAGGGGTTGTACGGCTGCTGCGCGGCCCGGATGGCGGAGATGGTGGATCCGGGCGGGGTGGATGCCGTGGAACTGGGGCTGAGCGCCGACACGGAGATGGCGGATCGAATCTCGGAACTCGGGCCGTTTTCTTTTGTCAGCAACTCCGATGCCCACTCGGTGGACCGGATCGCAAGGGAGTACAACCGCCTGCGCCTCCGGGAACCCAGTTTCCGGGAACTGTCCCTCGCCCTCAAAGCCCGGAACGGGCGAGCGGTAACCGGAAACTTCGGCCTAGACCCGTCCCTGGGTAAATACCACCGCACGGCCTGTCCGCGGTGCGGGACGGTGGCCGCCGGGGCGCCGCCGGTGACGGCGTGTCCGGTCTGCGGGAACGACCGGGTGGTGATGGGCGTTCTCGACCGACTGGCGCAGGTGGCGGATCTCCCGCGACCTCATCATCCTCCCGGCCGCCCCCCGTATGTCCATCAAGTGCCGCTGGAGTTCATTCCCGGTCTGGGACCGAAGCGGAGGGCGGCCCTTCTGCGCGCCTTCGGCAGTGAAATGGGCGTGCTCCACAGGGCACCCCGGGAGGCACTCACCGAGGTGGTGGGAGAGGCGTTGGCCGACCTCGTGGTTCGGGCCCGGGAGGGGCGCCTGGCGGTGCGCACCGGGGGAGGCGGGCGCTACGGCCGGGTGGTTCAGTAGAAAGGGTTTCATAGGATCTCCTTGTCCGGCATAAGTATGGAACATCTTGGACAAGGAGGGGGCGGAGGTGAACTCCAGATGGCGTCAAACCGCCAACCTGCACATCCAAACCCGCAGAGGGCTCTATCGGTTCGTGGCCGTTCTGTTTCTGGTGGGGGTCTTCTTCGGCGCCCTGATCGAGGACTCCCTGGGGGGAGCCCAGAAACAGATCCTGGCTGACGAGGTCGCCAGTTTTCTCACGGTGTTGGCCGCCGGCCAAGGGGCGTCGCCGGCGGACATCGTTCGGCACACGGCGGGCGTGTACATGAAATGGGTGGCGTTCATCTGGATATTCGGCTTGTCGATCATCGGCCTGCCCCTCATCGTCGGGCTGGTGTTTCTGAAAGGCTTTGTGATGGGGTTCTCGGTGGCGTTTTTTGTGGAACAATATGCGTGGCCGGGTTTTGTTGTGTCGATGGCCGGGATGTTGCCACAGAACCTGCTCGCCGTGCCCGCGTTGATGGCCTGCGCCACGGCGGGGCTGGCTTTTTCCCTCGAGCTGCTGCGCGCGGGATTCGCCCGGCAAATCCGGACGAATCTCGCCGGACATCTGACGGCGTATTCATGGGTGGTGGTGGCGATGGCAGGGGTCCTTCTGGTGTCGGCCGGGGTGGAGGGGTTTGTGTCCGCCCGGCTCATGAAGCTGGCGGTGAGCCGCTGGATCCACTAGTTTTCGAGGGAAACCGGCGGCTCGACCGAGTAGGGAAAAGGGGCGGGAGGCGAGGTGCGGTGGCCAAACGATTTACCGTGCGCAACGAAGGTTTCATTTGTGCGCGGTGCGGGTTGCCGGTGGCGCCGCTGCCCGGAAGCTGCCGAAACCACTGCCCCCGGTGCCTGTGGTCCCGCCATGTGGATGAGCTGCCCGGCGACCGGGCGGCCGGGTGCGGGGGACTCATGGAACCGGTGGCGGTGGAGTACGATGGGAAAAAGGGCTACATGGTCGTCCATCGCTGCCGGCGATGCGGCAAAGAGACCCGGAACAAATTGTTTTTCGAAGCTCGGATACAGCCGGATTCCCTGGAAACGGCCCTGGATTTGATGCGAGGGAAAGTTTGACAAGGGAAAACTTCGGCGACTATAATGGGACAGGGTCGCAAGACAAAGGGGGTGCAAGGGTGGACGAGAAGCTGATGGAACGGCTGCAGCAGATCAGGAAACTCTTGCACGCCGAACAGTTGAAGTTGACACCCCAGCGGGAAGCGACTGTGCGAGTTCTACTGGAAAACCAAGAAGGGCATCTCAGCGCCGAAGAGGTGTTCATGCTCGTCAAGCAGAAAGCGCCGGACATCGGACTGGCCACGGTGTACCGGACCCTGGAACTTTTGGTCGATCTGCGGGTGATCGAGAAGCTCAATTTTGGCGACGGCGTCGCCCGCTATGAATTTCGGGAAAACGATCAGCCCCATCATCACCATCACCTGATTTGTCTCAACTGCGGGAGGGTGTCGGAGATCGAAGATCTTCTCGGAGATCTCGAAAAAAAGATTGAGGAGCGGCATGGGTTTCAGATTACCGATCATCGGGTCAGTTTTCTCGGCTACTGTTCACGATGCCGGGGAAAAGGTCCGGCGTAAGGGCTTCATAGATTCCGGATCGGAAGACAGGTAGCGCGGCTATCTGTCTTTTTGTCTATTCGGGCGGGTGAGAGATCCGGGCCGCGGCGGACGAGACGGAGCCCGGGGTCGGGACATACCCGGTGGATTCAAGGGGAAATCTGACCGGTGGATGGAATGATCCGCATACGTGAGAGGGGCGAGGCACAGTGGTGATCGGCGTTCCGAAAGAGATCAAAAACAACGAGAATCGGGTGGCCATGACGCCGGCGGGGGTTCACGCCCTGGTCGATGCGGGGCACCGGGTGTTGATCGAAGCCGGCGCGGGCGCGGGCAGCGGATTTCCCGATGAGGAATATCGGTCCGTCGGAGGCGAGGTGGTGTCCGGGGCTGCCGGGGTGTGGGACCGGTCGGAGATGATCGTGAAAGTCAAAGAGCCGGAACCCGAGGAATTTCGGTTTTTTCGGGATGGATTAGTATTGTTTGCATATCTGCATCTGGCCGCCGCCCCGGAACTGACCGAGACCCTTCAGAAAAAAGGGGTGACGGCCATCGCTTATGAGACCATCCAACTGCCCGGAGGCGCTCTCCCTCTGCTGACGCCCATGAGCGAGGTGGCGGGCCGAATGTCCGTCCAGATCGGCGCGCAGTTTCTGGAAAAAACGAACGGCGGCAAGGGAGTGCTGATCGGCGGTGTTCCCGGTGTACCTCCGGCCCGGGTGGTGATCGTCGGCGGGGGAACGGTGGGAACCCATGCGGCCAAAATGGCCGTGGGTCTCGGGGCGGACGTGGTGATTCTCGATAAGAGCCCGGATCGCCTGCGGCAATTGGACGATCTGTTCGGCGGCCGCGTGAAAACGGTGATGTCCAATGCTTACGCCATTGAACAGGAGGTGCGGAGGGCGGATCTGTTGATCGGAGCCGTCTTGAATCCGGGAGCCCGTGCCCCGAAACTGGTGACCGAAGCGATGGTCAAACAGATGTCCCCGGGCTCGGTGATCGTCGACGTGGCCATCGACCAGGGCGGCTCCATCGAAACGGTGGACCGGGTCACCACCCACAGCGATCCCACCTACGTCAAATATGGAGTTATCCACTACGCGGTGGCCAATATTCCCGGTGCGGTTCCCCGGACATCGACCCTGGCCCTGACCGGCGCAACCCTTCCGTACGTCATGGCGCTGGCTGAGGACGGGTATCTCGCGGCGGTTCATCGCAATCCTGCCCTGGCCAAGGGAGTGAACGTGGTGCACGGGTGTGTCACCAATGCCGCCGTGGCCTCGTCGGTGGGGCTGCCGTACACGCCGCTGGAGGAAGCGATCGCCAGGTGAAGGGACGGGGCATGAACCGGGAGCGGCGGGCATAGAGTGAGGTGGAGGGGATGCAGGTGGACCACCGTCCAACCCGTCGGAGGGACAGCCTGTGGTATGTGGGCACCGCCGTGGCCCTGGCTTTTCTTCTCTTTCAGGGGTGGCTGTTGTGGAATGAACAACACCAAGCCCGGGATCCTTACCGGGAACCCCGGGGCCCCGCGGTGAAGGTACACGGACCGGGGGAAACGGATTTTTCATGGGAGACCGTTTGGCAGCGGCTGCAGGAGTTTTACCGGGCCGGCGAATAATCAGAAGGATTTCCGATGTTTTTGTAGAATATTTCTAGGCACCGAAGGAGTGAGTCGACGCCCGGACGGGGGCAAAGGGGTCCATCGCATGAAAACGATGATCGAGCGGTTTATTCGCTATTTGGCCATCGAAAAAGGACTGGCGCCGAGCACCCTGGGATCGTATCAAAGTGATTTGGTGCGCTATGCGGACTTTCTCGAACACAGCGGATGTCGGGATTGGCCGGACTCCTCCCGGCGCCATATCGTGGCGTATTTGGCGCACCTCCAGAAACTGGGGCGAGCGCCGGCCACGGTTTCCAGACACCTGGCCAGCATGCGGTCATTCTACCAGTTTCTGGAGAGAGAAGGGCTGATGGAGGCCAATCCGACGGGGCAGCTCGATTCCCCCAAAGCGGATAAGCGATTGCCCCGGGTGCTGAACGTGGATGAGGTGGAACGGCTGCTGGCCGCGCCGGAAGGGCGAACGCCCATGGGACTCCGGGACCGGGCGATGTTGGAACTCCTGTACGCCACGGGCATTCGGGTGTCCGAGTTGGTGTTTCTTGACGTGGCGGACGTCAATTTAAATATGGGCTATGTCAAGTGCTACGGAAAGGGATCGAAAGAGCGCATTGTTCCGTTGGGATCGGCGGCGCTGGACGCGGCCCATCGGTATTTGACCCATGGGCGTCCCAGGCTCCTCAAGAACGGAGACCCGGGGGCCCTCTTTCTCAATCATCAGGGCCGGAGGCTGACCCGGCAGGGGTTTTGGAAGATCTTGAAAAAACACGCCCGGACGGCGGGAATTCAGAAGGTGATCACGCCGCATACCCTGCGGCACTCGTTTGCCACGCATTTGCTGGAGAACGGTGCGGATTTGCGGGCGGTTCAGGAGATGCTCGGCCATGCGGACATCTCGACGACCCAGATTTATACCCATGTGACCCAAACCCGCCTCAAGGATGTGTATCTGCGCACCCATCCCCGGGCCTGAATGCGGGGGCGGGGTGGGGGCGGTCGCGGGACGGCGAAAGGGGTTGAAGCACGAACGTCATGCGCTGGATATGGATCGTCCTGGACAGCTGCGGAGTGGGGGCGGCGCCGGACGCGGAACGGTACGGAGACGAAGGGGCGAATACCCTCGGCCATATCGCCGAGGCGGCGGGCGGCCTTCGAGTGCCGCACCTGGCACGGCTGGGGCTCGGGCGGGTGGTGGAACTGGGGACGCCGGCTCCGGCCGAGGTGATCGGCTGTTACGGAAAGATGCGGGAACGTTCGGTGGGCAAGGATACCACCAATGGCCACTGGGAGTTTGTCGGCGTGGTCCTCGACCGGGCCCTTCCGGTGTATCCACATGGATTCCCTCCAGAAGTCATCGAACCCTTCGAGCGGGCTATCGGACGCCGGGTGCTTGGAAACCGGCCGGCTTCGGGTACGGAGATTCTGAAGGAACTCGGCGACGAGCACATGCGGACGGGGCGACCCATTGTGTACACGTCGGGGGACAGCGTGTTCCAGATCGCCGCTCACGAGGACGTGATCCCGCCGGAATCGCTGTACCGGATGTGCGAGATCGCCCGGGAGCTGCTTCGTGGGGAGCATGCCGTGGGCCGGGTGATCGCCCGGCCTTTCGTGGGACGCCACGGACAATTCGTCCGGACCGACCGCCGCCGGGATTATTCGCTCCGGTTCGGTCGGACGGTGCTGGACGAGCTGACGGAATCGGGGTGGCCGGTGGTGGGGATCGGGAAGATCCCCGATATCTACGGCGGACATGGGGTCACCGAGAAGGTACATACCAAAGACAACATGGATGCGGTCGATCAGATCGTCCGCTGGGGGCGCACCCTGGATCGGGGCCTCGTCTACGGGAATCTGGTGGATTTTGACTCTTTGTACGGGCATCGCAACGATCCGGTCGGGTTTGCCCGGGCGGTGGAGGCGTTCGGCGTCTCCCCGCCGTCGGTGGGAAACAGTTTTTGGAGCGAGGTGCAGCGATGAAGGCAGAATGGGTTCGCCAAGTGGCTGAACGCCTGGACGCCGGGTTGGCCCAGCGGCCGCGGGTGGCGTTGATTCTGGGATCGGGACTGGGGGAATTGGCGGAGACCTTCGAAGACATCCGGGCGGTCCCTTACGAAGAGATTCCGGAGTTTCCCGTGTCGACCGTGATCGGACACGCCGGTCGCCTGGTGTTTGGCCGGTTGAGCGGAGTGCCGGTGGTGGCCATGCAGGGAAGGTTTCATCTGTATGAAGGGTACACGGCGGAACAGGTGGCCTTTCCCGTGCGGGTGTTTCGGCTCCTCGGGGCGGACGTGCTGATTGTGACCAACGCTTCGGGCGGGGTGCATCGGGGTTTTCAACCCGGGGATCTGATGTTGATCCGCGATCATCTCAATTTGACCGGGAAAAATCCCCTGGTCGGCCCCAACGATGAAGAGCTTGGGCCTCGGTTTCCCGATATGTCGGCGGCGTATGATCGCGAACTGCTCGCCCTGGCCCGCCGGGTGGGCCGCGATCTGGGCATTCCGTTGCGGGAAGGGGTGTACGCCGGGCTTCTCGGGCCGACGTTTGAAACCCCGGCGGAGATCCGCATGTTGCGCATACTCGGGGCGGATGCTGTGGGGATGTCCACGGTTGCCGAGGTGATCGCCGCCCGGCACGCGGGCATGCGGGTGCTGGGCATCTCGTGTATCACCAACATGGCGGCGGGGATTCTGAACCAGCCTCTTTCCCACGAAGAGGTGATCGAAACCGGTCAGCGCATCGGGAACACGTTTGGACGATTGGTGGGCGAGATCGTCCGGCGCCTGTGACACCCACTATCTGTGATGGCAAACGAGCTGCCGTTTCCAGCGCCGGATAAAGCTTCCCTCCCCGACACACACTACAAAAGCAGTGTGAAGGAGGGAAGCGAGGATGAACCTTCGCGCAGGACTCGCCGGTTTGTGCGCCGGGGTGCTTCTGGCGGCGCCGGCTGCGGCCGGTGCCGCAGGAGCCGGGTCGGCCTTGGGATCAGGGCCCTCGATGAAAGCGGTCGCAGCCCGGGAGCGGGCACACACGGGAGCCACGCTGGCGGAACACGCCGTGTCCGCCGTACTCATGGATGCCGCCACGGGTACGGTGTTGGTGGAGAAAAATAGCCACGAAAAACTCCCTCCGGCCAGCATCACGAAGATCATGACGATGCTTTTGGCCGTCGAGGCGCTAGAGCAGGGCAAGGTGAAGCTGACCGACCGGGTGCGGACCAGCGAGCGGGCGGCCGGTATGGGCGGGTCGCAGATTTTTCTCAAGCCCGGCGAAGAGATGACCTTTGACGACATGATGAAGGGCATTGCTGTGGCCTCGGCCAACGATGCATCGGTGGCGATCGCCGAATTCTTGGCCGGATCCGAGGCGGAGTTCGTCAACATGATGAACAGGCGTGCGGAAGAACTTGGAATGAGGGATACGCATTTTGTCAATTGCAACGGACTGCCCGCGTCCGGCCATTATACCTCTGCGTTCGACATCGCGGTCATGTCCCGGGAGCTTCTTAAGCATCCTCGGGTGCTGCGGTGGACCTCGTTGTATGAGGATTATTTGCGCAAAGACACCGATCGGCCGTTCTGGCTGGTGAACACCAACAAGTTGGTGCGGTTTTACCCGGGTGTGGACGGATTGAAGACCGGATTCACCGAAGAAGCGCGGTACTGCTTGAGTGCCACGGCGAAAAAAGGAGATTTTCGGGTGATTGCCGTGGTGATGGGCGAGCCGACGTCCAAACAGCGGAATGCCGAAGTTTCACAGATGCTCGATTGGGCGTTCGGGCAATTTCAGTTCGTGAAACTGTACGGTCCCGGGGACATCGTGGGCCGGGTGCACCTGGACAAAGGGGATCCCGAGCGGGCGCAGGTGACGGTGAGGGAGATCGTGGGGGCGTTGCTCCGGCGAGGAGAGTCCAAGGAAGGCATCCGTGCCGAGATCACCGCGGACCCCGGGGGCGCGCCGAAAAAGAATGGGGCGGCGGTCGGCAAAGTGGTGGTGTACCGGGGCGGGAAGCCCACCGGGGAAACCCCGCTGTATCTCGCCGAGGACGTGCGTCGGGCCGGTTGGTGGGCGCTTTTTGAGCGCACGTGCCGGCAGTGGCTGGGCGGAACTCCGTGAGCGCCGGGCTTTGGTGCCCGCGTCGGCCCGCCTCTTGGCCGGTCGGGAAAACCGCGCCGCCGTCCGATCGTTCGGTTTTGATCCGCACCCGGCCGACCGGATCCCGTTCACGGCTTGGGGGGAAATAGGTTGCTCACGATGAACAGCACCATACCGGTCAGGAATACGGCAAAGGCGGCCGATAAAAAGACGGAGACCGGGCTGGGGTCGAGCTGAAAAGCCACTCGGGCCACGAAACCCGCCCCGATGGCGATCCCCCCGACCCAAATCAGGGCGACGGAAAGTTTGCGCAACACCGCGGTTCCCTCCTGTCTGTCCACCCCTCATCATAACAGAGCGGCGGGAACTTGGCGATGCATAACCCCGGTTTCGGATGCGTAGATGTGGATGGGGAGGGGGAATCATGCGCATTCGCGTGGGAGTCGCCGGCATCGGAAACAAGGGAAGTGCGGATCGGCCGCCGTCGGCGGCGCCGGCCGGACCCGCCGACGGGCGGGACACGCGCAAGGGGTCGGACGATCGAACTCCGGGGAAAGAACCGGCGTGCGGGCGCCCGGATCGCCCGGAGGATGCATCCAGGCGAGTGGCCGACACAGCGGCGCGAATCGAAGAGCCGCTTCGCACGCTGGCGGCTTATTTGGAAAAGGGGAATTTTGCGGAATATGTCTATATGATCACCCGGCCCTCCCGGCTGATCTGGATCAATCTCATCAGCGGGCTGTCCCGGGGGGTGGGTATCGGGGTCGGATTCACCTTGATCGCCGCACTTCTGGTTTATGTTCTGCAGGCTCTGGCGGTGTACAACCTCCCTGTGATCGGGGGATTCATCGCCGACCTGGTGAAGATCGTCCAAGCTCAGTTGCATACTCCGCGGGTGCCGTGAGTACCCGGGTGGATCCGGGTGGATGTTACTCGGCTTCGGGCGTCCGAGAGTCCGAGGCCAGGCCGGCTCGCTTGTCGGTGCGGCGAATCCACAGGGCATTGAAGAGCAACAGGAAACTGGTCGAGAAAAAGACGTAACGGATTCCGAGGTGTGCGGCGGTCTGGCTGCCGAGCAGTGGTCCGGCGATGTTGCCCAGATACTGGGCGGACTGGTTGTAGCCGAAAACGCGTCCGGCCATGTCCTGGGGGACATTGCGTTTGATCAACGAATTGATCGACGGCAACATGCCGGCCATGAACATGCCGAGCAGGAGGCGTAGCACGAGCAGTTGCCAGGGTGTCCGGACGTAGGCCTGGGGGATGAACACCAGGCCGCCCAGCAACAGGGCGGCAAAGAGGACCTTTTGCGGCCCGATCCGGTCGGAGATTCTGCCCAGCGGCGAAGCGGTCAGGGCGTTGGCAAACCCCGCGGCGGCCACCACGGCGCCGGAGATCAGGGCGATGTGCGTCGAGTCTCCGGCCAACTGTTTGACGTACACGGTGACGATCGGTTCGATGGACATGTTCGCCAACTGCAGCATGAAGGTGGTCAAAAACAGCGCCCACAGGGTGCGGCGGTTGGGCACCCGGGACCAGAATCTTCGCCCGTTCGCGGCCGGTGACGGCGCCGGCGGGGTAAAATGCTCGCGGATGAACATCAGGGTCACAAAAAAAGCCAGGAGCATAAAGCCGCCGGTGACGAAAAACACGTGCCGAAGTCCGATGGTCTCTGCCAAATATCCCCCGACGAGAGGCCCCATGAGGTTTCCGCCCACCGTGCCGGTGGAGAGGGTCCCCAGAGCCCACCCCGAATGCTCCTTCGGCGTCTGGGCGGCCACCAACGTGATGGCCGCCGCGATATATCCCGACACGGCTCCCATCAACAATCTCAGCCCCACCAATTGGTAGACGCTGGTCACAAAGCCCATCAAGGTCATCACAATGGCCATCCCCAGGCTGGCCCGGAGCAACATCAGTTTCCTTCCCCGGCGGTCGGCCAACTGCCCCCACAGCGGGGAGACGACGGCGGACATGAGGAAGGTGGAGCCAAAAGCGAGTCCCGCCCATTGTTCCACCTCCGCCGTGGTGCGAACCCCGAGTTGTTCGATGTACAGAGGCAGAAACGGGATGACCAGACTCATGCCCGCCGTCGTGGCAAAGGATCCGATCCAGCAGATCAAAAGATTGCGTTTCCATATCATCATCCGGCTATCCCTTCGTCCCGCGAAATATTTATCGGCGTTACTCCTATTATAAAATCCTTGTCAAGATGAGAATCGGGCGGGCCAGCGATATCGGCGGGGGGTATGCCGTTGGCCAGGCCCACAAACACTATTCGAAAGAGGACGGGACGCACCGGGCGCCGGGCGCTCTTTCCGGCCCCGCGCAAAGGGTTCGCCTTGTCCCGGGTCTCGGGCCGTTCGCCCGCCGGACGGACCAGCGGCTTCCAGCCCGATGGCGGGCGAGGGGGGCGGAGCGAAAACAAAGTCCCGCGTGGCCCGCAGACCGGATTTTCAAGCCGGAAGAGCCGCTTGTCGATCCGACGGCGGCCGTCGATCCCTGTCCGCAGGTCTGGGGACCGGCCGCGAGACAGTCTCAGGAAGAAGGAGGGGCACGGTGGAAAACTGGGAGGAGCAACGACGCCAATTGGAGGCCGAAGCGGCCGATTTGAGGGCCCGTTTGCGACAACATGGCGGATTTGGCTTGAATCGCTCGATGAACGATTCGGTGGGGGAGTTGTCCGGTTACGACAACCATCCGGCGGATCTGGGAAGCGAAATGTTTGAACGGGGAAAGGATGTGGCGCTGCGGGAAGGGGCTTACCTGCGCCTGGATCAAGTGGAGAGCGCATTGCAGCGTTTGCGCGATGGGAGTTACGGCCGTTGCGAGCGGTGCGGATCGCCCATCGGCCGGGACCGGCTTATCGCCGAGCCGGCGGCTGCGTTGTGTCTCGCGTGCCGGCGGCGGGAAGACCTCCGGGAAGGGGATGACAACCGCCCGGCGGAAGAGCCGTTCTTGAGCCCGGGCTTCGGACGCACGTCGATGGATGGGCAGGATCAGACGGGATACGACGGGGAGGATGCCTGGCAGGACGTGGCCCTGTACGGGACGTCCAGCGACGTGGTGCGCACGGCCGGCCCGCAGTCCGACGATGATGACGACGAAGGATAACCGGTTCCCGACGGCTTGTCCGGACGGCGCCCGCCCGGCGTTGCCCCGGGCATTTTGCCTGTGGTACACTGGGGGCGCTCAGTTGTGGGACGAGGTGACGTCATGTTTTATGTATGGGCGGCCGTCGTATGGCTGGTGGATTGGTTGACCAAATATTGGGTGAGCCACGCCATGGAGCTGGGTCAGACCATTCCGATCTGGCCCGGAGTCCTTCACATTACGTATCATTTAAATGCCGGGGCAGCGTTCAGCATCTTGCAGAATCAGCGATGGTTGTTTGTCGCGGTGACCCTGGTGGTGATCGCGGGCATCCTGTCCGCCAAACGCCGGACGCACCGCCATTCCACCCTTGCGGCACTGGCCCTGCTGCTCGGGGGGGCCGTGGGAAATTTGTGGGATCGGTTGGTGACGGGGCAGGTGGTGGATTTTATCGACGTGCGGATCATCCATTTTCCGATTTTTAATGTGGCGGACAGTTGTATCACCGTCGCCGTGGCCTGGATGGTGGTCGAAGCCCTCCTGGCTGGGCGCGGATCGCATAGGGAGAGGGAGTTGTGAACGAAGAGGAACAGGCGCGGGATGCGCTTTGGTTTGTGGTGGCTGACGAGGAGGCGGGGGAGCGAATCGACCGGTTTTTGGCCCGGCGGATGGAGGATGTGTCTCGGTCTCGGATTCAGGGGTGGATTGAGGAAGGGCGGGTCCAGGTCGGGGAGCGGACGGTCAAGGCCAACCACCGGGTGCGTCCCGGGGAGGACGTGCTGGTCGAACCGCCCGAACCGGAGCCGGTCGATGTCGTGCCCGAGCCGATGGAGTTGAACATTGTGTTCGAGGACGGGGATCAGGTGGTGGTGGACAAACCCCGGGGGATGGTGGTGCATCCGGCGCCCGGGCATCCCCGGGGGACCCTGGTGAACGGCCTGCTCGCCCACTGCGGTTCGTTGTCCACGTTGGGCGGGGGGGTGCGTCCCGGCATCGTGCACCGGATCGACCGGGACACCTCGGGGCTTTTGGTGGCGGCCAAGACGGACGCGGCGTATGCGTGGCTGGCCAAGCAGTTTCACGATCATACCGTGGATCGGGAGTACCTGGCCCTGGTCCACGGGGTGGTTCCCCACGATCATGGGACGGTGGATGCCCCGGTGGGACGGCATCCTCTCCTGCGCCAGCAGATGGCCGTGGTGCGGGGCGGCCGGCCCGCGGTGACCCATTTTACCGTGGTGGAGAGGTTCTCCCGGGCGACGCTCTTGCGGCTGCGGCTGCAGACCGGGCGTACCCATCAGATCCGGGTGCACATGGAGTTCATCGGGTTTCCGGTGATCGGGGATCCGAAATACGGGCCGAGGCGGTCCATGGGCATGAAGGGCCAGGCGTTGCATGCCGCCGTTCTCGGTTTTGACCACCCGGCCACCGGAAGCCGACTGCGCTTTACCTCTCCGTTGCCCGACGACATGCGGGCGCTCATGGCCCGATTGAGGGGTTGACGGGGGGCGGGCGCAGGGAGTATGATGGGCATGACTCAAGGATGGAGCCTTCCTTGAAACGGGTCCCGCGAGGCCGGTAAGGAAGGGCGGATCAGGTGTAACCGTTCACCTTTGCCGGCTGCGGCAAAGGTTTTTTTATGCCCGCCGGAACGGGCCGGGAATGTTCGGGAGTGCCGCGCGAGAAGACGGGAGGCGAGGACTGTGGCGGAGAAGGCGGTCATTCTCGATGCCCAGGCGGTGCGCCGGGCGTTGGTGCGGATCGCCCACGAGATCGTCGAGCGAAACAAGGGCACCGAGGATGTGGTGCTGGTGGGGATTCGCACCCGGGGGGTGTACCTGGCCCGGCGCCTCAGCGACATGATCGCATCGTTTGAAGAGGAAAGGGTGCCGGTCGGTTCGGTGGATGTCACCCATTACCGCGATGACCGCCGGGGGCCGGTGAAGAGCGGACAACCCTTCCGGGAGCCGCGGATCCAGAGTGCGGAAATCCCGGTTCCGGTGGTCAATCGGCGGGTGGTGCTGGTGGATGATGTTCTGTACACCGGCCGCACAGTGCGGGCGGCGATGGATGCCCTCATCGACGTCGGCCGGCCCCGGTCCATTCAGTTGGCGGTGCTCATCGACAGGGGTCACCGGGAACTGCCGATTCGGCCGGATTACGTCGGGAAAAACGTCCCCACTTCCCGGAGTGAAGCGGTGGCGGTGATGATGCGGGAGGTGGACGGCGTCGATCGGGTGGTGATCGAGGAAGAGACGGATACGGCCCTTGACGAATCGGGGGGCTGAGCGGGGAAATCGCGACGAAAGCGACTTGGAACAAACACGAGACAGGCTCCCTTTAAGTCGGTCCGGCGAGGCCGGCAAGGGGGTTCAATCGGGGGCCGGGGATTCGATTCACAGGGATCTCCCCGTGCGCCGGGAACCTCTGCGCCGGAACGCAGGGGTTTTTTTGTGGGGCGATGCCGGCGCCGGCGGAGCGGGAAACGTTTGCCCAAGGGCTCGAACAGGAGGATCGAAACAGGATGACGATGCGGCGGATTGTCGATGTGGGAGAGCGGCTTCCGTTCGGTCAAGCGCTGCCCCTCAGTTTGCAGCACATGTTTGCCATGTTCGGTTCCACAGTGTTGGTCCCGTTCTTGACGGGGTTGGATCCTTCGGTGGCCCTGTTCACCGGCGGGCTCGGGACGCTTCTGTACCTGTTGATGACCCGGGGGAAAATCCCGGCGTATCTGGGGTCGTCGTTCGCCTTTATCGCCCCGATCCTCGCCGTGTCCAAGAGCCAGGGGCAGGGGGAGGCGTTGTTCGGGGCGGCGATGTCCGGAGTGGTGTATATCGTGGTGGCCCTGGTCATCGCCCGGTTCGGCACCCGCTGGTTGGAGAAGCTCCTGCCTCCCATTGTGGTCGGGCCGGTGGTGGTGGTCATCGGCCTCAGCCTGGCGGGGACGGCCGTCTCCATGGCCGCCAAGGGATACGGGGCGGCATGGGTCGCCTTGGGTGCAGCCATGGCCGCTATGGTGTTCTTCCGGGGATTTTTGAACGTCGTCCCCATTCTCTTCGGGATCGCCGCGGGCTACCTGTACAGTGCGATCACGGGGCAGGTGGACTGGCGGCCGGTGGTTCAGGCACCCTGGTTCTCCCCGCCGGATTTTGTAACCCCCAGGCCTTCGATGTCGGCGGTTTGGACCATTGCCCCGGTGGCCCTGGTGACCATCGCCGAGCACATTGGACACCTGTTGGTTACGGAAAATATTGTTGGACGGCCCCTGATGCGGGATCCGGGGCTGCACCGGTCCCTTCTGGGTGACGGGGTGGCCACGGCGGTGGCGGGACTCATGGGAGGTCCGCCCACCACCACCTACGGGGAGAACATCGGGGTCATGGCCATCACCCGGGTGTACAGCGTGTGGGTGATCGGCGGCGCGGCGGTGATCGCCGTGATGTTTGCGTTCATCGGCAAACTGGGTGCTCTGGTCCATTCCATCCCCGTGCCGGTGATGGGCGGGATCAGCGTGCTTTTGTTCGGGACCATCGCCGCTGCGGGAGTGCGGATGGTGGTGGAACACCGCGTGGACTTCTCCAACCCCCGAAATTTGGCCATTGCCAGCGTGATCATGGTGCTGGGGGTCGGGGTGGTCGGCGACACGGTGCTGCACCTGGGAGGCCTGGAGATCGGCGGGCTGGCTCTGGCGACTTTCGGCGGCATGATCTTGAACGCGATCTTCCCGGAACGGCGGGAAGGCGGCCCTTCCGGCGGGCCGGGGAGGCACGCCGGCCCCTGGAAGGAAGAGGTGCCCGGGACGCCGGCGGCCGAGGAGCCGTGTGTGCCGAGATAATCCATTCGGCGCGGATCCTTCGAGCCGAGAAACCCGGCGGATCCCGGTTTCCGCGGACGCCCGGGGTCCTTTGGGCGATACGGTTGGAGAGTCGGGATCCGGCAATACGACGAGATCGACGGAAAGGGCGGGGTGGCCATGATTCACGTGTTGGGAGCCAAACAGTTTGTGCGCCGGGAAGTGGAAGATCTGTTTGCGTCGGCCCGCCGGCTGGAGGAGCGGGTGAAACGAGGAGGCCTCGATCTGTTGCGCGGCCGGATCATGGCGACGGTGTTTTTTGAACCCAGCACCCGGACGAGGCTGTCGTTTGAGGCGGCGATGCTGCGCTTGGGCGGTCAGGTCATCAGCACCGAGAACGCGGCGCAGTTTTCCTCGGCCATCAAAGGGGAGACTCTGGAGGATTCCATTCGGGTGATCGGGGCCTACGCCGATGTGATCGTGCTCCGTCACCACGAGGAGGGTGCGGCGGCCCGGGCGGCGGCGGTCTCCTCGGTGCCGGTGATCAATGCCGGGGACGGACCGGGGGAGCATCCCACCCAGGCGCTGCTCGATCTGTATGCCATCTATCGCGAAAAAGGGCGTATCGACGGGCTGCGGGTGGCCATGGTCGGGGATCTCGCCTACGGCCGCACGGTCCACTCCCTAACGTACCTCCTCTCGCTCTTCCGCGAAATCCACATCGATTTCGTCTCTCCCCCGGAGACGCCGGTTCCGGACCATGTGCTGGAATATCTCGAACAGCGGGGAGTCTCCTGGTCCCGGGAAACGGATTTGGAGCGGGCGGCGGCCCAGGCGGATGTACTCTATCAGACCCGGATCCAGAAAGAACGTTTCCCCTCGCGAGAGCTCTATGAACGGGCCTACGGCCGGTACGTGGTGGACTCCGGGCTGCTGTCGCGGATGAGGGCGGACGCGGTGATCATGCATCCCCTGCCCCGGGCCGGGGAGATTGATCCCGCCGTGGATGCCGATCCCAGAGCGGCGTATTTTCGCCAGGCGGCGGGCGGACTGTATGTGCGGATGGCTCTGTTGTGCCGGTGTCTGGGAGCGGCGCTCGGTACAGAACTGGGGAAGCCTGCCGGGTCCTGGCGGAAAGGGGTGCCCCTGGCGTGAAACACGGTGAGAGACGGGCGTATTTGTTTCTGGAGGACGGCACCCTTGTGGAAGGACGAGCTTTCGGAGCCGAGGGTTCGACCGTGGGAGAGGTGGTGTTCACCACCGGAATGACCGGTTATCAGGAGACCCTGACCGATCCTTCCTACTTCCGGCAGATCGTGACCTTCACCTATCCCCTGATCGGGAATTACGGCCTGGCTCCCGGGGTCGGCCAGTCCTGGCGGGTCCGGGCGGCCGGGGTGATCGTTCGCGAGGCGGCGGCGCCCAGCCACTGGCGCTCGGCGGAAACGCTGGACGAGTATCTGCGGCGCCAGGGAATCCCGGGCATGGATGGGGTCGACACCCGGAGCTTGGTGCGTCACATCCGGGTCCACGGCACGATGAAAGGAGTTCTCATCGCCCAGGCGCCCGGAGAGAGGGCGCTCGACCTGGAGAGCATGGAACAGCGGCTCCGCACCCCCGCCCCCGGGGATCACGTGAGCCGGGTGACCGCCCGCGAGCCGTACCGCTTGCCGGGCCGGGGACGGCGGGTGGCGGTGGTGGATTACGGACTGAAGCACGGCATCCTCGAGTCCCTCTTGCGCCGGAATTGCGACCTGTACGTGGTGCCCGCCTTCACGTCCGCCGAGGAGATCCTCGCTCTGCGTCCCGAAGGCGTGGTCCTGTCCAACGGACCCGGCGATCCCCGGGATATCTCCGAGGCTGTGGAGATAGTGCGGAGGTTGCTCGGGCGGGTCCCGTTGTTCGGCATTTGTCTCGGTCATCAGGTGCTTGCCCTGGCCTGCGGAGGGGAGACGGAGAAAATGCGATTCGGCCATCGGGGGTGCAATCATCCGGTGAAAGATCTGGCCACCGGACGGATCATGATTACCGCGCAAAATCACGGCTATGTGGTGTCCAGGGATGGCCTGCCCGAGTCGCTCGAGTTGACCCACCTCAACCAGAACGACGGGACCGTGGAGGGCCTTCGCCATCGGGATCTGCCGGCCTTTTCGGTGCAATTTCACCCCGAGGCCCATCCGGGGCCCGACGATGCCGCCGAGCTGTTCGACCGGTATCTTCAGATGATCGACGCGTGGACCGCAGCGGCCCGAAAGGAGATCATCCATGCCTAAACGAACGGACATCCGCAAAATCCTCGTCATCGGTTCAGGACCCATCGTGATCGGCCAAGCGGCGGAGTTCGATTATGCCGGGACCCAGGCCTGCCAGGCGTTGAGAGAAGAAGGGTATGAGGTGGTGCTGGTCAACAGCAACCCGGCCACCATCATGACCGACCCGCACATGGCCGATCGGGTGTACATCGAGCCCCTCACCCCGGAGACCGTGGCGGCGGTGGCCCGCAGGGAGCGTCCGGACGGGCTGCTGGCCACCCTGGGAGGCCAGACCGGCCTCAATCTGGCGGTGGAGTTGGCCCGGGAAGGGGTGCTGGACGAACTGGGGATCGAGCTGTTGGGCACCCCTCTGGCGTCCATCGAGAAGGCGGAAGACCGGGAACAATTTCGGGCGCTCATGGCGGACATCGGGGAGCCGGTGCCCGAAAGCGCCATCGTCACCCGGGTGGAGGAAGCGCTGGCGTTTGCCGGCCGGATCGGCTATCCGGTGATCGTGCGCCCGGCGTACACCCTCGGAGGCACCGGCGGCGGTCTGGCCGGCGGCCCGGATGAGCTCGCCGAGGTGGCCATGCTCGGCCTGGAGGCGAGCCCGATTCGCCAAATCCTGGTGGAGCGGAGTGTGGCCGGCTTTAAAGAAATCGAGTACGAGGTCATGCGGGACGGCCGGGACACCTGTATCGTCGTCTGCAACATGGAAAATGTTGATCCGGTGGGGATTCACACCGGGGACAGCATGGTCGTGGCCCCGAGCCAGACCCTTTCGGAAAGGGACTACCAGCGGCTGCGCAACGCCTCCCTGCGGATTATCCGCGCCCTGGGGATCCAGGGGGGGTGCAACGTTCAGTTCGCCCTGGACCCGGCCGGCGATCGGTATTATGTCATCGAGGTTAATCCGCGGGTGAGCCGCTCCAGCGCGCTGGCGTCGAAAGCCACGGGCTACCCCATCGCCCGGGTGGCCGCCAGGATCGCGGCGGGGTACGACCTGGATGAGATCGTCAATCCGGTGACCGGCCGCACGTTTGCCTGTTTTGAGCCGGCTCTGGACTATGTGGTGACCAAGATCCCCCGCTGGCCCTTCGACAAATTCGGAACGGCCAACCGCCGGCTCGGCACCCAGATGAAATCCACCGGCGAAGTGATGGCCATCGGGAGGACCTTCGAGTCTTCACTGCTCAAGGCGGTGCGCTCTCTGGAAATCGGGGTCGACGGGTTGGATTTGCCGGGGACGGAAGAGCTTTCGGACGACGAGCTGCGGTGTCGGCTGCGGGCGGCGGACGATGAGCGGTTGTTTGTGATCGCTGAGGCGCTGCGCCGGGGATGGAGCGACGACCAGGTGCACCGGGAGACGGGAATCGACCGTTTTTTTCTCGCCAAAATCCGCAACATCGTGGGCATGGAGGCGGAGTTGGCCGAGGGGCTGACCGAGGATCGTCTGCGCCGGGCCAAAACGATGGGACTGCCGGATGCGGCCGTGGCCCGGTACGCCGGGGTTCCCGGCCGGGACATCGAGGGATGGCGGGAGGATCTCGGACTGTTCCCGTCGTACAAAATCGTGGACACCTGCGCGGCGGAGTTTGAAGTGGTCACGCCCTACTATTACTCGGCCTGGGAGGCCGAGGACGAGGCGCCGGCCGCAGGAGGCCGGACGGTGCTGGTGCTCGGTTCCGGGCCCATCCGGATCGGACAGGGCATTGAGTTCGACTATGGTTCGGTTCATGCCGTCTGGGCGCTCCAAAAGGCAGGGTACCAGGCGGTGATCGTCAACAACAACCCGGAGACGGTATCCACCGATTTTAACACCGCAAATCGGCTGTATTTCGAGCCTTTGCACATCGAGGATGTGATGCACGTGATCCGCCGGGAGAAGCCGGCGGGGGTATTGGTGCAGTTCGGGGGGCAGACGGCGATCAATCTGGCGTCCGCTCTGTCCGAGCGCGGGGTGCCGATCCTGGGTGCGGATCCGGAGCAAATCGACCGGGCCGAGGACCGGGAAAAGTTCGACGCACTCCTGGCGGATCTGGGGCTTTCCCGGCCGGAGGGACGCACAGCCTGGAGTATGTCCCAGGCCCGGGAGGCGGCGGAGGCGCTGGGGTACCCCTTGTTGGTCCGCCCTTCCTATGTGCTCGGCGGGCGGGCGATGCAGATCGTGGATCAGCCCGACGAGCTGGTGGGGTACCTCCGGGACGCGTTCCGCGCCGCGCCGGATCGCCCGGTGTGGATCGATCGGTACATCCAGGGGACCGAGGTGGAGGTGGACGCCGTCTGCGATGGTGAAGACGTGCTGATTCCGGGAATCATGGAACACGTCGAGCGGGCGGGGGTCCATTCCGGAGACTCCATCGCCGTTTATCCCGCCAGGTCGCTATCTCCGGCCATGAGAGCCCGCATTGTCGAGGCCACCCGGCGTATGGCCCGGGCCTTGGCGGTGAGGGGGCTGATCAATATCCAGTTTGTGATGCGCGGAGAAGAATTGTACGTGCTGGAGGTCAACCCCCGGTCCTCGCGCACGGTCCCGTTTTTGAGCAAAGTGACCGGCGTTCCCATGGTGGAGGCGGCGGTCCGGGCGATTCTCGGGGAATCGCTGCGCTCCCAGGGCTACCGGCCGGGGTTGGTTCCGGACCGGCCGGAGGTGGCGGTGAAAGTGCCTGTCTTTTCCTTCGCGAAGCTGCGCCGGGTGGATGTGACCCTCGGGCCGGAGATGAAATCCACCGGGGAGGTGATGGGCAGGGATACCACGTTTGCCCGGGCCTTGTATAAGGGTCTCGCCGGGGCGGGGGTCCGGGTGCCGGCGGGCGGCAGGGTGGTGGCCACCATCGCCGACAAAGACAAGGAGGAGGCCTGGCCGATTCTCCGGCGGCTGGCCGAGATGGGATTCACCCTCATTGCCACCGCCGGAACCGCGGCGTTTTTACGCAAGCGGGGGGTGGCCGTGACCCCGGTGAACAAAGTCGAAGAAGGGTCTCCGAGCATTCTCGACATGATCCGGGACGGCGGGGCGGATTTGGTGATCAACACCATGACCCGGGGTCGAGAACCCCGCCGGGACGGGTTTCGCATCCGTCGGGAGGCGGTGGAGCGGGGCATCCCTTGTTTGACGTCCCTCGACACGGCCCGGGCGCTGGTGGAGGTCCTGGAATCGCTGCGGGTGGCCGTGGAACCCCTGCCCGGCGAAACATGGGGAGAGAGAGGGTGAGGCGGGTGCGGGTCCGAGTGGTGGATCAGCATTCGGTGGCCCGGAATGTATGTCGATTGTGGATCGAAGCGGAGAGCCCTGTTTCCTGGACACCCGGGCAGTTTTTCCATATCCGGGTCGGGGAGGGGACGGAGCATGTGCTGCGGCGGCCCATCAGCCTGTGCGAGGCGGCGGACGATCGGCGATTTGCCCTGGTGTACCGCGTGATCGGAGCGGGCACCCGGTGGCTCGCCGACCGGAGGCCGGGCGAACCCTTGGATGTGCTGGGCCCGCTGGGGAAGGGATTCCCTCTGCATTCCGGAGACCGGCGGGCCCTGCTGGTGGGCGGAGGGGTGGGGGTCCCCCCGTTGGTTCAATTGGCCCGGGAACTGCGGAGACAGGGGACCGCGGTGATCTCCGTGGTGGGGTTTCGCGAGGCGGCGGATGTGATGCTGGTGGAGGAGCTCGCGGCCCGTGGCCAGGTCCGGGTGGTCACCGAAGACGGCAGTGCCGGGACGAGGGGGCGGGTGACCGACGCCCTGACCAACGACGTGGTGGACGGAGCGGACCGTTTTTATGCCTGCGGGCCGACCCCGATGCTTCGGGCCCTGCAGGAGCGGCTCGGCCGCCGGATGCCCGGGTACGTCTCCCTGGAGGAGCGCATGGGGTGCGGGATCGGGGTGTGCATGGGTTGCGCGCACCTGTGCCGCACCCCGGACGGCGGCACGGCGTATCGCCGGGTGTGCACCGACGGTCCGGTGTTTCCGGTGGAGGAGGTGGTCTTTTCGTGAAAGACGCGGACCCGCGGAGCAAGGGAAAAGGGCAGGAGCTCCACCACGACGCCCCCGTGGTCGACCTGTCGGCGGAGGTGGCGGGGATTCGCCTGAAAAACCCGGTGATGCCGGCATCCGGATGTTTTTCCTACGGCCGGGAAATGGCCCGGTGGTACGATCTCTCCCGGCTCGGCGCCATCGTTGTCAAAGGCACCACCCTGGAGGCGATGCCGGGGAATCCGCCGCCCCGGGTGGCCGAGACCCCCGCCGGGATGCTCAACGCCATCGGCCTTCAAAATCCGGGGGTGGACCGGGTGATCGCCGAGGAGCTGCCGGCCCTTCGGCCGTACGGGGTGCCGGTGATCGTGAATGTCGCCGGTTCCACCGTCGAGGAGTACGTGGAGGTGGCCCGGCGGCTGGCGGCATCCCCCGACGTGGCGGCGCTGGAGTTGAACATCTCCTGTCCCAACGTGCGGTGCGGGGGGATGCATTTCGGCACCGACCCGGCCATGGCCGCCGAAGTCACGTCGGCCGTCAAAGCGGTCAGCCGCCATCCCGTGTTTGTCAAACTCTCTCCCAATGTGACCGATGTGGTGGCTCTGGCCCGGGCGGTGGAGCGGGCGGGGGCGGACGGATTGTCTATGATCAACACCCTGGTGGGGATGCGGATCGACCCGGAGCGGCGCCGGCCGGTACTGGCCAACGGCTTCGGGGGGCTCTCCGGTCCCGCCGTCAAGCCCGTCGCTCTGCGGATGGTTTATGAAGTGAGTCAGGCCGTCCGTTTGCCGGTCATCGGCATGGGCGGCATTGCGGGCGGCGAGGACGCCGTGGAATTTCTCATGGCCGGGGCCAGCGCCGTGGCGGTGGGCACGGCCAATTTTATGAATCCCACCGCCTGTGTGGACATCATTGAGGAACTGACCGATTGGTGCCGGCGTCACGGGGTCCGGGCGGTGAGGGAGCTGATCGGAGCGGCGTGGAGGGCGAAATGATGGAGCAAGCACATCATCTTTCATTGGCGGACCGGATCTACGTGGCCCTGGACGTGAACACCCGGGAGCGGGCCCTGGAGGTGGTTCGGGCGGTTTCTCCGGTGCTGCCGAGTTTCAAAGTGGGGATGGAATTGTTCTACTGTTTTGGCCCGGATATTGTGCGGGAACTGAAAGAGGCCGGGGCGAAGCGTATTTTTCTCGACCTGAAATTGCACGATATTCCCAACACCGTGGCCCGGGCGGCGACGGTGCTCACCGGGGCCGGGGTGGACGTGATGACGGTGCACGCCGCCGGCGGCCGGCGGATGATGGAGACGGTGCTCCGGGCTGTGGCGGACAAGGCGGCGGAGGTGGGGATTCCCCGGCCCCGGGTGGTGGCGGTCACCCAGTTGACCAGCACGGACCGGCCCATGTTGAACGAAGAGCTCGGGATTCCGGGGTCGATGGCCGAGGTGGTGCGGCGATACGCCCTTCTGGCCCGGCGGGCGGGATTGGACGGGGTGGTGGCCTCGGCGGACGAGGTCCCCCTGATCCGGGAGGTGTGCGGCCCGGACTTTCTCACGGTGGTTCCGGGGATTCGGCCGGACTTTTACCGCTCCGAGGGCGACGACCAACGGCGGGTGGCCACCCCCCGGGAGGCCCTGCTTCGGGGCGCCGGATATCTGGTCATCGGCCGGCCGATTCTGCGCAGCCTCGATTGGCGCCGGGCGGCGGAGGCGGTGCTGAAGGAATGCGCGAACCTGGAGCCGGCTTTGTCGAACACCGACAAACCGAAGCCGGCGGTTTTGGCCGATAATCTAACAGACAAGATGAGGGTGCAGCGGATATATTCTTCAAGATTAAGTAAAGAAAAATAACAAAGCTGTAACAGATTGGAGGAGTTGTCCCATGGGAATCTCGGCATCGGTGGCGCGGGCGGCGGCGGAGCCGGCGGAGGCGAAACCGCCCGGGCCGGCGGCATCGCGACGGTGACCCTGTTCGGTGCGGTGATCGGCGGTATCGGATTCGGGATGTTGGCCGACGCCATCGGCCGGGTGGGGCAGAGTTGACCTGAGGAGGCCGAGTACGATGTTTGATCTCATTCTTCGGGGCGGGCGGATCGTCACGCCCCGGGAGACGTTTGCCGGCGATGTGGGGGTTGTGGACGGAAAAATCTCGGTGCTGGGGCATCTCGCCGGGGCCTCCGCGTCCCGGGTGTATGACGCCTCGGGCAAATACGTGCTCCCGGGGCTCATCGATGAACACGTGCACAGCCGGGATCCGGGCTTGACGCACAAAGAAGATTTTGCCCATGCCACCCGGGCGGCGGCGGCCGGGGGGATCACCACGGTCCTGGAGATGCCCAACTGCATCCCCCCGGTGGTGGACGCCGAGAGTTTTCAAAGCCGGGTGTGGGAGATCGCGCCGAAGGCGTTTGTGGACTTTGGTCTGTACGGCATGGTGCTCGGGGATGAAAATGCCGGGGCGCTCCCGGGCCTCGCCGAGGCGGGGGTGGTCGGGTTCAAGCTGTTTTGGGGGTACGCGCTCAACCGAAAGACCCGGGCGTTGGTGTATGATGCGGCGGCCGGCGAGGAGATCCTGCCGCCACCGGATGAGGGACAGATTTATGAGGCCTTTCAGATCATCGGCCGGCTGGGCCGACCCGTGGCGGTGCACGCCGAGAACCGGGAGATGATCGGGCGGCTCACCCGGCGGGAGAAGGCGGCGGGGGGAGCCGACTATGCCGCTTTTTTGCGCTCCAGGCCGGCGGTGAACGAGGCGGTGACCACCCGGGCGGCCATTTCCTTGGCCCGGGCGGCGGGTGTGCACGTGCACATTTTGCACATGACCTCGGCGGACGGGGTCGAAGCGGTGGTCGAGGCCCGGAGGCGGGGGTGGGCGGTGACCGGCGAGACCTGTCCGCAATATTTGACTCTGACCGATCGGGACTGGGAGCGGGCGGGGGTGCGAATGAAGATCTTGCCGCCGATTCGGGAGCAGGCGCATCAGAATCGACTCTGGGAGGCTCTTCGCAACGGGGAGTTGCAGGCTGTCGGATCGGACCATTCCCCTCACACCGAAGCGGAGAAAACCGGGGACATCTGGAGCGTACCCGCCGGCTTTTGCGGGGTGCAAACCTCGGTGCCCCTGATGCTCGATGCCGTGGTCCGGGGGCGGCTCAGCCTGAACCGCCTCGTCGGGCTCATGGCGGAGAACCCCGCCCGGATCTGGGGACTTTACGGGGTGAAAGGGGTGATCCGCCCCGGGGCCGACGCCGATTTCACCGTGGTGGATCTCAAGCGGACCTGGACCATCCGGGGCGAGGATCTGTATTCCAAAAGCCGGGTTCAGCCCTACGAGGGCCTCACGGGCCAAGGGGCACCTGTGGCCGCCTTCGTCCGGGGTGTCCAGGTGATGGAAGACGGCCGGCCGGTGGGGGACCCCGTCGGGCGTTTGGTGCGGCCGGTGTGAAAAAGGAGCCGGGGCGACGGTCGCCATGGCTCAGGGTCCGTGTGGGCCTACGGCCTCTGGATCGTTCGACCTTTGGCGATGTTGACACTGGTGAGCGGAACGCTAACCACCTCGTGATGATGCGTTATCCTTCGAGCAACAGGGATTCGGGATCCTCGATCAACTCTTTGACTTTGACCAAGAACTGGACCGCTTCGGCACCGTCCACAATCCGGTGGTCGTAAGACAAAGCCACGTACATCATCGGGCGCAGGACGATTTGGCCGTCCGCCGCCACCGGCCGCTCTTTGATGGCGTGCATCCCGAGGATGCCCACCTGGGGCGGGTTCAAAATCGGCGTGGAAAAGAGCGAACCGAAGACGCCGCCGTTGGTGATGGTGAAGGTACCGCCCTGGAGTTCCTGGGGATGCAGGGCGCCCGTCCTGGCCCGCCCGGCGAGATCGGCGATCCGTTTCTCGATTTCGGCGAAACTCAGGCGATCCACATCCCGCACCACCGGCACCACCAAGCCTGCGGGCGTCGCCACAGCGATTCCGATGTCATAATGGTGTTTGACCACGATGTCGGTGCCCCGGATCTCGGCGTTGAGCAGCGGGAAGGCTTTCAAAGCGCCGACCGCCGCTTTCGTGAAAAAGGACATGAACCCGAGGCCCACGCCGTGTTGCTCTTGGAACCGCTCCCTGCGCCGCCGGCGGATATCCAGGACGGCGGACATGTCGATCTCGTTGAACGTGGTGAGCATGGCGGTCGCCTGTTTGGCCTCGACGAGCCGCCGGGCGATGGTCAGCCGGCGGCGGGTCATCGGGATTCGTTCTTCGTCCGCCCGCCCGAGGTCGCCGTTCGCGTCCTGGGCGGTCCGAGCAGCGGAAGATGCGGCTCCGGGCGGGGCGGACGGGGTCCGTGTGGCAGGGGGCGGGGTCACCGCGGCGGGCGAAGGCGCTTCTTTCGAGACGGTGGCGGCTCCCTCCACCGGCGCGGTTCCTTGGGCGAGGGCTTTTCGCCTCTGGGACGGGGTTGTCGCTCGAGGGGGCTGTTGCGGCCGAGAGGGCGGTCCCGCCGGATGCGCGGGCTGGGCGGGACGCTCGGGAGCGGTGCCGGTTTCGGCCGTTGCGGCCTGCCGGGCCGCGGACGCCGAGGGCGCAGTCGGAGACGGGGGAGCCGCTTGTTCGGGGGATGCGGAAGGAGCCGTTTGCCCCGGCTGTTCCGCGGAGGAGGCGAGGGTCGCCGCGGCGTTCCCGGCCCCCGGTGTCGCCCCCGCCGCCACCCGGGCGATGGTTTCACCCACCTTCACGGTTTCTCCCGCCTGCTTCACAATGGACTCCAACACTCCGTCCTCTTCGGCCGCCACCTCGACATTCACTTTATCCGTTTCCAGCTCGGCCACCGCCTCTCCCTTGGTCACGGGGTCGCCTTCCTTCTTTAACCAATTCAAGATCGTGGCTTCGACAATCGACTCGCCCAGTTCCGGCACCTTGATGTCACTCAAGTACACACCCTCCTCACTGTCTCTCAAACGGGTCTTCTGTGGGATCCACAGTTGCCGGAATATCTATGCAAACCCGCCCGGCAACCGTGCCGGCCTGATCTTTTTTCTCCTTCCACACGGAAGGAGGCGTCCCGGAGCGGGCCAGGGGCCCGGGCACTAACCGCCAACGGCCTCTTTGTCTCGAATGGCCCGGCGGACAATCTCCGCCTGGGCGGCGCCGTGCGCGTCGGCGATGCCCTCCGCCGGGCTGGACCGCTCGGGGCGACCCACATACCGCCCGTGCGTCCCCGCCGGTAAAACGGCCGATAATCGGGACGCCATATAGGTCCACGCCCCCATATTTTTCGGTTCCTCCTGTACCCAATTCACCTCTTTGGCGTTCGGGTAGCGGCCGAGAACATCGGCCAGCGCCTCTTCGGGCAACGGATACAACTGCTCCACCCGGATCACCGCCGTGGATTTTGCCGCGGCCGGATCGTTCTCCAGGGCGGCGAACAGATCCACGGCCACCTTCCCCGAGCACAGGAGCAGCCGCCGGACCTCGGGTTTGGCCAGATCCCGGCGCGGGTCGTCCAGCACCGGCTGAAAACGCCCTTCGGTAAAATCGCTTCGTGGAGAGGCCGCCCGGGGATGGCGCAGCAAACTCTTCGGCGTCATGATCACCAGGGGCCGGGGTGTCCGCTTCAACCGGGCGGCCTGCAGGCGCAGCAGATGAAAATATTGGGCCGAAGTGGTCACATTCGCGACGGTCCAGTTGTGTTCGGCGGACAACTGCAGAAACCGTTCCAGCCGCGCGCTGGAGTGCTCGGGCCCCTGGCCCTCGTACCCGTGGGGCAGCAGCACCACCAGGCCGCAGGTCTGGCCCCACTTCGCCCGCCCCGAGGCCAGGAACTGATCGAACATCACCTGGCCGACGTTGGCAAAATCGCCGAACTGGGCCTCCCAGATCACCATGGTTTCGGGGGCTTGGACACTGTATCCGTACTCGAACCCGATCACCGCCGTCTCGGTGAGCGGGCTGTTGTAGATCGCAAAGGAAGCTTTTGCCCCGGGGATGTGCTGCAGAGGCACGAATGTCTCCCCAGTCCGCATATCGTGCAACACGGCCAAACGATGGCCGAATGTCCCCCGCTGGGTGTCCTGGCCGCTCATCCGGACCGGGACGCCGTCCAGCAAGATACTTCCCAAAGCCAGGGCCTCGGCGTGTCCCCAGTCGATGGTCCGGTTTTCCCGGAAATGATCCCGCCGCCGCTTCAAAATCCGGTCGATTTTCGGGTAAACGTGAAACCCGTCGGGATAATTTGCGAGGGCGTCGTTGATCGCCGCCAGGGTTCCCTCGGGCACGGCGGTGTCTCCGGGCGTTTCGTCACTCGCGCCGGCGGGATCCGGGATATCGGGGTGAGCGCCCGCGGAGGTCACTTCGGCATAGGCTTTGCGCAACTTGTCCTGGACCGCGGAAACCATCTCCCGGACCTCTTCGGGCCGGACCACGCCGGCGTCGGTCAGTTTCCGGGCGTACAGGGTGCGCACCGAGGGGTGGGACGCGATGTTGCCGTACAAAAGGGGTTGGGTCATGACCGGGTCATCCGTCTCGTTGTGTCCCCACCGCCGATATCCCACCAGATCGATGAGAAAATCTTTGTGGAACGTTCGGCGATACTCCATGGCCAAGTCCACCGCGGCCAAACAGGCCAAGGGATCGTCGGCGCAGACATGAACCACGGGGATCTCGAACCCTTTCGCCAAATCGCTGGCGTAACGGGTGGAGCGATTGTCCTCGGGTTCGGTGGTGAACCCGAGGAGGTTGTTGGTGATCAAATGGATCGTGCCTCCGGTTCGGTAACCGGCCAGGCGGGAAAGATTCAGCGTTTCCGCCACCACCCCTTCTCCGGGAAAGGCAGCGTCGCCATGAATAAGAAGGGCCGCGGCGGCGTCGACGTCTTGGTGCGGCGGCCCGGATTGACCGCGGTCCTCTTGGGCGGCCCTGGCGAATCCCTCCACCACGGGATTGACGAATTCCAAATGGCTGGGATTGTTGGCCAACGTCAGGCGGACGTGAACCGCCCCGTCTTCATATCGGGCGCCCAAGTGATACCGGACATCTCCCGTCCATCCGTAATTGATCCCCATCGAGCCCTCCGAGGGCACCAAATCCTTGTTCGGCGAGGTGTGGAACTCGGCGAAAATTTTGGCGTAGGGCTTATCCAGCACGTGGGCGAGCACGTTGAGCCGTCCCCGGTGGGCCATTCCGATGAGCACCTGCCTGGCGCCCGCCCGGACCGCGTCGCGGATGAGCCCGTCGATCATGGGCACGAGCATGTCCACGCCCTCGATAGAAAATCGCTTTTGCCCGACGAAGGTGCGGTGCAGGAAGGTTTCGAACTCTTCCACTTCGATCAGCCGGCGCAGCAGGGCTTTTTGCTCCTCCGGAGAGCGGGGGGCGAGCAGGTTCCCGGATTCCGCTTTGGCCATCAACCAGCGGCGTTCGTCTTCGTGGAACACGTGGGCGAATTCATAGGCGATGGTTCCGGTGTACCGGCTGCGCAGGATGCGCACCGCATCCAGGGCGGTCTGCGCCTCGGGCGGCGCTTCCGGCCAGACCCAACGGGCGGGGAGCGCCGCCAGGTCTGCTTCGGTCAGCCCGTATGCCTCGGGTTCAAGAAACGGCACCCGGGCCGGTTCGTCCACCAGGGGGTTGATCCGGGCCGCCAAATGCCCATAGATCCGAATGTTGCCGATCAGGCGCATCGCCGCCGTGAGTTTGCCGATGACACCCGGGGAGACGATCCCTTCCCAGGCCGCCTCCCCGGAGGCGGGCGCGCCGGGGGCCGCGGCGGCCGGGGGCGGCCCGAGCCGCTCGAACAGAGTCCGGGTGTCCTCGTCTACCGACCGGGGATCTTGGACATACCGGTCGTACAAATCCATCACATACCCGAGATTGGGTCCGTAAAAATCCGCCCAGGAGGAAATGGGCCGCGATGATGGAACGATGGGCATCCCGTATCCCTTCCTTTCTGATGGTCCCGGACGATCCGGACTGCCGTGCCGGTCCAGAATCCGGGCGGGCCGTGAACGGGTCCCGCACCTTTAAATTTTACCAGATGTGCGCGGCACAGCCGCCCTCATTTTCTGCCGGGGACAGCACGGTTACGCAAAATTCCCCGAGAGTCCCGGATTCCCTGTTCATGATCATCCTTCCGGGCACCGGATGGCCGGGATGACCGCTACTCGATCGGCCAAGTGGCAATATGGCTCGGTGTGTCGGTGGATCGCATTCGAGCGTGGGAAAGACAGGGGAAAAATCCGGTGCATTGGGTTGCCGTCCGGGTAGGGGGAAGAGGCGCGGAGGATTCTGCAGGAACCCCCGGGGACCGGGGAACGGATGAGGACAGCGATTTACGCCCGGCTGCCCACACGCAATGAGGCGGAATCGGGCCATCTCCAGTGGCAGAAAGAACGTCTGTTGGCCCATGCGGCGCTCGGAGGCTGCCATGTGGTTCACGTCCCGGCGGGAACCAGGGGCACTGACTCCGTGGTTAGGTGGGTGAAAAGCCGGGAACGCCCGGCTCTTCATCCCCCGTCTCATCATCGCGGCCGGCCTAACCTCGATAATATTTCATGGCTTCTTCCTGGTTGGCGAACAGGATCACCTGGTCATCCTGCACAACCAGCCGTCCGTAGTAGGCCGTGACTTCAATCTGGAATTGGTAGACGTCAAACGCGGTGCCCATGGCCTCGGAGATCTCCGCCATGTCGAACACCAGATTGCGGTCGGCGTCGATATTGATCAACGCCGGTTCTTCCGAAACTCTCACTCCGGGCTTGCCGCGCATCACCTCGGCGATGATCCTCGCCTGTTCGCTGTCGTTCATCGAGATGCCGCAACCGTTCAACACGCCCGATTCCAGTTTTGGGTTCATACGCGCACCCCTTTCGGCAAGGTGATCCCCAACGCCCCCAGGCTGTGCAAACATTTCCCCGCCGCCCGTTCGTAACTGTCCGAGAACGCGGCCACCTGCACCTTGGGCATCTCCCACAGAGGTTCCAGCCCTTTGGCGGCCTCGATGCACAGGGGCAGGTACTGTTTCACCCACTCGTCGACCCGCGCCCGGTTCGCCGCCCCGTGCCGATCGTCGGCCAAGAGCACTTTGAAGGCTTCCACCGTGGTGCGCAGATTGCGATCATAGTCCGCTTCCGCGGTGGAGACGAGAACCGGGGTCACGAAGTCGCCGTTTTGCGCCCCGAACAGCATGATGAACCGGCTGCGGAACAACTCGCCGACCAACGGCTCGTACAACAGATTGACGGCAAACCACTGCTCTCCCCAGTCGGCGGCGGCGTTGATGTGCTCGACAGTTTTTCGCACCCCTTGCCACTCCGGCGCCGACAGCCACGCTTCCCGGCCGCGCCCTTCGTCAAATCCCCGGATCTGTTCGGCCAGTTCCATCATGTAAATCGTCAGGTCCTGGGCAAAGCGCAGCTTTTCCGCCGATTGGACGGTGAAGATGTTGTTGAGCATGATGGTCAAGGCTTCCCGCTGCATGACGGCGAAACTGTGCATGCCCAGTCCGTACTCCGCATGTTTGAACGCCGACAGATGATTCTCCAACACACGCACCCACGCCGGATCGAAGGTTTCAAACACCTGGCGGGATTTCGCCGCATTCAGGGTGCGGCGAAACTGTTCTTCCACGGCTTGTTGTCTCTGATAAAAGACCCGCTCGTACTCTTCATTGACGTCGATAATCCGATTCCAATCCGAACAGCGCAACCGGGTCCGTTCCTCGGTGTAGTTGGGAGAGGCGTCCAACATTCTCATGAGAAACCCCTGTTTGAGATAGCGCCCTTCATAAGGTTGAATGTCGATGGTGACGTCTTCATAGGTCGTGGGCCGGCGCTTCCGAGGCTGAAAATACACGAATCGGCGGTCTTCCGAGCCGGCGAACTTGAACGCCCCCGCCTCCGCGGTTCGAACCCTCTGTTCGGTTTGTTCCGCTTGAGCCATCTTCATCCCCTCCCGTCTTCTTGCCGCCGCCACCGCCTTATCGGGTGGAGGCCGTGAATTTGTCGTAAAAAAGATTGCGATCGTCGGCCCCGTGGTGCTTCAGCACCCGGATGGCCGCGTCAATCATGGGGGGCGGACCGCACAGATACCCCTGAATCCCCGCGGAGGACGGATGTTTTTCCAGGTACTCCTCCAGCACATCCGTAATCAGCCCGGTGGGACCCGACCAGGCCTCGTCTTCGGCGGGTTCGGAAAGGGCCGGAACAAAAACGAAATCTGAAAAGCGGCCCTGCAGCTCCCGAATCTCATCCAGGTAGAACAGATCCCGGGTGGTGCGGGCCCCGTAAAAGAAGCGAATCTTCCGGTCGATTCCCTTCTCCGCCATCTCGCACATCAGGGACCACAGCGGCGCCATCCCCGCCCCTCCGCCGATCACGTACATGTCTTCGCGCCCATCCCTGTAATAGAAGTTCCCGAAAGGTCCGGTGATCTCCAGTTCATCCCCGACCTGGAGCCGTTGGTCGAGCAGCGTGGAAAAATATCCTCCCGGAATGATTTTGATCATGAATTCCAGCTCTTCGGGTCGACTCGGGAGGGAGGACATGGAGAACGACCGCGCCGGGTCGACGCCGGGGAGCCGGATATCGACATACTGCCCCGCTTTAAACGCAAAGGAGGCCCCTTCCTTCAGGCGCAACCGGAGGCGGGTGATATCGCGGGTCAGACGGCGGATCTCCGTCACGGTGGCGAGAACGGTTCGGATGGGATGATCCAGGAACATGTGCTCCTCGTTGTAGTTGAGCAGTTCGATGGTCAGATCACTGTACGCGAGCGTTTGACAAAGAAGGACATATCCTTGTTCCGCTTCATAATCCGGCAAGGCGAAGGTGGAATAGCGATCCAGATCGAAGTCCCCGTCCACCATGACGGACTTGCAGGCCGAACACTGGCCCTCCCGGCAGCCGTGAGCCAACAGCACCCCCTGCCGGAACGCCGCGTCCAACACCTTTTCTCCTTCTTCGATCTCGATTTCCACATTCACCGGAAGGAATTTCACTTTATAGGTCACGGCCGATCCCCACTCCCCGCCCACGTGGTCTCCGATGGGTGTCGCGAAGTCCCGCGGGAAGGGGGCCGCGCCCCCTCCCGCTTCGGGACAGGCAGGACACCTCCGTCATCCCTCAGTGAAATTGGATGCCCTTGCGATATTCGTTCACCACTTGGGTCCGCTGTTCAGGGCTCATCCGGGTCAAGTCCCCCAACTGGCGGGGCAGCTCGATGTTCGGAAGGTGCTCCAGACGCCACATGTATTTGTCGTCAAATAACAGGTGGGGCTGAGCCACCAACGTCTGCCCGTCACTGCGCACCAACCCGCTGGAACGAAGCGCCTCTTCCAAAGACTCACCCGCATGAATCTCCGTGAAGATGCGGGACTCGGGCGGAGACAAGCGCACCATGGGCGTCGGGTCCGTCAAGGTGGTTTCGTGAATCCACCTGCACGCGTCCGAGCAGTACGTGTACACTTGACCGTCGTGTTCCGCGATCTGCAACTCTTCGCGGATGGCAATGGGCTCCAGGCAGGTGTAGCACGTGTAGGGCAAGACGTGGCCGATGCCCGCCAGGCAAGGAGGGCTTTGCCCGGGACCGGGCACCGAGAGCCGGCGATAATTCTCCCAATAGGTGCCGAACTTCGAATACCACCCGGGATATTTTTTCTCAAACCATTCGAAGTCCCGTTCGTTCAACGGATCGAACCGCCAGGAATTGAACATCCACATGGCCGACAGTTCGATCGCGAGTTTGTGGTGCCAATCCTTCACGGTAAAGCGCTCCCAGATCTCCTGCACCAAATCGGTGGGCACCCGGATGCCGTACTTCTCCAGCGGAAGCAGATAGGTGCGATAGTAGTCGTCATAGATCCACCGCTTCCACAGCTCATAGTACGCGGGCTTGTCGGGCCGCCGGGTTTCGTCCCCGTACTCCAGGATGACACTCATGATGCCGTCCACTGCGGTGTGAAGCAGCCAAAAGGCGTACCGCAGATCCCGTTCGATCAGCGGGTGATTGTCCGGGTTTTCCAGTGCCAGGGACAAGGTGGCAAAGCCATTGTTGATGTGCCGCGCTTCGTCCGATTGAACGGACAGGAACACCGAAGGCAGTGCGATGTCGCCGTTGGCCGCCGCTTCGGACGGGTTCGCCACAAACAAGACATTGGTGAAGGCGGTCTCCGCCACCACCTGCAAGAAGATGTTCGCACCGCTCACGGCGTCTCCGGCGGTGAACCCCTCGGCAAACTGTCGACCGATGGCGCCCACCGGGGTGGTGACATTCATCAGGTTGTTGTTGTTAAATCCCCACGGGTCCACGTAATGCTCCATGTAATACCGCGCCAGATTCTGCTGAATGTTGGCATGGCGAAATTCATCGATCATCTGATGGGCGTACCCGTTGTGCAATTCCGGGGCGTGAACGGCGTTGACCAGATTGGACATGGCGTGGGCGGCCTGCAGTTCAATAAACGGAAAGACAGCGAGAAACGGTTTGAGCCACTCCGTATACCGCGGGGAAAGTTTCTGGAACATGTTGCCCCGGAGCGCCGCGTCGAGACCCCCAAAGACCCGGGTGTCTTTCTCCGCTTGCATCGGAAAATACGAGGAAGGATTTGTTTCATGGGGTCTTTGGACGATTTCTTTGGAAAACGATAGGCAGTGGGGTACTTCTCAGGACGGCCGGCATACTGGGGATCCCAGTCCAACGCCGGAATCCGCTCATGAACTTTGTTGATAAACGCTGCGGGTGAAGCCATCAGTTCCCCTCCCAACAAGAGATTTTTCCGTTGAACCCAAGAATCGGCACAAGCCAACCGCCTCCGTTCCTTTGAAGAGGAGATCCCCCCTTCCGTATGAAAGTGGTGACGGGTTTGTGAACACTTCACCTTATAAGCATGAAATATGCCAACTCTGCATTGGCCGTCTTTCTCGAATCATAGAATCATATAGAAATGGACGGATACACAGGAATCAAGAAAAGTCTTGATTAATTCCGTCTTTAAGCAGATCCGTTCCCCTTATCTGGGGACTTCTTCCTGTCCCCGCGGCTGAACACTGTGCAACGGAACACACCTTGTTCATGAACAGGTTGTATATGGTGAACATCATGAGGAGTTTTCGTCCCGGCACCCGGCAGTCAGTACAAGAAAAGCGGGACATTGGAAGAAGCGGGCAGCACGGACGGGGATACAAAAAGAGCCGCTCGGAGTATCCGTCTCCCCAAAGCGGCCCTGGATTCCAATCCAACAGGTACACCGTCGGCCCGTTACTGCGTACGCTTATCACGCCCATGCACGGCGGACCCCGATTGGTGAAACACGATGAGGTCCGTGCTGTATGGTCACATCACTTCAAAACTTCGTGATGACATGAAAACCCTTGGTGCGGAACTGGTTCATATCTTCAAAAGTTTGAGACACATCATCCAGACCGACTTCCTTGCTCACCAAGGACTTGGGATTCAGTCGCCCGGAGGACACCAGGTTCAGGAGCCCCCGATACGCAGGATGCGGATTGCCCAGGCTGCCCACAAACTCCAACTCCATTGCCGTGATCATGTCCACGGGCAGCGAAACCATCCCTCCCTCTTCCGAGGTGGTCAGTCCAACCTGGACATGCCGGCCACCCTTCCGCAGGGAGAGAACGGAGTTGAGCACCGTATCCCGGACCCCCAGCGCATCAATTCCCACGTGAGCCCCACCCTTGGTGATCTCTTTGACGGCCTCCGGCACGTTTTCCCGTTTTGCATTGATCGTGGCCGCGGCACCTTCTTGCCGCGCCTTTTCGAGTTTTTCGTCATCGATGTCCACGGCGATCACTTGGGCACCCAACGCCGTGGCCACCTGCACGGCGGACAGGCCGACGCCCCCCGCCCCTTGAATCGCGACCCATTCTCCCGGCTGAACGCGGCCTCGAACCACACCGTGGTACCCCGTCATGTAACGACAGCCAATCGCGGCCGCCGTAACCCCATCCACATTCTCCGGAAGAGGGATGAGATTGAAGTCGGCATTTTTCACCAGAACGTATTGAGCATATCCGCCGTCGAATCCGGACACCAATCCGTAGATCATGATATTCTCACACAGATTGGGAACCCCGCTCAAACAATACTCGCAATGACCGCAACCGGCATGAAAGGGTACAGTGGCCCGGTCCCCTCTTCGAAAATTCTTCACATCCTTTCCGACCTCTTCCACCACGCCCCCAAACTCGTGCCCGGGTGTAATGGGGAGTTCCGGGGAAAGTCCGATCCACGACCAGTCGCCTTGCCATGCGTGCCAGTCGCTGCGGCAAATTCCGCAGGCCTCCACACGAAGCACCGCATCTCCGGGGCCGGGGTTTGGATCGGGGACTTCGATGACAGGGAGGGGTTTCTTGTGTTCAATCAATCGAGCAGCTCTCATAATTCCCCAAAGACCTCCTTATCTGTTTTGGAGCAACCGAGCAGTACGACAAAATCGTTCGGCAGCCTCCGAAAAGAAATGAAGCACAAAACGTGCCAAGGCTTGCCTCGGCAGGAGCGGTTCGATATTTCGGCTTTCGCCGGTCGAGACGTGTGCGTGTTGAACAATCTGTTCAATGATTTGGATGTCCGAAGTGAACACTTTGTACACACTGTGAACAATTCGAGATCCTTAAAATGAATGACGGTCCAATTCCGTAACCTCGATGATCTTGGTACAGGGCAGGTTGGCGCGTTGGGAGTGTTCTTGGATGGTCTCCCGATTCGGTGCAATATATTCGCAGACAATGGTCGACCGATCGGTGGTCAGGTTGCTGTGCAGCCAAGTCATTCCCGGAATTTCCGCCATGACCTCCATGGAACGAGCCACAGCTTGTTTCAAATCTTCGTCGGAAATGGGTCCGCCCAAGTTTCGTTCAACAAGATACTTTGGCATTGTAAAACCTCCTTGAATGCATATTTCGGCCTCTGAAAGACCTATTCCCACACACAAGCAAATTTGATGCCAAATATCCAAACCACTGCCTTCGGCATAGAAAAAGGCGTGGGTGCACGCCTACTTTTTCCGACCTCGATTGGGGTTTCAGCCTTACAGCAGGTCGCAGCCCGCCGGGGAGAAGGTACCGTTTCCTGAAGTACCGCTCCTTACGTCCGCCGCCGGGCGCCGCGCCCTCCCCGGGCCGCTCCGCCGATCAACCTGCCCATCTGCCGATTCGGATCCTCCGGGCGAATGTCCCCGGTCGCCGCCCGTCGCTCGCGAAGCACCTCGCGGCGGGACAGGTTGATCCGTCCCTGGGCGTCGATCTCGGTCACCTTGACGTCGATGTCGTCGCCGACGTGAACGACATCCTCGGTTCGCGCCACCCGTTCTTCGGCCAATTGGGAGATGTGCACAAGCCCTTCTTTTCCGGGAAGGATCTCCACGAACGCTCCGTACTTCTCCACCCGCGTCACCTTGCCGTGGTACGTCTGCCCGACCTCCACGTCACGAACGATGCCTTCAATCATCTGCCGGGCCCGTTCGCCCGCCTCCCGGTCCACCGCCGCAATGAAGATCCGCCCGTCTTGTTCAATATCGATCTTGACTCCGGTGTCGTCGATGATCTTGTTGATCACCCGGCCGCCCGGGCCGATGACCTCGCGAATCTTATCCGGGTGAATCCGCATGGTGATGATGCGCGGCGCATAGGGTGACAACTGTTGCCGCGGTTGCCGGATCACTTCCAGCATCTTGTCCAGAATGAACATCCGCCCGCGGTGGGCCTGTTCCAGGGCTTTTTCTAGAATATCCCTGGTCAACCCCTTGATTTTGATATCCATTTGGAGCGCGGTGACGCCCTTGGCCGACCCCGCCACTTTAAAATCCATATCCCCGAGATGGTCCTCCATCCCTTGGATGTCCGTCAGGATGGCCACCCGATCCCCTTCCTTGACCAAGCCCATGGCCACCCCGGCCACCGGCGCCCTGATGGGCACCCCGGCATCCATGAGCGCCAACGTGCTCCCGCAGATGCTGGCCTGGGAGGTGGATCCGTTGGACTCCAGCACTTCGGACACCAGGCGGATGGTGTACGGGAACTCCTCCTCGCCGGGAATCACCGGTTCCAACGCGCGTTCCCCGAGCGCCCCGTGGCCGATGTCCCGACGGCTCGGCGCCCGGATGGGCCGCGCCTCCCCCACGCTGAACGGGGGAAAATTGTAGTGGTGCATGAATCGCTTCGATTCTTCGAGGTCCAAACCGTCCAGAATCTGTACATCTCCGAGCGCCCCCAGGGTGCACACGGACAACGCCTGGGTCTGCCCCCGGGTGAACAGTCCGGATCCGTGAGTGCGGGGCAAAATCCCGACCTCGCACGAAATGGGGCGGACTTCGTCGAGTGCCCGGCCGTCGGGGCGAATGCCTTCATCGAGGATGGCGCTGCGCACTTCCTCTTTCACGATGTCGTGGAGCACTTCGGCGATGTCTGCCGCCCCTTCCGGAAACTGTTCGGAGAAATGTTCCAGGGTTTCCTCCTGAACGGCGTTGATCGCCTCTTCCCGGGCCAACTTTTCCGGAGTGCGGATGGCGGCTTTCAGTTTCTCCGTCGCGTACTCCCGCACCGCCAGGGCGATCTGTTCGTCCGGCGCGTGCAGCTCCGGTTCCATCTTCTCTTGACCGACTTCCCGGCGCATGCGCTCCTGCAGGTCGATCAAAGGCTGCAGTTGCTCATGGCCGAACATGATCGCATCAAGCATCACCGACTCCGGAACTTCCTTCGCCCCGGCCTCCACCATCACCACCGCTCCCCTGGATCCGGCGACAACCAGATGGATGTCGCTTTTCTCCAATTGGGCCACGGTGGGATTCACCACAAACTCGCCGTCCACCCGGCCCACCGCCACGCCGGCAATCGGACCGTCGAACGGGATGGACGAAATGGTCAGCGCAGCGGAGGTTCCGATCATGCCGGCAATCTCCGGAGAACAGTCCTGATCCACCGAGAGCACCAGGACCACCACCTGTACCTCGTGCCGGAAGCCGTCGGGGAACAACGGCCGAATCGGGCGGTCAATGAGCCGGCTGGCCAAAATCGCCTTTTCGCTGGGCCGACCCTCGCGCTTAATAAATCCGCCGGGTATCTTGCCCACGGCATACAGCCGCTCCTCGTAATTCACCGTGAGGGGAAAGAAATCGATCTCCTTCGGCTCCTTGGACATGGTCACCGTCGCCAGAACCACGGTGTCCCCGTAACGCACCGTCACGGCGGAAGTGGCCTGTTTGGCCAGCTTGCCCGTCTCCAGAACGAGACGTCGACCGCCAAGCACAGTCTCGAAAATTTGGTGCATGGATTCGCTGAATCCTCCTTCCAGTCCCGTCTTCCCGGGCTTGTCCCCTTGCCCGCCCCCCGGCCTCGCTCGGGGAAATACGAAAATGGAAGCGGGCAACCCCGCTTCCTTCACTTCCGCAGACCGAGCTTGTCTATCAACACACGGTACCTGGCGGCATCCTTTTTGCGCAGGTAGTTGAGCAGGCTCCGCCGCTGTCCCACCATCTTCAACAACCCGCGACGGGAATGGAAATCTTTTCTGTGGACTTTCAAATGTTCATTGAGGCTGTTGATCTTTTCCGTCAACAACGCCACCTGCACCTCGGGGGAACCGGTGTCGGTTTCGTGAACCTTGAAGGTGTCGATCAATTCCTTTTTTCGCTCTTGGGTGAGCGCCACCTGCCTTCACCTCCTCATTCCAAAATCGCCGATCGCCCAGAATTCCGCCGGCAGAACGGAAATCCGCGCCATCGGTTCCAAGTGGCAGAAAAAAACCATGCTGAAGTATAGCATATTCGTTCGAGAGAAATCAATCACCGGGTGTCCGCTCCACACGGCCATCTGCGACGGGCTTCTTCCACGTCCCGGCCGATCTGATCCGCAAGGTCTTCCACCGAGGCAAAACGCTGTTCCGGGCGCAGGTAGTCGAGAAATTCCACCCGCAGTTCCTCACCGTACAGCTCGACCTTCCGATCCAAGAGATGAACTTCCAACGAAAGCCGTCCGCGATCGTGAAACGTGGGCCGCACCCCGATGTTCATGACCCCGGGGCCCGCCTCGTCCCTCCAGGACGCGCGGACGAGATACACCCCCGGGGCGGGAATCAGGAATCCTTCGTCCAGGCGGAGATTCGCCGTGGGAAACCCGAGTTGTGCGCCCCGGCCGTCCCCGGTGACCACCCGTCCGGTCAGCGCATAGGGGCGCCCCAGCAGTTCGCGGACCACGGCCACGTCCCCGTACCGCAGTTTTTCCCTGATCAACGTACTGCTCACCTTTTCCCCGTACCGATTCACGGCGGGCATGATCAGCACCGGGATGTTTCTCGTTTCTCCCATGGCGCGCAACAGTGCGGCGTCCCCCCGGCCGCCCGCCCCGAACGTGTAATCGAATCCGGCCACCAAAGCCAGAGGAGCCAAGGGGAGGAGCAGATCCAGAACAAACTGTTCGGGCGGTACGGCCGCCACTTCCCGGGTAAAAGTCAGTATGTACACCAGATCCGCACCATGTTGGCCGAGAAGGCGCAATTTTTCCGGCAGGGGGGTCAGCAGGACGTCGTAATCGGTCCCCATGCCCAGCACTTGACGAGGATGGGGGTCGCACAAAAACACCGCGAAAGGCACGCCCCTCCGCTCGGCTTCTTCTTTTCCCCCGGACAAAATTTCCCGGTGACCGATGTGCACACCGTCGAAAGTACCCAGTGCCATGACACACGGAGAGGGGCTCGGCGGCTTTTGGTTCAAAGTCAGTCGGATCGTCTCCATGGCAACCTCCTACGTGAGAAACACTTTGAGCGGCCGGATTCGCTCACCTTCCCGGCGGCAGACGGCGGCCACTTCATCCCGGTACACCGCGGCCAACAACGATTCCGGACTGCGGCCCTCGCCGATTCGCCCGGCCTCGATTGGCAAATCCCTCCCGTTGCGCAAGGCTTCTGCTTCTTCCGCGCTCAGGGGAATCTGCGGCCAATCCCTCAGGGCCCAGAACATCGGTTTCACGCGATCGGCAAGCCTCCCAAGTGATCCCTCCTCTTCCACTTCCCGCCATGAAAGGGCTTCTTCCACGTGAAATGGGCCTTGCCGAACGCGCCGCAAAGACACCATGTGTGCGGGGACCCCGATACGAACCCCGAGATCGTGACACAGTGTTCGAACATAAGTGCCTTTCGAGCATTGGACATGAAAGGGCACGTCGACCAGCTCGCCGCGGGGGGTGGGCTGACCCACGTCAAACCGGTACACAGAAACCGGCCGCGCGGGCAGATCGACGGCCCTGCCGGCCCGGGCCAGTTCGTACGCTCGCTTCCCGCGGATTCTGACCGCCGAGAAGGACGGCGGACGTTGAAGGATGGAACCCGTCAGCGACCTGGCGGCTTTCTCGAGATCGTCCCGGCACACCGAGGGACTCGGCACCCGCCCGATCACCGTCCCGGAAGCATCTTGGGTATCGGTGGCCGCCCCCAAAGCCATCACACCCGCATATTCCTTGTTCTCTCCGCTCAGGTACTCCGCCAACCGGGTGGCGCGTCCCAGGCACAACACCAGAACACCGGTGGCGTCGGGGTCCAGAGTGCCGGCGTGGCCCACCCGGCCTTGGCCCAACCAGCGCCGAATCCGTTGCACGACGTCATGGGACGTCAGCCCGGAGGGTTTATCGATGATGAGAATCCCGTCCACCGCTCATCCCCGGCCGATGCGGGCCGCCACGACACCCATCACCCGGTCGATCACCTGACGGAGCGGCCCCTCCACCGTGCATCCGGCCGCCCGGGGATGTCCGCCGCCCCCGAACTGAGCGGCAATCCCCGAGACATCCACGCGGTGTTTGGACCGCAGGCTCACCTTGACCTCGTTTTCTCCCTCTTCCCGAAACATCAGGCCCACTTCAACCCCCGCCAAATTCCGGGCATAATTAACCAATTCCTGGGTATCCTCCACGGTGGTCCCCGTCTCCTCCAACAGGTTTCGGGTGACCGTGATGTAGGCCGCCCTGCCTTCCGCCGCGGTCCGCAGGCCGGCCAACGCGGCGGACAACAAGCGCAGTTGCTTTTCGGTCACCGTTTCCACCGCCTGCAGCGCGATGGGGTACGGGTCGAGTCCGCCGTCGATCATCTCCGCCGCCAAGCGCAGGACATCCGCCGTGGTGTTGCCGTAGCGAAATCCTCCGGTATCGGTGAAGAGACCCGTGTACAGGCAAACCGCCGTATCGCCCCGGAGGGGAATCTCCAGCAGCCCGGCCAGACGGCAGACGATTTGGCATGTGGCCGAGGCCCCGGAATCCACGAGATTCTCGGCGCCGAAGCGATCGTTGGTCGCATGGTGGTCGATGTTGAGCAACCGCGCCTCCGGCATCAGCGCCTCGGCTGCCCTCCCCAGCCTCCGGCGATCCGCGCAATCCAGTGAAATCCCCACCGCAAACCGCCCCGTCAGCTCGGAAACCCGCACCACCCGATCAATGCCGGGCAAATAAGCGAATCGTTCGGGCATCTCTTCTTCATGGGCGATCACCACCCGTTTGCCCATTTTTTGGAGGATCGACGCCATCCCAAGCACTGAACCCAGGGCGTCTCCATCCGGATGGACATGGGTCAACAGGAGAAAACCGTCGTTCTCCCGCAGAAAGGCCGCCGCCCGGCGGTACGCTTCCTCCAGTTCGGTCACGACCGGTCTCCCCCCTCATTTTGCAACTCCCGGATCACATGGGAGATGCGCTGGCTGTAATCCACCGAAGTGTCCAGTTTAAAGACGATCTCCGGGGTATGGCGCAACCGGATCCGCCGGCCGATTTCACTTCGGATAAATCCCGTGGCCTTATGCAGCGCTTCCAAAGAGAGAGCCTTTTCCTCCTCGCTGCCCATGACGCTGGCGAACACCTTGGCGTGCTGCAGGTCCCGGGACACTTCGACACCGGTGATGGTCACGAATCCGATCCGCGGATCCTTGAGTTCATGATACAGAATGTCGGTGATCTCTTTTTTGATCTGCTCCGCCACGCGATTGGGACGAACCTTTGTCAACACGCTCCCCCCAGAGGCTCAAACTTTGACCGGCTGCATGGTGAACACTTCAATGATGTCGCCTTCTTTAATATCGTTGAACCGTTCCAGGGTCATGCCGCATTCGTATCCTTCCGCCACTTCCCGAACGTCGTCTTTGAACCGTTTCAGGGAATCGACGGCCCCTTCATAGATCACGATCCCGTCCCGGACCACCCGGGCGCTGGCGCCCCGCTGCACCTTGCCTTCCACCACGTAACAGCCGGCGATGGTGCCGATTTTGGATACCTTGAACGTCTGCCGAACTTCGGCCCGCCCGAGGATGACCTCGCGGTATTCGGGATCCAACATGCCCTTGAGAGCCGCTTCAATTTCTTCAATGACGTTGTAGATCACCCGGTACAGCCGAATGTCCACCTTTTCCGCCTCGGCCATCTGCCGGGCGCCGGGTTCCGGACGGACGTTGAAACCGATCACGATGGCGTTGGACGCGGTGGCGAGCAGGATATCCGTCTCGGTGATGGCGCCGACCCCGTGGTGGATCACCCGGACCCGCACCCCTTCAATATCAATGCGTTCCAATGCGGATACCAGGGCCTCCACCGATCCCTGGACGTCCGCCTTCAGCACCACATTGAGTTCTTTGACCTGCCCTTCCTGGATTTGCTTGTACAAGTCGTCCAGGGTCACTTTGGTCTGGGACTTCAATTCCTCCGCCCGCTGTTTATTGTGCCTCTTCTCAGCCACCAACCTGGCTTTGCGTTCATCGTCATAAACCACGAAGGCGTCGCCCGCCATCGGCACTCCGTTCAACCCCAGGATTTCCACCGGAGCGGACGGCCCCGCCTCTTTGACTCTGCGCCCGCGGTCGTTGACCATGGCCCGCACCCGGCCGAAAGTGGTCCCCGCGATCACAATGTCTCCCACTCGCAAGGTGCCGTTTTGGACCAAGACCGTGGCCACCGGGCCGCGTCCTTTATCCAATTCCGCCTCGATCACCGTGCCCCGGGGCCGGGCGGACGGATTGGCTTTGAGTTCGGCCATCTCCGCCACGAGCAGAATCATCTCCAGCAAATCTTCAATCCCCTGCTTGCGCAGAGCCGAGACCGGCACGAAAATCGTGTCCCCGCCCCACTCCTCGGGCACAAGGCCGTGTTCGGTCAACTCCTGTTTGACCCGATCGGGGTTGGCATCCGGTTTGTCGATCTTGTTCACCGCCACCACAATGGGCACGCCGGCCGCCTTGGCATGGTTGATCGCTTCCACCGTTTGAGGCATCACTCCGTCGTCCGCCGCCACCACCAACACGCAAATGTCGGTCACCTGGGCGCCGCGGGCTCTCATGCTGGTGAACGCCTCATGGCCCGGCGTATCGAGAAACGTAATCCGTTTGACGCCCGCCTCCACCTGATAGGCGCCGATGTGCTGGGTGATCCCGCCGGCTTCTTGGGCGGTGACATTGGTCTGGCGGATGGCGTCAAGCAGCGTGGTTTTCCCGTGATCCACGTGACCCATGATCGTCACCACCGGCGGACGCGGAACCAAATCCTTCGGGTTGTCTTCCTCCCAGAGGAGATCTTCCAATTCCTCGTCCCGGGGTTCTTTGTACTGGAGTTCGATGCCGTATTCTTGGGCGACCAGAGTCATGGCGTCCACGTCGATCTCCTGGTTGATCGTCGCCATGACCCCGAGGAACAGCAACTTCTTGATCACATCGCTGGCCTCTTTTTTGAGCAGGTTCGCGAAATCGCCGACGGTCATCGGGCCTTCGACCACAATCTGTTTCGGCGTATCGGCCGCCGCCTCCCGGTGGACGCGCCGCTCCCGTCGCTGCTGGGACCGGGACGGCGGCGCCGCTTTCCTGCTGTCCTTCTCACTTTTGGGCGACGGCTTGGATTTGCGAACAATCCGCTCTCCCCGCACCACCGGGGCATCGAGGTCCTCATACTGATCGATCACCATCGCCGCCGTGGTGTCTCTCCGGCCGGCCGCCGGGGTTCCTTTCCGGGCCGAATGTGCCTGGCCCGGTGATCCGCCTCCGTTCCCGGCACCGGAGGAGGGGGGCGCGGCCGCGGGCTTGCGCGGTCCCGCCGTTCGTTGGGAGCCGGCCGCCGGCCGATCCCCGTACCGCCGGTCGCGATTCGAGCCGGTGCCTGCCGCCGGGCGACCTTCAGATCCGCTTCGTTTGGAACTCTGGGAAGGCCGCCGGCCGTGGTCGGCGCGCTGGCCCCGGTGCGGTCTCTCCCCGTGTTCTCTCCGGGAGGGTTCCGAGTTCGACGAACCGTTCACCGGGGATGCCATCCGCCCGGCGGCCTGAGCCGCGGGGGGAGTGGAGGCCCGGGCCGTCCGTTTGGCCTGTTCTTCGTTTTTGCGCGAGGCCCGCTCTTTGACGTCCGCGAAAAATTGTTCCACCTTATCGATCATCTCCTGGTCCATCACGCTCATATGGTTGTTCACCGACACCCCGAGGCGCTTTGAGAATGGTGATAATCTCCTTGCTCGACATATTCAGTTGTTTGGCGTATTCGTACACGCGGAGCTTCTGACTCAAATCTGTCACCTCCGTGATGTTGCCGCAACTTGGTCAGCAGGCTCTCGGCGAATCTCCGCTCTGTCACCGCCGCCACCACTGCGTTCCCCCTTCCCACGGCCCTGCCGAGAGTGTACCGGTCTTGCAGCACCACCCAAGGCACCCCATGGGAACGGCATTTATCCGTGGTCCGCTTCTTCGTATTCGCACCGGCATCCGCGGCCAAGACCACCAAGTGGGCACAGCCGCTTCGAATGCGATCCAAGACCGCCCGCTCCCCCACCGCCAGACATCCGGCCCGTTTCGCCAAACCGATCAATCCCACGGCGCGCGGATCATCCATGAACTGTCCCCTCCAACTGCTGTTTCACCAACTCCCACACCTCGGCGGAGACCGGGCGCTTCAGGGCCCTCTCCAACGCTTTTCGCTTGTGCGCCCGCTCAAAACAATCCGCGGAAGGACAGAGGTAGGCACCGCGGCCCGCCAGCTTTCCCGTGGGATCCAACCGGATCGGACCGTCAGGGGTGGCCACGATGCGGATGAGTTCGCGCTTCCCTTTCATGTTCTGACATCCGATGCACTTTCGCATTGGCACACGCTTGGGTCCCATCGTGGATCCTCCTCATTCCGGCCGCTCCGCGGCCCACTCGTTCTCCGGGATCTCGGACCCTTCGTCGGCGGCGGACCAATCCGGTTCCGGACCCTCCCGCTCGTCCCTCTCTTCCGGGACGACGGCGGCGTCGGCCGACTCGACCTGGGACTGGCTCTTAATGTCGATTTTCCACCCCGTCAATTTGGCCGCAAGGCGGGCATTCTGACCTTCCTTGCCAATGGCCAGGGACAGTTGGTAGTCCGGCACGACCACCCGGGCGAGGCGTTCGGTCTCCGACACATCGACGCTGACCACCTTGGCCGGGCTCAGGGCATGTTTCACAAATTCACCCGGATCTTCACTCCATTTGACGATGTCGATTTTCTCCCCGTGCAATTCGGCCACGACGTGCTGGACCCGCATACCCCGGGGTCCGACACAGGCACCCACGGGATCGACCTCGGGTTTTCGGGAATGGACGGCGATCTTGGACCGATGCCCGGCCTCTCTGGCCACCGATTTGATTTCCACAACACCGTCGTAGATTTCGGGCACTTCCAATTCAAACAACCGGCGAAGAAGGCCCGGGTGCGTTCTGGACAACAACACCTGAGGCCCCTTCGTGGTTTTCTCCACCTTCGTGATATAGCATTTCACCCGGTCGCCCTGTTTGAGCTTTTCTCCGGGGATTTGTTCATGAAAGGGCAGCAGCGCCTCGACCTTTCCCAGATCAATGTACGTGTACCGGGCGTCTTGGCGCTGAACGATCCCTGTGACGATGTCTTCCTCCCGGTCGACATATTCGTTGTAAATCAGGCCCCGCTCGGCCTCGCGAATTCGCTGGGTGACGACCTGCTTGGCCGTTTGAGCGGCTATTCGACCGAAGTCTTTCGGAGTGACCTCGATTTCCACGACATCCCCCACGGTGTAGTGCGGACTGATCTGCTCCGCCGCGTCGACGGAAATCTCCAATCGGGGATCGTCCGGTTCCTCCACGACGGTTTTTCTGGCAAAGACCTTCACGTCGCCGGTCTCCCGGTTGACGTCCACCCGCACGTTGGCCGCGGAGTTGAAATTCCGCTTGTATCCGGAAATCAAAGCGGCCTCGATGGCCTCGATCAGGACATCTTTGCTAATGCCCTTCTCCCGCTCCAACTGATCCAGCGCTTCAATAAAATCTTGGTTCATGACGGCCGGTGCCTCCCCCTTCCTCCACGATGCCCCGGTCACGGCAGAAAGACCGTGCGCGCAGACGCCACCGCGCGATACGGGATGTTCCATGTGATATCCCCGTCTTTCACCAGGAGCTCATCCTCGTCGACCCCGGTCAGCACTCCCTGAAATGCCCTCCGTCCATCGATCGGTTCGTACGTGGTCACGGACACGGTTTGGCCCACGGCCCGGCGAAGGGCGTCGATGTTTTTAAGGGGCCGCTCGACGCCGGGCGAGGAAACCTCAAGGAAGTAGCTGTTGGGGATGGGGTCGACCTCGTCCAGGCGATCGGACAAACGTTCGCTCACCCGACTGCAGTCGTCGATGTCGACCCCGCCTTCCGGGCGATCGATGAACACCCGCAAAAACCAGTTCGCACCTTCTTTGACATATTCCACGTCCACCAGTTCCAGTCCCTCGCCCTCGACAATCGGGCGGGCGAGTTCCTCCACCACTGCGGTGACCCGTTTTCTTGCCATCGAACCCCCCCTGTGCGTCCCGCCGGGTCTCCAACCCCCAGGTCCGCTTCCCAACAAATCGAAAGAGTGGGTTGCCCCACTCTTACGTCACCAACGGTATCCGCATCATAGCAAAACAAGTATATCACTGTCCGGAACAAGTCGCAAGGAGTCGAAAGGCGATCCCGGTCAAAACAGGGACAGTTGATTGGTTTCCGGGAGATCCTTCAGGCATCCCATGTGATCCAACAACTCCACCACCGGCCTGGACAGGCGGGCTCTCTCCTGCAGATCCTGTACCGAGAGAAATTCGCCCTCTTCCCGGGCCGCCGCCACATTGCGAGCCGCCGACTCGCCAATTCCGGGAACGGCGGAAAACGGCGGAATGAGCCGGCGCTCACCGTCCGGCAAAAACCGGGTGGCATCCGACCGGTACAAATCCAAAGGAGTAAACCGGTATCCCCTTTCCAGCATTTCCAACGCCACTTCCAGTACGGTGAGCAACCCTTTCTCTTTGGCAGTGGCCTGTACCCCTTTCGCTTCGATGGCCTCGATCCGCCGGAGAACCGAATCGGACCCGCGCAAAACCAACTCCAGGTCAAAATCATCCGCCCGGACGGTGAAATACGTGGCATAAAACGCCAGGGGATCGTGCACTTTGAAGTAGGCGATCCGCACCGCCATCAAGACGTAGGCGGTGGCATGGGCCTTGGGAAACATGTACTTGATCTTTTTGCACGAAGCGATGTACCAATCCGGCACCCCGTGCGCCCTCATCTCGGCCTCGTCCTCGTCCGTCAGTCCTTTCCCTTTTCTGACCGATTCCATGATCCGAAAGGCGCGACTCGGCTCAAGGCCCTTCTGAATCAGATAGACCATGATGTCGTCCCGGGTGGAGATCACTTCGGACAGTCTTGCCGTCCCGCTGCGAATCAGATCCTGGGCGTTGTTCAACCAGACGTCCGTGCCGTGGGACAGCCCCGAGATCCTGACCAGTTCGGCAAAGGTCTTGGGCTTTGTGTCCTCCAGCATCTGACGGACGAATTTCGTCCCGAACTCCGGAATCCCGTACGTACCGACGGTGCTTCGGATCTGTTCCGGGGTCACCCCGAGCACTTCGGTGCCGCTGAAAATCCCCATGGTCTCGGGATCATCCACCGGGAGTTCTTTCGGCGATCGGCCGGTCAGATCTTGGAGCATCCGGATGACCGTCGGATCGTCGTGGCCCAACAAGTCCAGTTTCAGCAAATTGTCGTGAATGGAGTGGTAATCAAAATGGGTGGTCCGGGTTCCGGCGTTTTTGTCGTCGGCCGGATATTGAATCGGGCAGAAGTCGTAGATCTCCTTGTTGCTCGGCACCACCATGAGGCCCCCGGGATGTTGTCCGGTGGTGCGTTTGATCCCCGTACACCCCTGAACCAATCGAGACATCTCCGCACTCCGCAACTGCATCCCGCGCTCCTCGGCAAACTTCCGAACATACCCGTAGGCGGTTTTCTCCGCCACGGTGGAGATGGTGCCCGCCCGAAACACGTGATCCGCCCCGAACAACTGCTCGGTGTGCCGGTGGGCCCGGCTCTGATATTCTCCGGAAAAATTCAGGTCGATATCCGGCACCTTGTCTCCTTTAAAGCCCATAAACGTTTCAAAGGGAATGTCATGTCCGTCCTTGAGCAGTTTTGTCCCGCACCGCGGACAATTTCGATCGGGCAGATCGAACCCCGACCCCACCGATCCGTCCGTGACGAATTCACTGAATTGACAACCCGGACACAGATAATGGGGGGGCAGGGGATTGACCTCGGTGATATCGGTCATCGCGGCCACAAACGACGAACCCACCGATCCCCGGGATCCGACCAAATATCCGTCTTCAAGGGATTTGGTCACCAGCTTATGGGCAATCAGGTAGATTACCGCGTAACCGTGATTGATAATGCTGTTCAATTCCTTTTCCAGCCGGGCGCGCACCAATTCCGGCATGGGGTCGCCATATAAACGTTTGGCCTTCTCGTAAGCCAAAGACCGAATTTGCTCCTCGGCCCCGTCGATGACCGGCGTATACAGGTCGTCAGGTATGGGTTTGACCATCTCGATCTCCTCGGCGATCCGGTTCGTGTTCTCCACAACCACCTCGTACGCCCGCTCGCCCAAATGGCGAAACGCTTCGAGCATCTCCCCGGTGGTGCGAAATTGATATCCGGAATCCGGGTCGCTGGGGTCCATGTTTGAACCGGCCTGAAGGATGTCCCGAAAAATCCGGTCTTCCGGATCCAGGTAATGAACGTCCCCGGTGGCCACCACCGGTCTTCCCGCCCGGTCCGCCAGTTCGAGGATTCGGCGATGGTACTCGGCCACCGTCTCGAGATCGCGAATCTGCTCATCGTGGAGCAGCGGCCGGTACTGATCGAGGGGCTGGATTTCCACGTAATCGTAAAACCGGATGATGTCGAGGAGCTCGTCATCGGTTCTCCCGCGCAGCATGGCCTGGAACAGCTCACCGTGAAGGCATGCCGTCCCGAGCATCAGGCCTTCGCGGTATTTGACCCATTCGCTCCGGGGAATCCGGGGCTGGCGATGGAGATACCGGGTGTGCGCCAAGGAGATCAGTTTGTAGAGATTTTTCAACCCTGTCCGGTTTTTCACCAGAATGGTGGCGTGGTAGGGTCGGGCATGTGACACGTCGATACCCCGCTCCAGGCCGTTGCACTCATCCAGGAACCGCACGCCCCGCTTTTCGATCTCCCGCAACAGGTGCAGAAACACTTTCGCTGTCGCCTCGGCGTCCGCCAGAGCCCGGTGATGATGGACCAACTCGACGCCAAATTTTTGGGTGAGCGTCTTGAGGCGGTGATTGCGATCCGCCGGATATAAAATCCGGGCCAGGGCCAACGTGTCCAAAACCGGGTGTTCCCAGGCCGGCAGTCCCAGCTTTCTGGCGGCCGCGTGCAAAAAACCCATGTCAAACTCGGCATTGTGCGCCACCAACACCGCTCCGCCCGCGAACTGCCGGAATTGCTCCACGGCCTCGGCGACACCCGGCTGACCTTTGACCATGTCGTCGGAAATTCCCGTTAACTCCTGGATCTTCGGCGAAATGGGCACGCCGGGGTCGATGAGTGTGGCGTATTGATCGATCAGCTCTCCTCCGCGCACTTTCACCGCGGCGATCTCGATCAGGGTGTGCTCCCTGGCGTTGAGACCCGTCGTTTCGGTGTCGAACACCACGAACTCCGCCCCTTCCAAAGCCCGGTGATCGGGATTGATCACCACCGGGGACCCATCGTCGACCAGATAGGCTTCGATCCCCAGGATCGGCTTGATTCCCGCCTTCCGGGCTTCCTTGAAGAAATCCGGGAATGCTTGGGCGACGCCGTGGTCGGTCACGGCCAAGGCGGGATGTCCCCACTCCGCCGCCCTCCGCACCAAGTCGGCCGGAGCACTGACCCCGTCCAAGGCACTCATCGGCGTATGGAGGTGCAGTTCCACGCGTTTCATCTCGCTGGCGTCGCGACGCCTGCGGGGCGGGACCATCATGATGTCCTGAGCCATCAGGACCAGTTCCTTCGCGAACGTGTCGTACGTCACCGTCCCCCGCACGCGGACCCAGCTCCCTTTGTTCAGGCGCTCCAATCCCTGGGTTTGCCGGTCGGGTTTGGCGAAGGCCTTGACCGAGATCGAATCGGTGCGGTCCGTGAGGTGGAAATGGTACAGAATCCGTCCGCTGGACAACTCTCGGTTTTCCACAAAGAATACCGTTCCTTCCACGGTGACGTCCCGGGCTTCCTCGGCAATGGCGCGCAGCGATACCGGTGGATCTGTTACGGGCTTGCCCAGGAGAACCGGATCTTCCGCTTCATCCGTTGGCTCGTCGGGAGCGTCTGCCGGTTTTGGCGCCGCCGTCAACTCTTCCACCAAGGCCCGTTCCTCTTCCCGGCACCGGTCCCGGATTTCCCCGAACCAATCGTCCCGGCGCTCGACCTCCCACCGGACCTTTAGCGGCAGGCCGAGAGTCCGGTGATACCACCTCTGAATGGTTTCCTCAAAACCGCGATTTCGGACCGCGGCCAACACGACATCATGAGGAGCCGTCAGCCGGAGCCGGTCGTCCCCGTCGTACGAGGCCGTCAACTGCCGGAACAGCACATCCGGGCACCCCGCCCTTTTCGCGCACAACGGAAAATACGCCTCTACCGCCTCTTCCGCCTTTTTCCGGTCGATGACCCGGGTCCAAACCTCGAGCCTCCAGCCTCCGCAGGAAGCCGCCAGTGACGCCAGCGCATCCTCCAGGGCGGCCCAGGTATCGGGCGACAATGGGCGTGCGAGCTCGACATACAGGTGTCCGGACAACGTCTTGGGCGATACGGAAATCTTTCTTATATCACATTCGTTCAACACCGATACGAGCTCCGGACGCATGGAGCCGATACGTCCGGCCCATGGCCGTTGCGCATGCGGCCCCCGCTGTGCCGCTGGTTGTGTCATTTGGCCATCACCTTCAAAATGTCCCAGTACATTCGCAACCGAGCCGCCACGCCTTTGCGCCAACCGAGCTTCTCCTCTTTCATGTGATGGGTCACTTCGTCCAGAGGCACCTCCACGATCCGGCCCCCCAGTTCTTTGACGTACTTATGTAACATTACTTCAATCCCGTATCGGGCTTCGGAAAAATCCACGGGAGGAAGCCATTCCCGACGCACCACCCGCTGGCCGGTGAGGATCGGGGCCAGCTTTTGCGCGAGGTCGGTACTGAGACGGCCTCCTCCGAATAGACCGATGGTCATGTCCGCCTGCCCCCGCAGCACCGGCCCGGCGAGAGCCCGCACATGCTCGGGACGGAGGCCGACCAGATCCGCATCGAGAAAGCCGACAATGTCCCCTTGTGCCGCCGCCAACCCCGCCGCAATGGCGGCCCCCTTCCCTCGATTGGCGGGCAGGCACAACACTTGCACGCGGCGCACTCCCGCCACGTCCGCGGTGCGATCGGTCGATCCGTCATCCACCACAATGATCTGGTCAAAGACGTCGGCGGCCAACGCCGCATCCAACACCCGTCCGATGCGGCCCTCCTCGTTATAGGCTGGAATGATCAGGCTCAGCACCCGGGCCCCTCCTCCGCCAAGATCGGTCCGGCGTCTCCTTTCCGGGCGGAGCCCCGTTCACGGGTTGCGCACGGCTGCCGTCACCCGCCCGATCGCATCCTCCACCGGCAGGAGTTCCACATCGCCGGTCCTCCGCCATTTGATTTCCACCATACCGTCGGCGACCCGTTTGCCGACGATCACCTGAATCGGCATGCCCATCAAATCGGCATCGTTGAACTTTACACCCGGTCGCTCGTCCCGATCGTCGAGCAAGGCCTCGACTCCGGCCTCGGTCAACCGGTCGTACAGTGCTTCGGCCGTATTCCGCTGTCCCGAATCCTTCACGCTCACGGGGAGGATGTGTACGTGGAATGGCGCGATGGCCATGGGCCAGATGATCCCTTTGTCGTCATGGTGCTGTTCCACGGCCGCAGCCACCAACCGGGACACGCCGATTCCGTAGCAACCCATGATCACCGTCCGTTGGATTCCCTGTTCGTCCAAAAAGGAGGCGGACAACGCTTCACTGTACTTGGTTCCTAGTTTGAACACATGACCGACTTCGATCCCCCGGTACTCTTCCAGAGCGGTCCCACATCGGACGCACAGATCCCCCGCCCGGGCCGTGCGGATGTCCCCTTGTTTCTCCCACTGGAAATCCCGCCCCGGAACCACGTGCCGATAGTGGACATCGGGTTCGTTGCCGCCGGCGATCCCTTCGGGCATCGCGGCCACCGCGTCGTCCACCACCCGTTCAATCCCCAGGTCCATGGGCCCCACACTGCCGAACCCCGTGCCGGTCAACGCCCGGACCGCCTGTTCGTCCGCCAACTCCAACTGACGGACGCCAAGGAGCCGCCTGAGCTTGATTTCGTTGACCTCGTGATCGCCCCGCACCACTGCGGCCACGGGGCGGCCGTCCGCCCGATAAATCAGTACCTTGATGATCATCTCCGGCTCGAGGCCGTACTGGATTCTCAAGTCTTCAATGGTTTTCGCCCCGGGCGTCAGGAATCGATCCTTCTCCGGAACGCGCGCCGCCGCCTGCGGAGCCGGCACCCGGGCTTCGGCCCGCTCGACGTTGGCCGCATACTCGCAGTGTGGACACACAAGGATCGAGTCCTCCCCCACCTCGGAGAGCACCATGAACTCATGACTCCCGCCCTCGCCGCCGATGGCCCCGGGGTCGGCCTGCACCGCCCGAAATTCCAGGCCGCACCGGCGAAAAACCCGTTCGTAGGCCCGGTACATCGCCTGATAGCTCCGGTCCAGCCCTTCCCAATCGACATCAAAAGAGTAGGCGTCCTTCATGATAAACTCCCGAGCGCGCATCACCCCGAAGCGGGGGCGAACCTCGTCCCGGAATTTGGTCTGGATTTGATAAAGAGTCACCGGCAACTGGCGATAGGACCGGACCTCATTGCGGACCAAATCCGTGATCACTTCCTCGTGAGTCGGCCCGAGCACAAGCAGGCGTTCATGCCGATCCTCGAACCGGAGCAATTCCTTCCCGTAGTCCTCCCACCTTCCGGACTCTTGCCACAGCGATGCCGGCTGGACCGCCGGCAAAAGAAGTTCTTGGGCGCCCGCCCGGTCCATCTCCTCCCGCACGATCGCCTCGATTTTCCGAAGGACTCGATACCCCAGCGGCAGATACGTGTACACCCCTGAAACCACCTGGCGGATCATGCCGGCACGTAGCATCAGCCGGTGGCTCGGCACCTCGGCCTCGGCGGGCACCTCCCGCAAGGTTTGTACAAAAAAATGGCTTTGTCTCATCCGGCAACCTCCACCTAAACTTTGCGCTCCGCGGCCATCTCCCGGATTTCGGCCAACAGTTCATCCACGATTTGATCCCCGGGGACCTTGCGGATAATTTCCCCTTTTTTAAACAGCAGGCCTTCCCCCCGGCCCCCCGCCACGCCGATATCCGCCTCCCGAGCCTCCCCCGGTCCGTTCACGGCGCAACCCATCACCGCCACTTTTAAAGGAACTTTGAGATCGGCAATCTCCCGCTCCACCCGGTTTGCGATATCAATGAGGTCGATGGCGCAGCGGCCGCAGGTCGGACACGAGACGATCACCGGGGAATCGGCGGCGATGCCGAGCGATTTCAGAATCTCTTTGGCCACCCGGACTTCCTCCACGGGATCACCGGTCAGAGAGACCCGAATGGTATCGCCGATCCCCAGCGCCAGGACCGCACCGATGCCCACCGCCGATTTGATGCTCCCCGCAAACACCGTTCCCGCCTCGGTGATTCCGACGTGCAGCGGGTACTCAACCCGCTGCGCCATCATTTCGTACGCGCGGACAGCCGTGAGCACATCGGTCGATTTCAACGAAATCACGATATCGTAAAACTCGTGATCCTCGAGAATCCGCACGTGCCGAAGGGCGCTTTCCACCATCGCCTCCGCACTGGGGTAGCCGTATTTTTCCAGGAGCGGCCGCTCCACCGAACCCGAATTCACCCCGATGCGAATGGGAATGCCCCGCTCCTTCGCCGCCCGGACCACCTCGCGAACCTTGTCCGCGGACCCGATATTGCCCGGATTGATCCGAACTTTATCGACCCCGTTCCGGATGGCGGTCAGTGCCAAGCGCCAGTCAAAATGGATGTCCGCCACCAGCGGCATGTCCGTCCCCCGCCGGATCTCCCGGATCGCCTCCGCCGCCCGCATGTCCGGAACCGCCAGGCGGACAATTTGGCAACCGGCATTCTCAAGCCGGCGAATCTGCTCCAAGGTTTCCTGCACGTTCCGGGTGTCGGTGGTGGTCATCGACTGGACCACGACCCGGTCACTTCCGCCGATTTGAACGTGGCGAACGCGGACCGGCCGCGTCTGTTCCCGCTTCACCATGTCTTCTCCCCTCTTCCCACGCGCCCTTGATCCTAAAACAGCCGGGTGACATCTTTATAGGTGACCAGGACGACAATCACCATCAAGAGGGCAAACCCCACCAAGTGAACCATGCTCTCTTTCTGAGGGTCCACCGGGCGCCCCCTCACCGCTTCCACCAACAGAAACATCAGCCGGCTGCCGTCCAGAGCGGGAATCGGCAACAGGTTGATGATCCCGAGGTTGATGCTGAGTAAGGCGGTGAGCGTCAAGAGATTCATCAATCCCTGTTTCGTCTGTTCCCCGATCATGGCCACGATGCCCACCGGCCCCGCCACCTCCGGCGCCAGGGTCCCGGAGATCATCCGGCCGAACGCCGCCACAATTTGAACAGAAATATCCCAGGTCTGCTTGACCCCCAGCCACACCGACGCGATGGGGTTGTGCACCAAAGCCGGGCTGACGCCGATCACTCCGACCCCTCCGCGGATCTCCGGGGAGACCGCCACCTGGAAACGCTGTCCGCCCCGAACGACATCCAGCACGACCCGCTGGTCCGCACGCGACTGGACTGCTTTCACCAGTTGATCCCAAGATCCGACCGGTTCCCCGTCGACGGCGGCGATGTGATCCCCGGGTTGCAGTCCGGCCCTCAGGGCCGGTGAACCGGGCAGCACTTTCGCGACGTCCGGCCCCGATGGCACCCCCGCCACGGTGAAATACACGGCAAAGATCACCGCCGCCAGGACGAAATTCATCAACGGTCCGGCAAAAATAGTGGCTGCCCTCGCCCACACCGGCTTGCCTAAAAACTGCCGGTCATACGGGGCCAGAGACATCGCCGCGTTATCGGCATACAACACGGCGGCCGGGCCCAACGGATAGCGCCGCACCTCATCCCCCGTCTCGATCCGCAGGGCATAATCCTCCCGACTGGGTCCGGTCCGCAACCGCCCCACCAGATCCGCGTGGCGGATCGACCGAGGATCCCCAAGCGCCTCCACCCGGCCGTCGGCATCCAGTTTGACGGCCACGGTTTTTCCCGGTTCGAAGGCGAAATCCTCCGGTCCCTCCCCGGCCATGTTCACGAATCCTCCCAGGGGCAGAGCCCGCACCGAGTACACCGTCTCACCCCACTTGCGGCTGAACACTTTCGGCCCAAATCCGACGGCGAATTCCCGCACAAAAATCCCGACCCGCTTGGCCACCCAAAAGTGTCCGAATTCATGAAACACCACCAGCAGCAAGAAAATCACGATCGCCGCCACCGCCGTTTGGATAACGCCGGAATCATTCATCGTGCCACCTTTCCTTTTTCCGCCAAGCCGGAGGCGGTTTCGCGGGCCCAGGCATCCGCCCAGAGGATCGTATCCAAATCCGGATGGGCAACCGGTTCGTGCATGTCCATCACCCGGCGGAGAATCTCCTCAATGGCGAGAAAGGGGATCCGACCGCTCAAAAACCACTGCACGGCCACCTCGTTGGCGGCGTTCAACACCGCCGGCATGGTGCCCCCGCTCCTCCCCGCATCGTATGCGTACCCGAGACACGGGAACCGCCGCGGATCCGGAGGGTGAAAATGCAACGCGCCCATCTCGCTGAGCCGGAACGGTTTCCCCCGCCCCGGCCAACGCTCGGGAAACGACAATGCATACTGAATCGGAATGCGCATGTCCGGCACGGCCATCTGAGCCATCACGGCCCCGTCCACAAACTCTACGGCCGAGTGAACGATACTTTCCGGATGAATCACCACCTCGATCCGCTCATAGGGAACCTCGAACAGCCAATGAGCCTCAATCACCTCGAGGCCCTTATTCATCAGGGTAGCCGAATCCACAGTAATTTTATGACCCATTGTCCAATTGGGATGCCGCAGAACATCGGCGATCTCCGCCCCTTGCATCTCTTGCCGGGACCAGTCGCGCAGAGCGCCCCCGGAGGCGGTCAACCACAACCGTGCCACTTCCGAGGCCCGTTCTCCCCGCAAACACTGAAAAATCGCCGAATGCTCACTGTCGACCGGGATCAGTTGGGCGCCGAACCGCCGGATCTCCCGCATCACCAGTTCACCGGCGGCGACCAAGGTTTCTTTATTGGCCAAAGCGATTCGCTTGCCCTCTCGAATCGCCCGTAACGTCGGGATCAAGCCCGCGAACCCCACGAGGGCGGAGACCACGATGTCCGCGTCAGGGTGGGTGGCCGCGGCAACCAGCCCTTCTTCGCCCCAGACCACGTCCACTTTGACGGGGCTTTTGGCCTTTACCTCCGCCGCCTTTTCGGCGTCGGCCACCGCCACCAGTTCCGGACGGACCCCGGCGATCTGGGAAATCAGCCGGTCCACGTTTTTTCCGGCGGCCAGCGCCTTGACCGAAAATCGATCCGGCCGGGCCGACACCACATCCAGCGTGCTTTGGCCGATGGACCCCGTCGACCCGAGAATCGCCACACCTGTATTCATTCCCTCACCCCAACCGCGGATATCCAAACCCACGCCATGAATCCGTCTGTACCCTACAGTGTAACACAGCGGACCGCCGCTCTCCACCGAAGGCCGCGACAAAAAACCGGATTCCCATCCATCGGGAATCCGTCGATGCCCGGGTCGATCACAGCCCAACCTCCATCGGCTTATCGCAGATAGGCCAGCAGATGATAGGCCACGGACCCCGCCAAAAGCAGACTGTCAAAGCGGTCCAGGACCCCGCCGTGACCCGGGAGCAGATTGCCCGAATCTTTCGCGCCGAAAGCCCTCTTCAGTGCCGATTCCGCCAGGTCACCCAATTGGCCGGCCAAAGATGCCACCACTCCGAGAATAACCATCACCGACAATGGATAGGGTCTGATGTTCAAGGCAAACAAAACCAGTGCGGGAACGGCGGAGACCAACAGACCGGCCACGCTGCCGCTCACCGTCTTGTTCGGGCTCAGTACCGGCGCCAGTTTCGGCCCCCGCACCAGACTCCCGACGAAATAGGCGGCCGTATCCGTCCCCCAGACGGACAGCAAAACCAGCACACAGGCCGCCAGCCCGTGTTCTCCGCTGAGGCGCAGCCACGTGAAATCCCGGAACAACAGGCCGAGGTACAAGACCCCGAGAAGAACGAACGCCGTCTCCAACACCGTGTGCTCGTTGCGGATCAGGACCGGGATCAACATAAACAGGACGACCACGGCCCAGACCGTCTCATCCAGGTCCAAGGCAACGCTGCCCGGCCACAGCCACCGGAGCAGTCCGCCTTCCCCCCCCGTACACAAGAAAACCCCCTCCAGTGCCACCCAACCCATGACGGCGGGCAGCGACAAGAAGGGCACCCCCTTCAGCCGAATCCATTCTCCAAACGCCAAAGCCGCGACAGCTCCGATGAACACGACCACCCAGGGCCCGCCGAGATACAGAACCCCCAGAAACCCCCCGCCGCCGATCAATGCCGTGATGACGCGCTGTCGTAACACCCTCCGCACTCCCTACTGTCCGCTTTGCACATCGGACGGCGATCGACTGTCCACACCGCCAAACCGGCGTTTTCTGGATTGATAAGCCCGGACGGCTTCCAAAAGATGTTCACGGTTGAAATCCGGCCACAGGGTATCGGTGAACCACAACTCCGAATACGCGATCTGCCATAACAAAAAATTGCTGATCCGCAATTCGCCGCTGGTGCGGATCAACAGATCGGGATCCGGAAGGCCCCGCGTCTGCAGGGCGTTGGATATCAACGTTTCGTTGATATCCCCGGGTTCCAACCCCCCGTCCTTCACCTGGACCGCGATGTCGCGCACTGCGCTGACCATCTCGGCCCGGGCCCCGTAGTTCAGCGCAAAATTGAGAATGAGACCCGTGTTTCCCCGGGTGCGTCTCACCGCCGTCTCCACGGCCCGACGGGTGTGTTGGGGCAGGGCCGCCGGATCCCCCAACAACCGGACCTGCACCCCGTGTTCATCCAATTCCTGCAATTCGCGATCCAAAAATTCCTCTGGCAATCGCATGAGATAATCCACTTCATCCCGGGGGCGTTTCCAATTCTCCGTTGAGAACGCGTAGAGGGTCAACACCTTGATCCCGATTTCGTCCGCGGCCCGGGTGACCTCTTTCACCGCTTTCATGCCCGCTCGGTGCCCGGCCACCCTGGGCAATCCCCTCCGATGCGCCCAGCGTCCATTGCCGTCCATGATGATGGCGACATGGCGAGGTATGTTACCGTGGTCCACATATTGGGGGGAAGTCGGCTGGCCCTTGCGGATTCCCCATCTCGGATTCATCCACCCCACGCCTTTCGTCGGACGTCGTACCCGTCAAACTTCGGTGATTTCCTTCTCCTTGGCGGCAAGCAGCCGGTCGATTTCCTCAATAAACCGGTCGGTCAACCCTTGGATTCGGTCCTGAAGGCGTCGCCCCTCATCCTCGGAGACGTTCCCCTCTTTTTCGCTTTTCTTGATCTCCTCGTTGGCCTCCCGCCGGATGTTGCGCACCGCCACCCGGGACTCCTCGGCCAATTTGCGCACCATCCGGGCCAGTTCCTGCCGGCGCTCATGGGTCAACTGCGGGATGGACAGCCGGATGACCTGCCCGTCGTTCGTCGGAACCAGGCCCAAATCCGACTTCAGGATCGCCTTTTCGATCTCCGCCAGGGCACCCTTATCCCAAGGTTGAATCACAAGAAGGCGGGGTTCCGGGACGGTGATCGTTGCCAACTGATGAATGGGCATCGAGGTGCCGTAGTATTCCACCATCACTTTGTCCAGAAGCCCCGGAGTCGCCCGGCCCGCCCGAACCGCCGCAAACTCTTTTTTGAGGGCCTGAAGCGATTTGTTCATGCGTTCCTCGGCCTGTTTCAGCAACCTGTCGGTCACCGCTGTTCCCTCCAAACCGTGGTTCCGATCGGCTCACCAAGCACGGCCCGGCGGATATTGCCGTCTTCCGTGATGGCGAAGACAATGATCGGAATATCATTGTCCATACACAAAGACGTTGCGGTGGAATCCATAACCGCCAATCCCCGATTCAAGACGTCGAGAAAGCTGAGAGTTGCAAACTTTTTCGCCGTCGGGTTTTTGACCGGGTCGGCGTCGTACACGCCGTCCACGCGATTTTTCGCCATGAGGATCACGTCGGCTTCGATCTCCGCCGCACGGAGCGCCGCAGTGGTATCCGTGGAAAAATAGGGGTTCCCCGTACCACCCGCAAAAATGACGACCCGCCCTTTTTCCAAATGCCGAATGGCCCGGCGCCGAATGTAAGGTTCCGCCACCTGCCTCATCTCGATGGACGTCTGCACCCGGGTGTCGACGCCGATCTTTTCCAGCGCATCCTGCAGGGCCAAGGCGTTGAGCACCGTGGCCAACATCCCCATGTAATCGGCCGTAGCCCGATCCATCCCCTGGGCGCTGCCGGAGACCCCCCGCCAGATGTTGCCCCCGCCGACCACCACGGCCATTTGGACGCCGAGGTTCACCACCTCTTGGACCTGCCGGGCGACCGACGCCAACACCGTCCCGTCAATCCCGAATCCCGAATCCCCTGCGAGGGCTTCTCCGCTGAGTTTCAGGACCACCCGCGCATATTTCGGCTGCACCATCCGCCATCCTCCCCGACCGCCAACTTCCACCCGGGGAATTCTCCCCTTGCATGCACCTACGAAAGCCGGCCCCTCGGCCGAACGCGTCACTGCTTGATCTGAGCCATGACCTCTTCCGCAAAATTGTCCTGTTTCTTTTCCAATCCCTCGCCCAACTCGAAACGGGCAAACCGGCGCACCGAAATGTTTTCACCGATTTTCGCAATCTTTTCCTTGACCAACTGTTCAATGGTGATGTCGGGATTCTTGATGAACGGCTGCTCCAAAAGGCACACTTCTTTAAAAAATTTCTCGATCCGCCCCTCCACCATCCTGTCGATGATGTGGGCCGGCTTCCCTTCGGACTGGGCCTGTGCGCGGAGAATGTCTTTTTCCTTCTCAAGCACCGCGGCGGGAACCTCTTCACGGCTCAGGTATTCCGGCCGGGAGGCGGCCACCTGCATCGCGATGTCCCGCACCAACTCGCGGAACTCCTCGGTTTTGGCGACAAAGTCCGTCTCGCAGTTCACTTCGACCAGCACCCCGATCCGGCCGCCTCCGTGGATATACGCTTCGACCAATCCCTCGGTGGCGATGCGGCCCGCTTTTTTCGCCGCAGCGGCCAAGCCCCGCTCCCGCAACAACTGAATGGCTTTATCCATGTCCCCGCCGGCGTCCGTGAGAGCTTTTTTGCAGTCCATCATACCGGCGCCGGTTCGTTCCCGCAATTCCTTCACCTGTGCAGCAGATATCGCCACTGTGTCACGCCTCCTCACAAAATCTCCGGAAATCATCACAAAAAAAGGGTGGGCGGGGGGCGGGCGGCCCTCTCAAACCACCCTTCGGTCTCTTGGTTCAGGCCGTCTGTTCGCCCTGGCCGCCCTCCAGCACGGCGTCGGCCATCTTGGAGGTGAGCAGCTTGACGGCGCGGATGGCGTCGTCATTCCCGGGAATGACGTAATCGATCTCATCGGGATCACAATTGGTATCGACGATGGCGACGATCGGGATCCCGAGTTTGCGCGCCTCGGCCACCGCAATCCGCTCCTTGCGAGGATCGATCACGAACAGCGCCCCGGGCAGTTCTTTCATTCCCTTGATCCCGCCGAGGAACTTTTCGAGGCGCTCCTTTTCCTTGCGAAGAAGGATGACCTCTTTTTTCGGCAGGACTTCAAAGGTCCCGTCCTCTTCCATTCGTTCCAGTTCGTGAAGCCGCTCAATGCGCCGGCGAATGGTTTGGAAATTCGTCAAAGTGCCCCCCAACCACCGCTGGTTGACATAAAACATTCCGCAGCGTTCCGCCTCTTCCCGCACCGAATCCTGGGCCTGCTTTTTCGTCCCGACAAACAACAGCGTCTTGCCTTCCTCGGCCAGGGATCGGACGAACTGGTAGGCTTCCTCGACCTTTTTCACCGTCTTTTGCAGATCGATGATATAGATTCCGTTCCGTTCCGTAAAAATATACCGTTGCATCTTCGGGTTCCAGCGGCGGGTCTGATGTCCGAAATGGACACCCGCCTCCAGCAACTGTTTCATGGAAATGATCGCCATGGGTCATCCTCCCTTTCGGTTTTGCACCTCCGTACACTTCATCCCCGCCAGGACCCTCCCCGGGCACCCCCGATCGGATCGGCGTACGTGTGGAATTGTGCCAAAGGTAACTATACCATATCCGCCCTAGTCGCCGCAATCCGGCGCCGGACCGCCGCCGTTCGCGGGACCCCGGCCTTTTTTGCGCCGTTCGGCCAGGGCGAGGATCAACTGAATCTCTCCCACTCCCCTCCCGGTTTGCCTGGCCAATCTCTCCAGGGATGCCGGAGTCTCCCGGGGGGATTCCGACCCCAAGGCCATGCCGCCGGCACTGGACACGTCCAAGGGTTGCTGTTCGCACTTCGCCAGCCTTTCCTCAAGTTCGGCCACTTTCACCCGGAGCGCCCTGATTTCGGCGTCCCGCTCTTCGAGCAGGCGTTGAATCTCCTCGAGAAGCAAATCATTTTCTTCCTGAATGCGCCGAAAAAATTCGTCCCACCGCCGATCCACGTCAAGCCCTCCTCAGAGACGCAGCCTTTGACCCGCGGCGGCCGGTGGACGGTCATACCGCCGGCGACACCCGAATCTCGCCATGTTCCAGACCAAAGCGAACCCGCTCCATCTCCTCAGCCACCACGCACACCGCATTGCCGATGACGATTTTCACCCCGGGATAGACCTTTTGCGCCCATACGCCGGCCTCCTGAAACTGCCGCATGTCTTCGGCCGCCTGCTGAATCCCGATCTGGACCTCTTGAATTCGTTCCTCGATGTGGGAAAGATCGTTCCGAACCTTTTGCTTCATCGCCATGGCTCCGGAATCCCGCCGGTCCCGGGTGCGTTTTTCCAACACCTGGGCCGCCAAATTCAGTTTGGACCTCAGGGATTCCAACCGGTGCAGTTCGTCCTGCAGCAACCGCCAGCGTTCGCGGATCGATTGCGGAAGTCCCACGGCCACCGTGGTCGGGACGGCCATGGGAGAACCGAGGATCGCGGTGCGAACGTGGTGCACCGCCGTACACGTTCCGCCGGCGATCGTCCCGCCCGGAGAAAGCACGAGAATGTCCCGCCCGGCCGTGGTTTCGCTGTGCAAAATGCTCCGCGCCGCCACCACGTCCAGATCGGCGAACACCCGCGCCTGTTGAATGAACTTGGCTTTAACCGATCCGCCCGCCCGGACCTCCCCCCGGGTGCCGCCATAGATGCCCGCTCCGACCTCAAGGTTTGCCCCGCTCTCCACAATCCCCCCGTCCACCGCGCCGTCCACCGCGATGTCTCCGGTGGCCTTGACCCGGAACCCCGCCTGAATCGTCCCGCCCACGTGCAGGCTTCCTTCGAAGGTGACATGGCCGACGCCGTAGTCGACATTTCCGCCGATCCGATAGACCGGCGACACATCCACACGCCGGCGCCGCTCGTCATACACCGGATGTCCGGCCACCCTGGCCAACACTTCACTGTGGTCCTCGTTCCACTCCACCCGAGGCCCGAGGATGACCATCGCCGGTCGGGGCGACGGCGCCGCGATGCGCGCACCGGTTACACTCACCCCGTCCCTCCCAGGGACGGGGGGGACCAGGCGGAGCAACGCCGTACCTGGTGAAACCGAGCGAATCCCGCCCCGGTCCCGCAGATCCACGCGCATATCCCGATCCGTTTCCGCACGGTCGCTCCGGCGTTTGTCCTCTTCCGTCCCCCCGGCCAACCACTGGATCCGTCCCGCCTCTCCCGGATCGGCGGGAACACCTCGCGCCACCTCCACCCATTCCCCGGATTCCCCATCGGAGAGAAGCCGGGCCACTGCCTCTGGCCGGATGCCGAAACGGATTCCCGACGCCGCCAAAACGCGTTCGACAGCCGGAGCATCCAAAGCGGCCCTGGCATCTGCTGGCGTTCCGGGTCTCCACCGGGCCCGGGCGACGAGTCCTCCCTCGGCAACCTCCACCTCCAAGACCTCTTCCACGTTCACTTCCCGTTGATCCCCCATCCGCATTCCCTCACTCCATCAGGTCTTCTCGGAACCCCGCCAAACAGCTCCTCAATCGCAGAAGGGCTTTGGTATGGAGTTGACTGACCCGGGCGGGGGTGACGCCGAGAACCTCAGCCACCTCCTTGAACGACAACCCATCGTCATAATGCAGGGACAGCACCCACTGTTCCTTCTCCGGAAGCCGACGGACAGCGTCCGCCAGCATCCGTCGCACCTCCCGGCGGGACAAAAACCGCTCGGGATTGTCGCCGACCGCATCGGGAACGGTGTCGGATACCCGAAACATCTCGCCGTCCTGGGTGTACATAATGTCATCCAGCGACACCATCCGAAATCGTTCCACGTCTTTGAGCCACTCCAGAAACGTTTCCCGGTCCAGGCCCAGTTCCCGGCAGAGCTCTTCGTCGTCGGCCGGCCGCCCCTCGGCCGCCAGGCGATCATAGGTATCCTGAAGTTTTTTCACCCGTTCCCACTGCCGCCGGGACACCCGACCCTCGGTCCGCACACCGTCGATCATGGCGCCGCGGATCCGCGGTTTGGCAAACGCTTCAAAGGGAGTCTTCAAGTTCGGGTCATATCGCCGTGCCGCCTCGAGAAGCCCCAATGTTCCAAAAGATACCAAGTCTTCCAACGGAACCGGTTTGATCCGGGATTTCATCCGGCGCGCCATGTGTTCCACCATCGGGAGATACGCCGCGACATCAAAGGGGTACGGACGATCCTGTTTTTCCATCTGCCCGCCTCCCGTCTACTGCTGACGCTGCACCCATGCCGCCAAGTCCGTCCACCCGCGGGGACCGGTCCGGTCTTCGGATAAGCCGCCCGAAGGCCGCTCGACCTCCCGCGCCGATCCGGGCGCCGGATCCGGCCTCTCGGCGATGGGATCGGCCGGATCCCGGGGTTCCGCCTCCCGGGCGAAAGCGAGATGGTCGAGATCGTCATCGGCAGGTGCGGACCGCAGGTCGATGGTCGAGGGGGGAGCCTCGGCCATCCACCTCCATACCCACTCCCCCGCCACGCCGCATAGGGTCAAGAGGGCGGCGCACACCCCGGCTCGCCGGAGAGCGGTGACCCAGAGATGTCCAGACATCAGCGCCAACAGCAAAAACAGCGCCGTCCCGAATACCGGGAGCTTCCACCAGACTTTCATAAAACGATGCTTCCCCCTCGCACCGTGCGGATCCACAATCGTCCATCCTCGCTGTACAGTTCTATGGTTCTCCCCGTTGAGCCGCCCACGTCTTCCGCAACGACGGGAATGGACCATTTCGCCAAAGCCCGCCGGGATGCCTCGACGTTTCGGGGCCCGATTTTCAAAAGGTCGTTTTTTCCGGCGAAGGTAAACATTTGGGCGCCGCCCGCCAGCTTGGCCTGAAGCCGCTCCCGGCGACCCCCTCGCTCCATCATCAATTCCACCAGCCAATCCACCGCCGTATCGGCAAATTTGGCCCGTTGGGGCGAGGAGAATCCCTCGGCGGACGGCAGCATGACGTGAGCGAGTCCCGCCACTTTCGTCACCGGATCCCACAGCGCGACACCCACACAGGATCCCAATCCGACAGAACGAAGCCGGTCCGGGCAATGAACCACTTTCAGATCAGCCATCCCCACATGCACCACATTGCCGGTAATCACCCGCCGTGCACCCCCAGGGCCGTCAGCAAGGGCATCAGACCCTCGGGATCGGGAACCAGCAGGAAATGGCACCATATATCCAGTTCCTCGATGTGGGCGCCGGTATGAATGATGAGGCAACTGTCCGCATCCGCCGTCAGCATCCCGACCTGCAGAATCGCCTGGGCCATGTCCACCGCAACCGCGGGAACCGTGGTCTCCACCTTTCCATGGGTAAAATCGCTCAAGGAGACGAGATAGGAGGATGTCAAAATGTTTCCCATCTCCCCCAGGGCGGACACGGCCATCTCGCTCTGGAGATCGTCCCCGAGAGAGCCCTCCCCCCACATCGCGCGCAGCACGACCCTGGCCGACTCCGCCGGCAGGATGAAAAACAAATTCCCCGGAAAATCTCCGCCGATGCGAAAATACGTCCCCACCACGACATCCTCGGCGCCCCCCACGGCATCCACGACGTGATCAAAGCTGAGCAACTGCACCGTGGGGACGGTGATTCGCACCGGGCGTTGAAGAAGCACCGAAAGGCTGGTGGCCGCGTGGGCGGCCCCGATGTTGCCCACTTCGCGCAGGGCGTCCAGATGGCGATCGTTCAGTCGTTCCATGGGCGTTCACCATGACATCGCACTCAGCTGAGCCACCTCCTGGGCGTTCAGCACCCGGTCGAGGTTGAGAAGCACCAGCAGCCGGTCTTCCAATTTTGCCACCCCCCGCAGGTAGTCGGCCTTGACCCCGCCGACCACCGCGGGAGGCGGGTCGATCCGGGACAACGGCACGTCGATCACATCATTGGCCGCATCCACGATCAACCCCACCTCCATGTCGTTGACGCCCACGACCACGATTCGGGTGTCGTCGGTGTACTCGGCCTCGGGCAGGCCAAACCTGGCCCTGAGGTCGATGACCGGCGTCACCACCCCCCGCAGATTGATGACGCCTTTGACAAACGCCGGCGTACGCGGCACCCGGGTGATCTTCTGCATCCGTTCGATGGACAACACCTGGTAGACTTCCACACCGTACTCTTCACTCCCCAATTGAAAAACGATGACTTTCACCTCGCGGTCCAATTCCCGCACTTCTTCTTCCATGGGATCCCCCCCTTTCACGCCGCCAAAAAAGCATTACAATCGATGATCAAGGCCACCTGGCCGTCTCCGAGCACTGTGGCGCCGGCGATGGAAAACACCTGCTGCAGGTAACGCCCCAGAGATTTCAGGACGATCTCCTGTTGACCGAGGAATTCATCGACGATGAATGCGGCAAACCGCTCACCCCGCCGAACGATCAACACATTCTCCTCTTCCCTGATCCCGTCTCTGTGAAGCTCGTACAGCCGTTCCAAATCGATGAGGGGGATGACTCGCCCCCGGAAGGGGATCACTTGCTGGCCGTGAAGGTCCCGGATCTCTTGGCGGTGAATCACGGCCGTCTCCACGATGGAATGCAGCGGCACGGCGTATTTTTCCCCGGCCAAACTGACCAGCATGGCCTGGATGATGGACAGGGTCAACGGCAGTTGGATGATCCATTTTGTGCCCTGTCCGGGTTTGGATTCCACTTGAACTTTGCCGCCCACCTGTTCCAGTTTGCTTTTGACGACGTCGAGGCCCACCCCCCGGCCGGAGACGTCGCTGACCACGTCTTTGGTGCTGAAACCGGGCTGAAACAGCAGGTCGAACACTTGTCCGTCGGTCATCGCCTGGGCTTCGCTCCGCTCGACGAGGCCCCGCTCGACCGCTTTTTGAATCACTTTTTCCCTGTCCACCCCGCGGCCGTCGTCGGACACCTCGATGAACACGTGGTTCCCGGAATGATAGGCCACCAGCTCCACCCGACCCGTTTCGGGTTTCCCCAGTGCCCGCCGTTCTTCCGGCGACTCCAATCCGTGGTCCACGGCATTGCGCAACAGATGCACCAGAGGATCCCCGATTTCGTCGATCACCGTGCGATCCAGTCCGGTATCCCCTCCACGGACGGTAAAATCCACTTTTTTCCCCAATTCCCGGGCCAGGTCGCGAACCATCCGAGGAAACCGATTGAACACCGTGTCCACCGGGACCATGCGAATGGTCATCACCAGGTTCTGCAGGTCCGAACTGATCCGCGCCATGTGCTCCACCGTGGTCAACAGATCCTGATGCCCGGAGTGTTTGGCCAATTCTTCGATCCGGGTGCGATCGATCACCAGTTCACTGAACAAATTCATCAACACGTCCAGCCGCTCGATATCCACCCGCACGGACTTCAGGCTACGGTGGTTCGGAGAGGGTTCTTTGGCAGGCTCCGTTTTCGCCGGGAATTTCTCCCGGATCGACGGCGGGCCCGGGGCATGGCCCGGGGGACTCGACGGTTCGGGCGATGCCGGCCGGGTCCAGGGTTCAACCGTCACCTCGCGAATCTCAGAAATCCCGAGCAACGCCCGGCGGACGGCCTCGGGCGTGCCCTGTTTCATGATCAGCAAAAGCCGGATGTCCAGGTCCAGATTCCCCTGTTCCAGCTCTTCCACCGCCGGCTCCACTTTGACCAATTCACCGAACTGCTCGCAGGCATCCACCACCATATACGCCCGGGCAGCTTTCAGCACGCACCCCTCATCCAGGCGAACCGCAATTTGAACCACGCCGAATCCTTCCCGTTTCGCCTCGTCGGCCACGGACTGCTGGTACGCGTCCAGAACGAACGCCGGCCCCGCAGCCGATTCCGCAGGCACCGACCCGGAACCGGACGACGCCGGAACGGAGGCGTTCGTTCCGGACGCGAGAACGGTTCCACCCTCCCCTGACCGGGGCGCCTCGATCAACCGTTTCAGTCCCTGAACCACCTCATCCGTCCGAATCTCCGCCAGGTCCGCCCCTTCTTCCACCGCGGCCAGTTGAGCCTCCAACAAATCCACCGCCTTGAACAAGACGTCCATGTGATCAGGGGTGATGCGCGCGCGCCCATTCCGGATCGCATCCAGCACATTTTCCATGTCGTGGGTCACCCACACCATCGGTTCGAATCCCATGGTGGCCGCCATGCCCTTGATCGTGTGCGCCGAACGGAACACGGCGTGAATGGCGTCATGGTCCGCCGGATCCCTCTCCAGAACCAGGAGCTGTTCGTTCAGTTGTTGAAGGTGTTCCTTCGTTTCTTCAATAAACATATCCAGGTATTGATTGTTCTCCATCGTATCACCACCCCCTACCCGTTCATGGACAACTTCATCAGGAGGGCGGGAATTTCCTGTAGGTTCGAGACGTAGTCCACACAGCCGCGTTCAATCGCCGCCCTAGGCATGCCAAACACCACCGAACTCTCTTTGGACTGTGCGATGGTGATCCCGCCATTGCGGTGGATGGCCTCCATCCCTTCCGCCCCGTCTTTCCCCATCCCGGTCAACAGCACGGCAATCACCGGCAACACCGCCGCCCGGGCCACCGAGTGAAACAACACATCCACGGACGGTACATGGTTATGCCAGGGAGTCTCCTCGCCCAGTTCCACAAACCATCCGCGGGAATCCCGCCGCAGCCGCATCTGCCGCCCGCCTGGCGCTATAACCACCGAACCCGCCTCCAGCCGGTCCCCGTCCCGGGCTTCGGTGACGTGAAGTTCAGACTCATGATCCAGCCGGGAGGCGAAAGCGGCGGTGAACGCCGGAGGCATGTGTTGAACCACAGCGATGGGCAAGGAGAACTCCCTGGGTATTCCGGACAAAATCGCCGCTAAAGCGGTGGGCCCCCCCGTGGATGCCCCCATCACCACGAGATCGGCCGCCCCCGCCCTTTTATCCGCGTCCGAACGCATGTTGCAGTTTCCACACAAACTCTCGCCAGCCGGATCGGGCCGAACCCAAGGGCCGTTCCGGCTGGGCGTCGGACCGACCCATCACCCGGCGGGCAATCTGTCGGATACACTGACTGGCTCGACTGTTGGGGGTGCCGACCAGCACGGGAATCTGGCGCTGGACCGCCTGGCCGAGCGCCGGATCTTCCAGGATATAACCGGCCACCGCCGGCTCATACGAGAGAAACGCTTGGCAGACAGAGGTCAAGCGATTGGATGTTTCCAGCCCTTCGGCAAAAGACCGGCACCGATTCACCACCAGTCGGATGCACACTCCCGGAAGCCGACGGACCACGACTTTGATCAGCGCGTACGCGTCCGCCAACGCGGTGGGCTCGGGGGTCGTCACCAACAGAATGTCGTCCACCACCCCGAGGATGTGAAGACTCGCTTCATTCAATCCCGCCCCGGTGTCGACAATCACCCAATCCACATCCGATTCCAAATCTCTCAATTTATCGAAACACGCTCCGGCCTGCTCTTTGGACATATGCACCCAGTGGGTCAGCGCTGTACCTCCGGAAATCCAGCGCATGCCCAAGGGACCGCGCTGCACCACGTCCTCCGGCCGAACACCCGGCTGGACCAGATCGACAATCGTCCGCTCGGATCTGCGGCCCAAAAGCACGTCCACGTTGGCGAACCCCACGTCGGCATCGAGAACAAGGGCGTTCGCCCCTTCCTCCTGAATGGCCAAAGCAATGTTCACCGCCAGATTCGATTTTCCGACCCCACCCTTGCCGCTGGTCACCGCGAGGGTTCTCATGTCGATATGGCCGCCGGTCCGCGTACGCTCAGCCACCCGCCTGCGAAGATCAGACGCTTGATCCATCGTTCTCCCCCACCCTACAGCCGTTCCACCAGATAAGACAGGGTTGCCTCAACGATATCGTCGGGCACGCTCTGCCCCGTCGTAATATACGAGACCGGCCGGGTCTCCTTCAGGACCAGATCCAGTGCCGAGGCAAAACTGTCCGTTTCATCCGCCTTCGTAAACAGATATTTGTCGATGCGCACGTCCCGCAGGGCGTCCACCATACGGCGCAGGTCGGCGCCTTTCCCGGAAAGGCTCAGCACCAGATACGTCTCATCCGGCCGCGCCGCCTCCAACATCCCAGCCAAGTGGGCGACATGGTCCCGTTGGATAAAGTTCCTCCCGGCCGTATCGATAAAGATTCGGTCACAACCGCTCAACTGTTCAACGGCTTGACGCATTTCTTCCGTCGAGTAGACCACCAGGCACGGAATGCCGATGATCTCCGCATAAGTGCGCAATTGGTCGACAGCGGCAATCCGGTACGTGTCGGCGCTGATGAGCGCCACCCGGCGGCCGGCGTCCAGCGCCTCGATGGCCGCGAGTTTGGCGATGCTGGTGGTCTTCCCGACCCCGGTCGGGCCCGCCATCGCGATCACCCGAGAATCCGAAGACATCGGGGAGCTCACCCAGGGGTCCAGTTGGTTTCGGATCACCTCCCTCAACCGGTCCATCGCGACATCCATCTCCCAGGGACCTTCGTCCGGCATCGCCAGCACGGCGGACTCGGCCAGGGCGTGCGCCCGGCTTTCGTCCATCCCTCCGGCCACCAGTCGTCCGGTCAGCTCATTGAGCACCAAGGCCGCCGGTGACTGGCCGGTGCAGGCCAGTTTGCGAATGAGGGCCCGCCACTCATCGTCGGACACTCCCGCCCGGTTGCCCTGGCCCGACGGAGGAAACCACGGATACCGGTTCCCCTGGCCTGCCGCAGCCCCTTGCCCGGAGAACCGGCCCGTGCCGTCGTTGCGGGTCTGATCCGGATGTGTCCCCAAAGGGAGATGCCCGTTCAGATTCGCGGGATGTCCGGCGCCGACGGGCTGCCTTCTTCGCGAAGACTCCGCGGGCGAAGGGACGGGAAGAGAGCGGCGTTCACCATGCACAGCCGCGCTGTCCCGGGGTCCATCCTCCACAGCGGCCACGATCTCGATCCGCTTGCCCGCCCTCCAGGGCAACCACCGGCGCCCGGGCACTTCTCTGGTATTCAGAATGACGGCGTCCGCACCGAGCTCCTCTCTCACCCGAGCGAGGGCGGCCGCCATATCCGTCGCCGTAAATCGCTTGATTCTCATGACACGTTCACCACCCCTGCCGTTTCAACGTCCACCGCGGGATCGATCTCCTGATAGGACAGGACGGGAACGTCGGGAAATGACCGCTCCAACAGGCGACGCACGTGGGCACGAATGTGCGGGGACGTGACAATCACCGGATGCTGGCCCGCGGCCATGACCCGGCGCACTTGGTCGGCCAACTGTTGAACCAATTGTTGGTGAACCCGGGGGTCCAATACGACATACGTGCCGAAGTCCCCGCGGTGGATCGACTCGGCAATCTGCCGCTCCAGCCCCGGATGCAGGGTGATGGCCGACAAGGGCTTGCCCGGCGTCGCCCATCGAAGGGTAATGGTTCGCCGAAGGGCTTGGCGGGCGAATTCGGTCAACAGGTCCGGATCGTGGGTATTTTTCACCGCATCGGCCAAGGTTTCCACAATGGTGGCCAGGTCCCTGATCGGCACCCCTTCCCGGAGCAGATTCGACAGGACCTTCTGGATCTCCCCGTAGCCGACGACATTCGGAACGACTTCATCCACCAGGGCGGCGTGGTGATGGCGAAGGGCATCGAGCAACTGCCGCGTCTCCTGCCTCCCCACCAATTCGTGGGCATGGCGCTTCAACACCTCGGTCAGATGGGTGGCCACCACCGACGGAGGATCGACCACGGTGTATCCCGCCAATTCGGCCCGATCCTTCATCTCCGGCCGAATCCACAGCGCGGGCACCCCAAAGGCGGGCTCTTTGGTTTCCACGCCCACCACCCGAGGATCGTCCACACCCGGGCTGATGGCCAGATAATGATCCAACATCAGCCGGCCCCTGGCCACTTCAGAGCCGCGAATTTTGATCACGTATTCGTCCGGGGCCAGTTGGATGTTGTCACGGATCCGGACCACGGGCAACACCACGCCGAGTTCCAGGGCGAGCTGTCGCCGGATCATCACCACCCGGTCCAGCAGATCACCGCCCTGAGAGGAGTCGGCCAGAGGAATCAGGCCATACCCGAACTCGAACTCCACCGGATCGACCGGAACCAAGGACACCACACTTTCCGGAGTGCGGATTTCTTCCGTCTCCTGTTTTGCTTGCTGCGCCTGCTGCCTGACGGCGTCCGCCCGGAGCTGTCTCCCCATGCGCCATCCGCCGTAAGCGACCACGCCGGCGACAGGCCATGTCTTCACCAAGCCGATCGGCGTCATGAGACCTAAAAGAGCCAGAGCCCCGGCCACCACATAGAGCATTTTCGGATAAGCCAACAACTGGGTGATCACATCCCGACCCATGTTGTTGTCCGAGGCCGCCCGGGTCACCACCAACCCGGTGGCGGTGGAGATCAACAGCGCCGGAATTTGGCTGACCAGGCCGTCGCCCACCGACAGCAGCGTATAGTGGCTCAGCGCGGTGTTCAAATCCTCGTGATTCATGGCGATGCCGATGATGAACCCGCCGAGAATGTTGATCACCACAATGATGATGGAGGCGATGGCATCCCCTTTGATAAATTTGCTGGCACCGTCCATGGCGCCGTAAAAATCCGCCTCCCGTTCCACCGTACGACGCCGCCGCCGGGCTTCTTCCTCGGTGATCAGCCCGGCGCTCAAATCGGCATCGATACTGATTTGTTTCCCCGGCATGGCATCCAAGGTAAACCGGGCCGCCACTTCGGCCACCCTCTCGGCGCCCCGGGTGATCACCACAAACTGAATGACGGCCAAAATGGCGAACACAATCAGCCCCACCACCACATTGCCCCGAACCACGAAATCTCCGAAGGTCTGGATGACTTCCCCGGCATACCCCCTGGAAAGAATGGACCGGGTGGACGAGACGTTCAGGGCGAGACGATACAACGTGGTCAGCAGCAACAGGGCGGGAAACACCGAAAACTGCAGGGCTTCCCGGATATTCATCGCGATCAGCAGGACGATCAGGGACACACCGAGATTGATGATCAACAGAAAATCCAGCAGAGCAGGGGGGAGTGGGATGACCATCATGACCACGATCCCGATCACGCCGATCAGCACGGCCAGATCTGTTCGCTTCATTGCGAATTCCGCCCCCCTTCCAATTGCCATCCCCGGAGCCGGTAGACGTACGCCAACACCTCGGCCACCGCCTGAAACAACACTTCAGGAATGGCTTCCCCGATGTCCACCATGGCGTGCAGCCGCCGAGCCAGAGGCGGATTCTCCACGACGGGCACCCCGTGAGCCCGGGCCGTCTCCCGGATCCGCAGGGCCCACACATCCGCTCCCTTGGCGACCACCACCGGCCTGTCCATGGCTCCGGGCTCGTAGCGAAGGGCCACCGCATAATGGGTCGGGTTGGTCACCACCACGGAAGCCTTGGGCACTTCCTGCATCATCCTCCGCTGGGCCAAGGCCCGTTGCCGTTCCCGGATTTTGCGCTTGATGGCGGGGTTTCCCTCGGTGCGCTTGAATTCCTCTTTGACCTCCTGTTTGGTCATGCGCAGCTGCCGTTCCAACGAGAACCGTTGATACCACGCATCCAGTACCGCCAACCCCAACAGGGCCAGGCTCGCCTCCAGGGCGACGTTCCACAACTGAGGGCCCATCCACTGAACCAAACCCCAGGGGTCGAGGCCGCCCAAGCGGCCCGCCTGTTGGAACACCTGCAGCGCCAAGTTGTACCCGATCGCCCCCAGCACCGTCAGTTTCAACACCAATTTCACGCCCTCCACCACGGAGCGAAGGGAAAACAGCCGTTTCAATCCCTCGCCGGGCGAGACCCGTTTCCACTGCGGGGCGACCGCTTTGAATGCCGCCAGCCCCCCCACCTGGACAAACCCCGTCAACAGTCCGACCCCGGCGAGCAGCGCGAGAAATAATACGAGATTCGCGAATGCGCCGACCACATGTCCCGTCACCCAGGCCACCAGGCCGTCGCCGGTGGAGAACCGGTCGGGGTCCGCCGCGACGAATTGGGCAAAAAAGTCTCGCCACTCGTCCATCCAGGCCGGGCCGAAAGCACGCAGGGCCACAACCGCCGCCAAAAGAACCAGGGATGCGGTCAGGTCGGCGCTGCGGGCCACCTGACCTTCTTTTCGCGCCTCCTGACGCCGCCTGGGCGTGGGCGCTTCGGTTTTCTCCTCGGCAAACCACTGCAGATCCCAAATCAGCAGCCGGTCCGCCAAGGCGCTCTCCCGGGCGCTCACCCCGATCCCAAGGCGCGGAGCACGCCGTCCACCGCTGTGTTCATCCAGCCGATCACCCGGCCGATCCCAAGGATGAGGACCGGGAGTGTGACCAAGGCGATCCCCCAACCGGCGAGGATTTTGCCCGGCAAGGCCACAAACAGCACGTTGACCTGGGGAGCCGCCCGGGAGACAAAAGCCAGGATGACGTCGAACAGGAGAAGCGAGAGCAGCATCGGAGCCGATAACTGGATTCCCAGCACAAACAGGACGGCCACGCCCCGGGCGATCACCTCGGCCGCCGGGCCCACCGGCGCGGCGGCCCCGAGGGGGATCCAATCGAAACTGTGCAGGAGTCCGGCCAGGAGCGCAAGATGGCCGTCCACGGTCACAAACACCAACGTGGCCAACCAGGCCTGCCAGTTGGCCAGAAGCGCCCCGCCGGTTCCAAACTGGGGATTGAACAGGCTGACCATGGAAAATCCCATTTGCATGTCGATGAGCTGCCCGGCCATTTCGGCCGCCGTGAAGATGACCGAACCGACAAATCCAATGGTGGCGCCGATCAACCACTGTTTAACCACCTCAAACAGATATGGCCCCAGGGTGAGGCCGGCCACCGACCCGCCCTGGACGGGGATCACCGTTTCGCCGGCCACGATCGAGAGGACGCCGGCAAACCCGAGTTGAACGGGCATGGATACGATGCGGCTGGAAAACACCGGGGCCGTCATCACCCAGCCGGTCACCCGGGCCATGATCAACAGCCAGACCTCAACCTGATTGACCCAAGCGAGCAGGGAAGTCATCGGATGAACCCGGACAACTGCCCGAAAATGCCCTCGGTGTAATCGAGCAAGGTATGCAGCATCCAGGGGCCAAGAAGCAGCAACACCACAAAAACAGCCAGAACTTTCGGCAAAAATGTCAACGTGGGTTCCTGAATCTGAGTCACCGCCTGAAGGATGCTGACGATCAGGCCCACCACCAGCGTCGAGCCCAAAAAAGGCAACGACAGCAAAAAGGCGATCTTCAGCGTTTCCTGCCCGATCTGCAGCACATTGTCCGGACTCACCACAATTCACCTCACACATAGCCCGCCAGGAGCGATTTGACAACGAGATACCATCCGTCCGCCAGGACAAACAGCAGAATTTTGAACGGCAGGGACACGATCACCGGCGGCAGCATCATCATCCCCATCGCCATGAGCACACTGGAAATCACCATATCGATGATCAAAAACGGGATGAAAATCATGAATCCGATTTCAAAAGCGGTTTTCAATTCGCTGATCGTGTAAGCCGGCACCAGCAGGGACAGCGGAATGTCCTCGACCCGGGACGGCAGCGCCGCATGGCGGTAATCCAAAAATAACTGAAGATCCTTCTCCCGAGTCTGTTTGGCCATAAAATGTTTAAAGGGCACTTCCGCCTGGGCCAAAGCCTGACTTTGCGTCAACTGGCCGCGGAGATACGGCTGAACCGCCTGCTGGTTCACCTGCCCCAGAGTGGGAGCCATCACGAAAAACGTCAACGCCAGCGCCAAGCCGATCAATACCTGATTCGGGGGAGTCTGTTGGACCGCCAGGGCGCTCCGGACGAACGACAGAACCACGACCATCCGGGTAAAACTGGTGATCATGACGAGAATTCCGGGCGCCAGGGACAGGACGGTGATCAACAGGATGATCTGAAGGGTTCCCGCCACCCCCTGGGGGGAAGAATCGGGTTGCAGCGCCGGCGGCAAGCCGGGAATCACCGCGGTGGGATCCGCCGGCGCGGCCAGGGCGCGATCCGCTCCCGGAATCAGACCGACGACCAGGCCGAGACATATCCACATCACGAGTTTTTCGTATCGCTGCGTTCGCTCACTCATCGGCATCCGAACCTCTCTGGCGGCGCAACCACGTCCGGCGCCGGTCGGCCATCCGGCGCAGCGCCTCGGCAAGCTGGCGATCAAAAGCGACCGGGATGGCCCCTCCGTCCGGCCGGAGCTTGTCCCGCCGCTCCGGATCGTCAATCACTTCAAGGACGCGAATCTCTTGACCCACCCCGAGCACCAACACCCGATCCGCCACTTCCACCAGACAGACGGACTTGCCCGGTCCAAGCGGAAGCGTGCCCAGTACCCGAAGCGCCTCACCCCCCGCCGCACGCGGCCACCGCCGCCGCACCCACCGGGAGACCAACCAGATGACGGCCAGGACGACCAGCAGGCCGATCCCCAGTTTGGCGAGGGACAGTCCCAGGGAAGGCTCGGGAGGCATCGCGGGCGGACTGCCGGAAGACGGCGTGCGGCGCACGGCATCTTCCACCGAGTTCGTCACGGCCAACGCGAAACGGGGCCATCCCCACATCCACACCTGCGCAGCAGCCAGAACCGCCGGTTTCATCATTTCATCCCAGGGTTTTGCGGACCGCTTCCAGGACCCGCTCCGCCTGAAACGGCTTGACAATAAAGTCCTTGGCCCCGGCCTGTATCGCGTCGATCACCATGGCCTGCTGCCCCATGGCCGAACACATGATGACCTTGGCCTGGGGGTCGATCTGGCGAATGCGCTTGAGCGCCTCAATGCCGTCCATCTCCGGCATGGTAATGTCCAAAGTGACCAGATCGGGCTTCAGCTCTTGGTATTTCTCCACCGCCTGCATGCCGTTCACGGCCTCGCCCACCACTTCATACCCGTGCTTCGTCAGGATCTCCTTGATCATCATGCGCATGAACGCCGCATCGTCCACGATGAGAACCCTGTGACTCACCTTCTCACCCTCCTCACTGCACACCGCGCATTCGGTCGCGGGGGTGTACAATATCGGTCACCCGAACGCCAAAATTTTCGTCGATGACCACGACTTCCCCTTTTGCAATCAGTTTATTGTTCACGTAGATGTCCACGGGCTCTCCGGCCAGCCGGTCGAGTTCCACCACCGACCCCAGCGTCCAACCCAGGACGTCCCGGACGGACTGGCGAGTGCGTCCCAATTCGACACTGACGGTCAGAGGCACGTCGAGCAGCAGGTCGAGGTTATCCATTCGGGGGGACTCCGCTTTCGAACTTGGCAGAGGCCCGAATTGGACAGGCTGAACAACCGTTTGCGCGGCCGCCGTCTCGGCCGCCGGAGCCGGCCCGGCGGACGGGCCCGGGGGCGGGCCGGACGCGGTTCCCGCGGCGCCGTCCCCGTTGACGGAAGCCCGGGCTTCGACTGCCGCAGGCGAGGAAGGCGCCTCCTCGGGCGTCATCAAAGCGGCGACCATCTTCCGGGCAAAGGAGAGAGGGATCACCTGCATGATGTGAGAATCGATGAGATCATTGACGATCAGGCGAAACGCCACCTTGACCACTTGCTCTTCTCCGGAGAACAGGGCCTCCGGCTGTTCCTTCCGAAAATCGACCACTCGCGCCTGGGGCGGCGAAATATTAATCATCATATTGTACATCTGAGACATCGATGTGGCCGCCGATCCCATCATCTGGTTCATCGCTTCGCTCACGGCGCTCAGTTGCAGTTCGTCCAGGTCTCCCTCCGGAGGGTTGCCCTCGCCTCCCATCATCAAATCGGCAATGATCTGGGCATCCCGAAGGCGGATGAACAGGGCATTCACCCCTTGAAACCCCGCGGTGTACTGAACTTGGATGGCCACGTGGGGCAACGGGAATTCACCGCCCAACTCTTTCGTCCGGGTGACGCTCACCATCGGCGTCGTGATTTCCACCCGTTTGTTCAGCAGGGTGGATAGCGCGGTGGCGGCGGTGCCGAAACTGATGTTGCCAATCTCCCCCAGGGCGTCCCGTTCCACCTCGCTCAGCGGCTCGTCATCGCCCGTCGGCGATGAAGGAGAGGCGTGTTGGCGCAACAGGGCGTCGATTTCGTCTTGAGACAACACGTCGTCTGCCACGTTTACTCCCCCCCCTCCTCGTTGACGATGTCGGTGATCTGCACGGCGAGCCGACCGTGATCCACCCCCGGGCGCCCGAGAAACTTCACCCGATCGCCCACGAGGATTTCAATGGGTTTTTCCACGGACTGATGAAGGGGAATCACATCCCCCGGCGCCAAATGCATGACATCGTGAAAATCGAGGGCGGTCCTCCCGAGAACCGCCCGCACATCCAGGGGCGCCGTGCGAAGGCGCTGCTGCAGCGCCTCTTGTTTGACCGGGTCCAGTTCCCGCCCCGTCTGCCTCATCCCCAGCATGTGCTGCGAACTGAGCTTGGGGAGCAACCGCTCCAGCGTCAGGTGAGGCATACATACGTGCATCAGCCCGGTGGTTTCCATAATCCGCACACTGATCGACACCACCGCCACCGTATCGTTCGGTGCTGCGATTTGTAAAAACTGGGGATTGAACTCAATGAACGACAACGTCGGACGCATGTCCTCGACAATCCCCTTCCACGCGTCGCCCAGAACGCCCAGGGAACGACTCCAAGAACGCTCGAACACCGTGGTCTCAATCTCGGTAAATGTCCTCGCCGCCGGCGGCTCGACTCCGGGGCCGCCCAACAAGCGGTCCAACATCACGAAGGCGACTTCCGGTCCGATGCCGATCACCCATTGACCGCTCAGCGGGGATAGATCCACCACAAGCAGCGTGGACAGTTGGGGCATGGACCGGATGAACTCCTCGTAGGGCAACTGCTCCACCGAGATCACGTCCAGGTGCATCCAGGTACGGAGTTGTGCGGAAAAATGGGTGCTCAGCATGCGCACGTAGTTCTCGTAAATCCGTGTGAGACTCCGCAACTGGTCTTTGGAAAACCGCATGGCCCGCTTGAAATCGTAAACGCGGATCCTTCGGTGTTCCTCCTCTTCCTTCATGGCTTCGGCCGAAACTTCACCGGAGCTCAGAGCCTGTAAGAGGGCGTCGATTTCTCGTTGTGACAGGACGTCCGCCACGGTTCAATCACCCCCTTACTGAACGATAATCGAAGGAAAATACACCTGCACCACCCGGCCGTTTTGAAGGAGCTCGTTGATTCTCTTCAAGAGATCGGCCTTCAATTTTTCCTGCCCCTGGGGTCGGTCGAGATCGTCCCGTTTCCAATTATGTACGATTTCGTTGATGGCGTCTTGGATCTGGACCTTTCGCAAATCCAACTCCGACTTGGTTCGATCGGAGTCGGCCTGCAGGGACACGCTCATCTGAATGACCCCTCCGCCGGCCAGATTGGTGGTCATCTGGGGCAGATCGTAGCGCGTCTTCGCAAGATCGGCCGCCGACGGCGGACCCGAGGAGGTCGCCCGAGATCCGAGAATGTACCAAGCTCCGGCCCCCACCGCCGCCGCCAAGATCACGACCAGAATCCAGGTTACTGGTTTACCCGTCGCGGCTCCCCCCTTCCCGTCGAACTCCTTGGACGCCCCGCAAAAGGCCGATACTTCGGCAGTACTCCGCGACGCGCTCGGCCACCTCTTCGGCCGACTCCCGCACAACGATCTTGCGGCCGGTGCACAAGGTGATCACGGTGTCGGGGGTGGACTCCACCAACTCGATCAACAGAGCATTCACCAAAACTTCCCGGCCGTTCAGTCGAGTCAGGGAAATCATCGGGGAACACCCGGGGAAGCCGGCCCTTGAACCGGCGTCACCGTTTCAGATTGACGACCTCTTGAAGCATCTGGTCGTCACTGGTAATCGTTCGGGCATTGGCCTGGAACGCCCGCTGGGCGATGATCATCTCGGTGAATTCGTTGGTCAGGTCCACATTGGACATCTCCAAGGCTCCGGAAGTGATGCTTCCGTACACTCCTTGATTGGGAGCCTGTACGTCGGCGGCCCCGGAGTTCGGAGTCTCCAGGAACAGGTTATTCCCCATCTTTTGAAGACCTTCGGGGTTGGCGAACATGGCGAGGCCGATCTGACCTGCGGTCTGCGTCGTTCCGTCGTCAAGGACGCAGTTCACATTGCCGTTCTTGTCGATGGTGACCGTTTTCGTGTTGTCCGGCAGTTGAATCGGAGCCCCGCCGGTATCCAACACATACAACCCCTCCGCGGTGACCAGATTCCGATTGCTGTCAATGTGAAAGTTTCCCGCGCGCGTGTACGCGTGGCTGGCGCCGTCGGGGAGCTGGACGACAAAGAAGCCGTTCCCCTCGATGGCCAAATCGGTGGGGACCCCGGTCATCATCGGGGCACCGGGAGTCATCGGGGTATCGATGCTGGCCACCCCGACCCCCAGCCCGACCTGCTGCGGATTGGCGCCGCCGGTGGTATCTCCGGGAGCGGTGGCTCCGGCGAGGGTCTGGCTCATCAAGTCATGAAACATCACCCGGCTGGCTTTGAAGCCCACGGTGTTGACGTTGGCGATGTTGTTGCCGATCACGTCCATCTTGGTCTGGAAAGCCCGCATCCCGGACACCCCTGCATACAGGGAACGCATCATGGCCCATCATCCTCCTGTTGCGTATTCACATCCGCTCGCTGCAGAAAATCACGGCCCGCCCGCAGAACCGCCGGGCGCCGGCGACGTCACGGCCACCACAGAACCCCAGGGAACACTGACCCCGCCGACATCGAGGTAGACCGCCCCGTCCTTCAGCTGAACGCCCTGGGCGAGACCGGAGACCGTGTTGCCCTGGTCATCCACGTACGACACGCCCTTGCCGATCCATTCGGCCGCCGCCTGCATCTGGGTCGCCATCAGGGCCTGACTCTGACTCTGCGCGACATTCGTCATCTGTTCCAGGGCGGAGAACTGCGCCAACTGGGAAATAAACTGGGTGCTGTCCATCGGCTGCAGCGGGTCCTGGTTTTTCAATTGAGCGACCAGAAGTTGAAGAAAGGCGTTTTTGTCCAACTGGCTTTTTGGATTGACCCACGGCGTTCCACCCGCGCCCGTCGCTGAGGTTCCGCCGGTCACAACCATATCTCCCATCGGTTCTCCTCCTCCCGTCCATATGGCGGATATCTCCTCTCATACCACCGCTTCAAAATTGGCGGACCCGTAAGCCCTGCTCGCCGCGGCGGCCCCGTACACGGCTTGGGATGGCCCGTCCCCGGAAATATCCGGGGACATCCCGGCCCCTCCGCTGCCGCCGATGGAAGAGTAAAGGGGAGACCGCCCTTGATCCTGCCAGGATCCCGTCCCGCCTTGAAACATTCCACTTTGACCGGAACTCCCGCCCAGGGAAGGATCATTGGTCACATCAAGGCGGTGGACCGGGATGTGGTTTTGCTGAAGATGACCCATCAACTGCGCCGATTGCTGCTGAATCAGCGACTGGGGTCTCCAGGGATGCGGTATGGATCTGAACGTGTAACTGTCCGCTGGAATCCATATGCGCCACCACCTGCACGGGACCCAGGTCGGCCGGCACCACGGTCACCCGCAGGGTGACACTCTCGCCCGGTCGCCAAGTCCTCTGGGCCAGGTTTGCAACCACCGCATTTCCCACCTGCTCATTGGGCACATTCGTCAAGACCGCCGGCGGTTCCTGCATCGCCTGCCCCGGTGGACTTGTCTGAAACCATGTTCCGGAGACACCCGGCCCTGCGGTCATCCCTCTCGGGTCATTCCGCCGGCGGTCCGCCGGCGGAACGCCCTGGATCCCGGGGGACGTTCCCTCCTGTTCGAAGACCTGTCCTCCCAGAGCGGTCAGCGCCGTGACGGCCGGCGGGTCCCGCCGGATCACCCGGGCATCCACCGCGGAGACGGGGGTATTCTGGACGGAGTTCCCACCGGCTTGGGATTCCGGCGCCGGCCCGGCGGCATCGGCGAACTCGGGCCGCCGGCCGGCATGTCCCGCAGATCCGCTTCCCCCGGGTTGATCACCCGACTCCCCCAGGACATGCGCGGGAACTTGACGCCCCCGGGCATCCGCGTCCGTGCCGGGAAAGGAAATCTCAACATCCCGGGGCGCCAAATCGGCGGTCGCCTCGCTCCTCCATTTTCCTTCGGTCGGGACCGAACCGGCTCCGGGTCGCCTCGGGGAGAACACCCGTCGGCCCGCCGTGTCGCCGGAACCGAACCCGGTGCCTTCCGGGGCGGGCTCGCCGGTTGCCCGAATCTCTCCGACGTCGACCACCCCCCCGCCGGACAGCCGGACGGCGCTGGGATGAGCCAACGCGCGTTCTCCGCCCGGAGCCGCCGGAATCAGGAGGGGAGCCCCCGGGTTTCCCTCTTTGTTCTCCCGATCGCCCGCGGACAGGGGTTTTTTCTTCGGCGCCGTTTTGGCGTCATGGGTCCGCCCGGCCTTTTCCGGCATCTGCTCCGCCAACAGGAGGTGGAATGTCTGGACGGGACCGTCTTTCCCCGGACGCCCCGCCTGGGTCGCCGGCAACCCGCCGGTTGCCGCGGCCGATTTACCCGTTCCATGTTGACCTGAAACCTGCGCCGCGGGGGGCGCCCCACTCATGAATGTTCCATTCACTGTCCCGCCCTCCCCATGATTTGTATCACCGCCGCCGCCGTTTTCGGATCCATTTTTTCAAGAATGGCCGCGCGGTCGTCGGTGGACAACCCCTGGATCGCCGCGGCGGCCTCTTGGGGAGTCAATTGTTGCAAAATCGCGGCCGCCTTGGCCGGCGTCATGGCGGCGTAGACCTGATTCACATCCTGCACGGCCCCCGGCCCGCCGACGGCACCTGCGCCGGCCGGCACTCCGGGTCCGGAGCCTCCCGGCGTTCCGCCGGTCCCCGGCCCGCCTCCCCCGAGGGGAGAAGTCCCCGAAGTCGGCCCCATTCCCGCCCCCGTCCCCACCCCCTGGCCGGAGGCGGCCCCCACAGGGGATGCCGCGGCTCTCGCCTGCTGCAGTTGCCGCCGGGCATCGTCCAACTGCGCTTGCAAAGAGGCCACCTGAGCCTGCAGGGCATCCACCTGGGCTTGGGTGGGTCCCCCAGGAGCGGCAGGCCGGGCCGGAAGCAGGAGGTGCAGGGTGCCGAGTACGGTGTTTTTGACCCTGGAGGCCACGGGATAGCCCAGGAGGGACAGCACGGTCCCGGAAATCACGAGCGTCAAGACCAGGGCCAGCGCCCCCACGGCAGCCGCCCATCGCACAGAAAGCTTCGCCGTCACGGGTCATCCCGCCCCTTCGCCGCAAACCGAACGAGAAACGCCTCTTCCCGCTCCCTGTCTTCCTGCCGAACCCGGCGCTCGCGATCTTCCCGGGCGACCCGGTCCCGCAAATTCCCCCACATTCGGGCCCGGCGCCATTGGTCGAGAGCCATCTGCCGGCGATCCGCCACTTCCCGATCCGCGGCCTCGACCCGCTCCCTCAACTCCCGGGCGCGCTCTTCGGCAAAAGCCGCCCAGGCTTGCCACATGGCCCATTGCTCCGAAGTCGACCGCCGTGGCGTCGCCGCTTCCCCCACCCGGTCGAGCCAGGCTTCCCGGGCCTGGAGCAGTTGATCCCGGCGATGGACGGCATCCTCGACCTCGGTCACACGGAGGTGAAGCAACTCTTCCTGAACCTCGTGCAACCTCGTCGCCCGTTTGACATCTCTCATCCTCCGCCCACCTCGCCGAACATTTCCGCCAACCGCCCAATCGCTTCGTCCATGTTGCTCGGCAGTTCCCGGTCTTGTTCCAGATACTCGCGCAGCTTCGGCCGCAGGCGGATCGCCGCATCCACATCCGGCCGGCTGCCTTCCCGATACGCTCCGATCTGGATTAAATCTTCAGCCTCCTCGTACGCCGCCAACAGTGCCTTGAACTTCGCCGCCATGCGCAGATGCCGCCGGTCCGCCACTTGACTCATCAGCCGGCTGGTGCTTGCCGTGACGTCGATGGCCGGATACAGGCCCTGGTGGGCGATCTTTCTCGACAAGACGATGTGCCCATCGAGAATGCCCCGGACCGTATCGGCGATCGGCTCGTTAAAATCGTCCCCTTCGACCAATACGGTGTAAAATGCCGTGATGGAGCCGGTCTTCGCGGTGCCCGTCCGTTCCAAAAGCCGGGGCATCGCCGCAAACACCGACGGCGTATACCCCCTGGCGGTCGGAGGCTCTCCCGCCGCCAGACCCACTTCCCGACAGGCCATCGCGAACCGGGTCACCGAGTCCATCAGCAACAGGACTCTGCATCCTTCCCGGCGGAACCGTTCGGCCACCGCCGTCGCCGTCAGCGCACCTTTCATCCGCATCAGAGGCGGCTGGTCCGACGTGGCGGCCACCACCACCGCCCTTTTCAGCCCCTCCTCGCCCAATTCCCGGGTGATGAAATCCTGCACTTCGCGTCCCCTCTCACCGATCAAGGCGATGACGGCGACATCCGCCTCGGTGTACCGGGCAATCATTCCGAGAAGTGTGCTTTTCCCCACCCCGCTCCCGGCAAAGATCCCGATCCGCTGGCCCTGGCCCACCGTCAGCAGTCCGTCGATGGCCCGAACCCCCACCGACAGCGGGCGGGTCACCGGCGCCCGTTCCAGAGGAGGCGGGGGCGGTTGGTCAATGGGATCCATGTATTCGCTTTCCACCGCCCCCCGTCCATCGATGGGCCGGCCGAGTCCATCGAGAATCCGGCCGAGAACCCCCCGGCCGGTGGGAACCCGAAGACCCCGGGCTTCCACCCGAACCGCGGCTCCGTTGTGAATCCGGTCCAGATCGGAAAAGGGCATCAGAATCAACCGGCGGTTTCGAAATCCGACCACTTCCGCGAAACGGGGACCCTCATCCGTTTCAATGGAACACAAATCGCCCACCCGAGCCACCGGGCCGTCCGATTCCACGGTCATCCCCACAGCCTGGGCCACCCGGCCGGACACCCGCCACAACGGAGAGCCCTGGAGCGCCTTGCGGTACGCCGCCGTGTTCCATTTTCCGATCACCGAAGCTCACCCCGCTTGCCTGGCCGTGTCGCGAATCACCGCCGCCGCTTCTTCCAGCACCGTCTCCACCCGGGCATCGATGTCGCCCCCTGACGAAGTGACCACCACATCGCCGGGCCCCAGCCGGGAATCGGCCATCACCCTGACCGCCCCGTCCCCGTAACCCAGTCGCTCGGCGGCAATCTGTCCCGCATCATCGGCGGAGACCCTGACCACGATATCCCCGGCGGGCAACAGCGCCGCCACCGCATCGGCCGCCAGGTTGCGCACCCAACCCCGGTCCACTTCAACCAGTCCGCGCACCACCCGCTCGGCCACGGCCACCGCCACGTCCGCCACGTGGATCTCGGTCACTTCCGACAACTTCTGCCTCCAGGCTTCGACCTCCGCGCGAAGCGCCTCAACCTCTTTCAGGCGCTCTTCATAAGCGGCCCGGGCCGACCGGAGTCCCTCTTCCCATCCGGCCCGGCGCCCTTCCTCCCTGGCCTGGTGAAGTTCAGCCTCCCGCTCCCGGCCAATCTGCTCCCGGGCCTGCTCCACCAGAGCCGCCGCTTCCGCGCGAGCCTTGAGAAGCAACTCCCGGGCCTCCCTGCGGGCCTGCTCCAATTCTTCCGCAGCCAGCCGGCGCAGTTCCCCGGCGACCCGTTCCGGGGCCTCGTCGCCCTCCGGGGGCTCCTCCGGGGAGCCGGAACCCGCCAACACCACGGGCTCCGTAACCAGCACCCGGGCCACCGCGGATTTGACCACTCTAGACGACAATGTCGTCCCCTCCCCGCCCGATGATGATTTCCCCGCTTTCCTCCAGGCGCCGGACCACGCCGACGATCCGCTGCTGGGCTTCCTCGACGTCCCTCAGACGCACCGGACCCATGTATTCCATGTCTTCCCGGAAGGTTTCGGCCATCCGTTTGGACATGTTCCTGAAAATCGCCTCCTTGACCGTTTCGCTGGCCACTTTGAGGGCCAAAGCGAGGTCGTTGGCATCGACGTCCCGAATGATCCGTTGAATCGCCCGGTTGTCCAGGAAAGCGATGTCCTCGAAAATAAACATCCGCTTTTTGATCTCTTCGGCCAGGTCGGGGTCCCGCATCTCCAGAGCCTCCAAGATGGTCTTCTCCGTTCCCCGGTCGACGCCGTTGAGGATCTTCACCAGGGAATCGATGCCTCCCCCTGACGTAAAATCCCGGACCGACAGGGTGGACAGTTTGCTTTCCAGCGCCCTCTCCACTTGGTCGATCACCTCCGGGGACGTGCTTTGCAGCACCGCCAGGCGCTGTGCCACGTCCACCTGGAACTCGGGTGGAAGCGCCGACAGAATCAGAGCCCCTTGTTCGGGTTCCAAATAGGACAACACCAGGGCGATGGTTTGAGGATGCTCGTTTTGGATAAAGTTCAAAATCTGAGTCGGGTCCGCCCGGCGCGCAAAGTCGAACGGCCGCACCTGCAGCGAAGCGGTCAGCCGGTTAAGAATTTCCATGGCCCGCTGCTGGCCGAGGGCCTTCTCCAGCACTTCCTTGGCGTACTGGATCCCGCCCTTGGTGATGTACTCCTTGGCTTTGTACACCTGATGAAACTCTTCCAAAACCACATCCTTGTAGCGCCAGTCCACCTTATGGACATTGGCCATCTCCAAGGTCAACTGCTCGATCTCATCGTCGTGCAGATGTTTCATCACTTGCGCCGCGGTCTCCGGGCCCAACGTGATCAATAACACCGCCGCTTTCTGTTTTCCGGTCAATTGAACCGGTCGCTGCATGACACCCTACTCCTCCGCCAACCAGGTCCGGAGCAGCTCGGCAAACTCCTGGGGCCGGGTTTTGGCCAGTTGCTCCACCTCCCGCCGCCGCTGCTCCGCTTCGGGTAATTCGGTTTCCTCAAGGAGAGAGGGCCGCGGCGCCGGCACAGGTTCGGGCGCCGATTCTTCCTGCGCCCGACGGCGCCGTACGGCCAGCCAGATGCCCGCCGCCGCGGCCGCCGTCCCCAGAAGCCCCAGCAGCCATCCATACTGATTCCACCAGGCCACGCTCGGGGCAGCCTGAGCGACCTGAAACGGCATACCGGTCACCGTCACTTTTTGGTCCTGGGTCCCGTCGTTCGGATATCCCACCGCAGTCAACACGTAACTGCGGATTTGCTGGATCTGCTGGGGAGTCGGCTGCCCATTGACCAGGACGGACACCGTCAGGTCCTGGACCGTGAACGGCTGGCCGACCCGCTCGGTGACGATTTTTGACACCTCATAGTTGATCGTCTGTTGGGATTCGTCGTAAGTCCCCGTCCCGGTGGCCCCTTGGTACGTCGGGGGAGCTCCCGTGGCCATCCCGCCCCCGGTGGCTGTACCCGGCACACCGCCCGGATTCGTCCCCGTTGCGGTCTTGCTCGATTTCTGGACACTGATGGGGATGCCGTTTTGACCGACCACCGGCCGGACATCGCTCTGCGTGGACTTGACCTGGTCGAAGTTCAGCCTGGCGTTGGCCAGAACCACCACGTTGCCGGGACCGACGATTCTTCCCAGTGCCGATTGCAGCCGATCGGAGATGAGTTGTTCGTACTGTTTTTGAATCTGGATTTGCCGGTCGGCGTTCCCCACGATTGCCTGGACATCTTCGGGATGGTCCAGGCGAACGCCGTTTTGGTCCACCACCGCCACATCCGCGGCCTTCAGTCCCTTGACCGAATGGGACACCAACTGTTGAATCCCGGCCACCTGGTCCGGCCCCAGTTGGGCGCCCGGGGCCGTGTGCAGAAACACCGAGGCTTTCGCCTCGCCGACGGGCTGCTCCACAAACAGGTGCTGTTCCGGCATCACGAGATGAACCTGTACATCCTCCACGCCGTCGATCTGGCGGATCGTCCCCGCCAGACTGCCTTCCAAAGCCATGAGCGACTTGATGTTGAATTCGTTGTCGCTCATGCCTCCGATATTGCTGTTGCCGAACAAATCCTCGTACCCGACATAGCCCGATTTCGGAAGCCCGGCGATGGCCAACTGCATCCGGGCCCGATCGGCGTCCTGTTCCGGAACCAGCACCTCGCCTCCCGAGGTGCGGTACGGGATTTTCAATTCGTCGAGTTTATTGGTAACCTCCCCGGCGGCCTTCGCGTCCAGGTTTTGAAACACAACCACGTAGCGGGGCGCGAGGGCGTACCAGGAGAGGGCGACGACCAGCACAAGGCCCGCCGCAGCTCCGGCGATCATCCAGCGCCGGCGCTTGGGATCAAGCCCCTGCCACCACCGTTGCACCTGTTCCAACCACTGGCGCACTCGTGGATTCACACCCTCACCCCGCCCAAGCATCCGCTTAAATCTGCATGCGCATCATTTCCTGATACGCCTCCACAGCCCGGTCCCTGATCTGCACCACGGTCTGCAAGGCCAAAAACGCCTGCTGGGCCGCGATCATGACGTCATGGACGTCCGGCCCCTGACCCGCCACGAACCGGGCCGCCACATCGTCCGCTTGCTGCTGCAATTGACCCACCTGGTCGAGGGCCCGGCCGAACCATTCCGCAAATCCGCCCGGGCCGTTCGGTTTGACGCCCGCCGTCGTCCCTGCCGCCCCGCCGGCGCCGAGAGCGGACCCGATCGCATCCACCGATGGAATCACCTTTCATCCCCCTATCCGCGACCAATATCCAAGGCTTTGACCGCCATCATCTTTCCCGCGTCCAGCACCGTGATGTTCGCCTCGTACGCTCTCGACGCGGAGATGAGATCCACCATCTCCGTGGCCACATCCACGTTCGGCAACTGGACGTATCCGTACAGGGGGCTGGCGGGATTCTGAACCGCATCCGGGTTGGACGGGTCATATCTCAGTTGAAAAGGGCTTGGGTCTTCGACCACCGCACTGACCCGCACCCCCTCGGGCACGGAGGACCCTGCACCGACCGAGACCAGGGTCCCGTAAAAACTGCCGGGTCCGGTCTGCGGTTCCATGACCACCATCCGCCTCCGATACGGTCCCGGAGTGCCGTCGGGCCGGCGGGTGGTATCCGCATTGGCAATATTGCCGGCGATGACGTCCATCCGGAGGCGCTGCGCCGCCAGACCGGACCCGCTGATGGCAAAGGTATCCTGCCAACCCATGAGGCATTACCTCCCGTTCACGGCATAGCGCAGCATGGCAAACTGGAGATTCACGTCCTGAAGCAGTGTCAGGTACTCGGTCTGATTCGCCGCCAGAACCGTCATCTCCCGATCCATGTCCACGTTATTGCCGCTCGTGCTGTATACCGTTTGGTCGTCGGTCACCACCTGGGGCCTCACCTCGGACAGGGGGGGCGGCCCAATGACCAAATGTCTCGGATCGGTGCGCCGGCCGACCAAGGGGGCCGGGCGGCCGAGGGCCTGGGCAAAGACATCCTCAAAACGGACATCCTGGCGATGGTATCCCGGCGTATCGACGTTGGCCACATTATCGGCGATGAGTTTTTGCCTCAGCGCCGTCGCATCCAGCGCCTGGGGCAGCCACTGCATGGCGCCCGTCGAAAACAGTTCCACGACCCTCCCCTCCTCCGCGAAAAATCAACATAAGTTTCGTCAGACCGCCGCCGATTCCTGCTCGCCCCAGAAAAAAGACAAGCACCCTTTCGGGTGCCCGGGTTGGGATGATACGCGCCGCGCCGGCCGTTCAGCGGTTTTTGACACGCTCCAGTTCCGGAAGAAGTTTGTCGTTCAAAATCTTAATGTACGTACCCTTCATGCCCAGGGAGCGGGATTCGATCACTCCGGCGCTTTCCAACTTGCGAAGGGCATTGACGATCACCGAACGGGTGATTCCCACCCGATCGGCGATTTTGCTGGCCACCAGCAACCCTTCCTTGCCGTCGAGTTCGTCAAAGATGTGTTCCACCGCCTCCAATTCGCTGTAAGACAGCGAGTCGATGGCCATCTGGACAATCGCCTTGTTCCGCATCTCCTCCTCCATCTCTTCGGAGTGGGCCCGGAGGATCTCCATTCCCACCACCGTGGCCCCGTACTCGCCCAACAAGAGATCATCTTCTTCAAACGCTTTGTTAAACCGGGCCAGGATCAGGGTGCCCAACCGATCCCCGCCGCCCACAATGGGCACCAGGGTCGTAAACCGCTCCGGGAAGAGCTGGTTCATCTGATCGGTGAAAATGGAAAAGGGCTGGGTATCGTCCACATTGGCGGCGGTGCGTTCGTGCCGGAGGAGATAGTCGTTGTACTCCAGGGGGAACCGCCTTTGTTGCAAAATCTCGCTGTCCATCACGCTTCCCTCGAATTCCGATAGAATCCCGTAGCCCAGAATTTTGCCGGAACGACTCACCACAAATACGTTGCTTTCAATGACATCCCGTAGCACCTGGGCCATTTCCATAAAATCCACGTGCTGACCCGCCGACCGCTGCAACAATCGGTTGATTCGTCTGGTTTTGCTGAGCAAATCCATGTTGGCATCCTCCTTACGCCCATTCACAAAATGTACTGGCTCAGATCGCGATCTCCCGCTATGCTCGCCAATTTCTCATCCACATATTCGGGAGTTATTTCAATTTTATCCAAAAATATGTCCGGAGCTTCGAAAAAAAGGTCTTCCATTAATTTTTCCATGAGGGTGTTCAGGCGTCTGGCACCGATATTCTCGGTTTGCTGGTTGACGGCTGCCGCCAGTTCCGCAATGCGCCGGACGGCGGCGTCGGTGAACACAACGTTCACCCCTTCGGTGGCCAGGAGCGCCGTGTACTGTTTGATCAGCGCATGGCGAGGTTCGGTCAGGATGCGCTTGAAATCCTCCGCGGTGAGGCTGTGCAGTTCGATCCGAATCGGGAAACGGCCCTGAAGTTCCGGGATCAGATCGGAGGGTTTGGACATATGAAACGCCCCGGCGGCGATGAACAGGATATGATCGGTTTTGACCGGACCGTACTTCGTCACCACCGTGGACCCTTCCACGATGGGCAGGATGTCCCGTTGGACGCCCTCCCGGGAAACATCCGGACCGTGGCGGTCCTTCCCGGCGATTTTATCAATTTCGTCGATAAAAATGATCCCCGACTGTTCCGCCCTGCGGACCGCCTCGGCCTGCACCTCGTCCATGTCGATCAGCTTCTGGGCCTCCTGCTGAGTGAGAATGTGCCGGGCCTCGCGTACGGTCACCTTGCGTCTTCGCTTGCGCCGCGGTAGAAATTGGCCGAGAAGATCTTGGAGTTGCACGCCCATCTCTTCAAACTGGCCCGAAGCCCCCATGTCGAGCAAGGGAAGCGCGTTGTCCTCCACTTCGATTTCGATCACCTGGTCGTCGAGGGTCCCTTGGGCCAACTGACGGGCGATCTCATCCCGACGCACGCCGGTCTGGGCACCGGCGTCCGAAGGCTCGCCCGGTTCATGGCCCGGGTTGAACAAGACCTCGAGCGGATTGCGGAACCCCTTGGACCGTTCGCCCCCCTGGGCCAAAATGGTGATCAGCCGCTCTTCGGCCGCCTCCCGAGCCCGGGCTTCCACCTCGGCCATCCGCTCCTGACGCACCATTCGGATCGCCGTCTCCACGAGATCCCTCACCATGGAGTCGACATCCCGGCCCACATAACCGACCTCGGTGAACTTGGTCGCCTCCACCTTCACGAACGGAGCACGAACGAGTTTCGCCAGGCGCCGCGCCAACTCTGTCTTTCCGACACCGGTCGGACCGATCATCAGGATATTTTTCGGCATGACCTCCTCTCGCATATCCTCCGGCAGCCTGTTTCGGCGATAACGGTTCCTCAGGGCCACGGCCACGGCGCGCTTGGCTTCCTTCTGCCCAACGATGTATTTGTCCAGCTCTTCGACGATCTGTTTGGGCGTCAACTGGGCGTCTCCCACGACCTTCCCCCCTATTCGAGCTCCTCGACGACGAATCGGTCGTTGGTGTACACGCAGATCTCCGACGCGACACGCATGGCCTCCACGGCGATCTCGCGAGGAGACAAATGGGACGCATGGCGTTTGAGCGCCCGCCCGGCCGCCAACGCGTACTGCCCCCCGGAACCAATGGCGAGAATGCCGTCATCGGGCTCGATCACCTCGCCGCTTCCCGAGAGAAGCAGAAGGTGTTCCCGGTCGCAAACCACCAACATCGCCTCCAACCGCCGAAGCACCCGGTCGGTTCGCCATTCCTTCGCCACATCGACGGCGGCCTTGGGCAGATTGCCCCCGTAGCTCTCCAAGCTCCCTTCAAACCGTTCAAACAGGGCCAGGGCATCGGCCACCGCACCGGCAAACCCCGCCAGTACCCGTCCTTGGTACAGGCGCCGCACTTTTTTCGCCCCGTGTTTCAATACGGTGGCGTTCCCCATGGTGACTTGGCCGTCCCCCGCCATCACGGCGTGCCCGCGGTCAAGTATGGCAAAAATGGTCGTCCCGTGCAACTGGATCACAAACTCCCCCCCTTATGCCCTCGGATGGGCATGAAGATAGACTTGAAGCAGCCGCTCCCGGGTGGTGTGGGTATAGATTTGGGTCGATCGCAGGCTGGCGTGTCCGAGGAGCTCTTGGACCGCGCGGAGGTCGGCGCCGGCGTCGAGCATGTGCGTGGCAAACGTGTGCCGCAGCACATGCGGGCTGATTTTTCGATAGGAGGCCACCCGGGCCATGCACCGATCGACGATTCGTCGAACACTGCGGTCGCTGAGGCGGCTCCCCCGATAATTCAAGAAGAGGGGATCCCGGGGTTCGGGCGCCTTGCCTCCGAGTTCCGACCAGCCCGATTCCAAATACCGTTTCAAGGCCAGGGCGGCCGACCGCCCGAACAATACGTACCGCTCTTTTCCCCCCTTCCCATGAATCAGGGCGGTTTGCGCCGCCAAGTCCACATCGCCCACCCGAAGCGCCACCGCTTCCCCGACCCGAACCCCCGTGGCATACAGCCATTCCAGCAAAGCCCGATCCCGCAGCCCGAGCGCCGTCCCTTCATCCGGTACAGCCAACAGATGAAACACCTCTTCAACATCCATAAAATTGGGAATTCTCTTCTCCTGCTTGGGTGTCGCCACGGGTTCCAG
>JASBVV010000045.1 GCA_029960885.1 Kyrpidia sp. | reverse complement strand
ATTGTTTGGTACAATAGTCTCCAGGATGGGCAATCTCGCTTTCATGACCGATATACACCCATCCGCGATACCAAATCTTTTGCAGTTCATCCTCGAAAACGCCTGGATCTGTGTAGAGTGATGTGTGAACAGCGTCATCCCGAATCAAATCGGCATAATTATGAGTCACTGTTCCCGCCATCTCCGTCCCTCCTCCGCAAGTTGTTTTTTGTGACGCGAATGTTCAAATCGGATGTTGGGATCGTTTTACACGCCAAGACATATCCTTGTTCCCGCTCCGCAGGCGGCAGGACTGCAACCGATGACTTGCCGAGGTCATAGGTTCCATCGACCACCCGCACTTTGCACATCCCGCATCCGCCACCCCGACATCCGCGCTTGATGCTGCGAACGCCCTGGACGACGGCCGCAGCCAACAGATCTTGATCGGGGCCGCAGGCGAATACACGTTCCTCCCCGTCGACCCAAACCCGATAGACACGAGCCATCGCCCGGCCGCTCCTCTCTTAGGATATTTCCCGATCGGCCCATGCAGGTCCCCGATCAAGTCAATGCGGCGGTGAACCGCTCGTTCAGTTCGCGCAGATGATAGAAAATTCCTTTCGCCAATTGATCTTCCGTCCAAGTGACAGGCGTAAAATCTTCACAGGGAATGTAACCGCCGCTGAAGACCTCGTTTCGATTGCCTGAAGGATCGAAGAAATAGACGGTCGTCCCCCGCGTAATTCCGTGCCGGGTTGGAGTCACATCAAAGGCCACATTGTTTTTCGCCAAACAATCGGCCGCTCGCAAAATATCGTTCCAGCCGCCGAGATTGAACGCGAAGTGATGCAGTTTGCCGTTCGGTCCCTTGATGATCGCGATATCGTGGGGGGTATTGGTCCGGAAAAGCCACACCGCCAGCAATTGCTCGCCGTCAAGAGTCACAACCCGTTCACTCATGTGAAAATCAAACACGTTCATTAACAGATTCGTCGCCCCTTGCACGTCTTCTCCGGTGATGAGGACATGATCCAATGCCGGAGGGGCAATGCCTTTCAGATTTTCCGGATAAGGATCCGGATTCAGTTTCAACCCGTTCCCAACCCGCTCGATCTCGTGATACAGCTCCACGAGATGACCCGTGGGAAGCTCGAAGCGAATCGCTTGTCCCTCCGCAAGCCTCGTTCCCTTGGACACTCGGTTCACCCGGACGCCGTACCGTTCCAGCGCCTTTTCATATTCATCCAATTCGTGTTCATACCGAACTTTGAAGGCCATGTGGACAAGCCCGGGATGGTCCGCCTCAATGAGGATCAAGCTGTGATGGTCTTCCTCGTCCCAGGCCTTGAGATATGCCCGTCCGTTTTCCCGGGCCATGAGCTGCAACCCGATGACATTGGTGTAATAGTCGATGCTCTTCTCCAAGTCGAGAACCCGCGCTTCGACCCGGCCAAGTCGCATGATACCCATTCGAAATCCCCCTCCACATAGCCAGGATTTTTAACAATCGCTTGCTTGTTTTAAGAATAGCACGAGACGATGGATCATGTCAATCTCCTTTGAGAATTATTGCTGTTCGTCAAGTCAGTCCCGCCGGTTTGCGAACTTGGTGCCGGTCGGTCTGACACTGATGCTCAGGTGAGGCGGTTCCGCCGTCGCAGGCGATGCACCACCACAGCGAGTATCGGAATGATAGCACCTGTAAACGCAAAATAACCCCAGGCCGTGTTCATGATATAGTCCTGTAACATGGCGTTGTTATGTACAAAAAACAGACTGCCGGACAACACAGCCGCTGCCGCACTGAACACAGTGGGCCGGTAGTGGCTCAGACGGAACCACTGACGAATCCCTGTCGTCAAACTATAATGAAACAAGGACATCTTGAGGTAGATGGTCGTGATGACTCCCATGACATAAAGGGAATCCAGACGTTCGAGGAAACCGCCGAGCCGGATTGTCCGCACCACCTCAAGGATTGGATACGCGGAGTATGTTGCGCTGGGTCCAAGGGTGAGCGTGATCGTGAGCTCTGCCACCACGCCGGCCAACGTCAAGATCAAGATGGCGGTCAGTACGTCCTTGACCAGTCGCTGTTGTTGAGCCGCTTCCTGAATTTGAAGAATGACGACAAACTCCCAAGCATAGGTCCACGGTGTCACCACTCCCCGCAGAACCGGATTCCAACCGTCGGCCAGGACCGGCAGCAGAGCGGCCGGATCGGCATATTGCAGGGCAAGGAAGTACAAAAGCGTCGACACACCGATGCCGATGGGAGTGATGATCTCGGCCATTCTTCCCACCACCTCCAGACCCAGATAGGTGGAATAGGCGACCGGGACCATGAAGACCGCCGCGATGACGAACATCGGCGTGGTCGAAAACACCGTGGTGTGGACAAACTCACTCATTTCCCGCAGGATCATGCACTCTTTTAAAAATATCCAAACAAGCACCCACAAGCCGGCGACTCGTCCAACAACAGGACCCAAGGCAGCAAAACATCCCTCGACGAGGGATTGACCAGGGAAACTCCGGACAAACAAAGCGACAATCCCGGCCACAAACAGACTTGCAACGCCGAACAGCAGCGCAACGATCCAGCCGTCGCGGGCCACGAACTGCCCGACAGCGAACGGAAGGGTGAGGATCCCCGTACCCAGGACAAGCCACACCCATAGAGAAATAGACTGTATTCGAGAAAGTTGAACGATCATGGGTTCCTCTCAGACATGGGCGCTTTCCGGCCATCTGACAAAGTTGTATGCCAGTATGGGCAAATTTGACGATATTGGGCAACCGAATCACTGTCTTACCCGGCGGCGGGGAATGCATCCCGTGCCATCGCGCTCCGGTTGTCGGCGGCCCACAGGCTCCGTCAGCAGTGACGCCTTCGCACAGGTGTCCCCGGATGATCCGCGGTCCAGAGCCTGGATCACCGCCGTTAACGACATCTCTTTTTAGGATTCCCGCTCCCCTTGGCGATTCACACATCGCCACGATGTGATTCCGCTCTCCCGCATCCCGCATTATTCCGGAAATCGACCGCCGGAAACACAGAAAAAAAGACAATTGCTCCTGGAAACGGATTTCTTGACAAGAGAATCAAAAAATTGACCGCCGGCAAGTGCCGCGGTCCATGCGGATGGACATCCCTTTTCTTGACCTTCCCAACCTATTGTGGGGCCATGAAGGATTCGCATCCGTCTCTGAGCACCGACACGGCGGTGCGTCCGTGTCAGTCTGGAACTGGAGACGATTCTGCCGGCATGAGCGATTCTGAGTCAGGTCCCCGGTTGTGAAACACTCCTGTCCCTTTTCCGAATCCTGAAACCGAGATCAACCGTATTTGTATGTGATGCCATATCCACCGGTCGGATACAGCCACTCAATGTTAAAATCCGGACACGCCAACCGGCACGTCCCGCACTCAATGCAATTTTCGTACGCGACAGACGTCATTTTTTCCTCATCGTGCCAAAGGTACACGTCCGCCGGACAAAAATAATTGCAGTCCTTGTGCTCGCACCGGGCGCACACCTCATGGTCTTTGATGATCAAATGGGACTTGTCGTCCGCCTTGTAACGAATGGTGAACAAACGTTCCTCGATGCTCTGGGTTTGCGTCATCCGTTCATCGCCCTCCACCCTTTCAGAGCCAGCCGCAGCAATTTCCAGTTGCCGCCGGCAACGTCCCGCAGGTGCCCGACCGCCGCCTTCTGTTTCACTTTCTTTGGCACACCGTCAACGAGCAGCATTTCATAAGCGGCATCGTTCAATGCCTGTGGGAATTTTTCGAACAGAAGGTCAGATGCTCCCATGGCGAGCAGCCCGTGTACGCCCCGGTATTTTTTCAGGTCTTTGTAAATGAACGAGTCCCGAACCGCCTTCGTGTACTCGTCGAGGGCTGCGGCGGAAAAATCCCCTTTGGCGTGGGCGGCGATCGCGGTTTCTCCGGCCAGCCTGCCCGAGGTGACCGCCAGGTTGGTCCCTTCGCGGTGCACGGCATTGACCATCTGTGCCGCATCGCCGCAAATCATCCATCCGTCCCCGGCCAGCGGGGGCATCGAGTCCAACCCGCCCTCGGGAATGAGGTGGCCGGAATATTCCTTGACCTCCCCGCCTTGGATGAGGCGCTGAATCATCGGATGCCGTTTGATCCCCTCCAACACCTCGTAAGGTTTGATCCGCTTGTTTCTCAGATCGCTGACCATCACACCCACACCCAAAGAAAGGGTATCCTGGTTCGTGTACAGAAACCCGAGTCCCGCCATGCCGTGCATGTGGCCGACGAACTCGATGGTGCACCCTTCGTCATCCTCGAGGTTGAAACGATCTTGAATGGTCTGTTTCGGAAGGGCGATGACCTCTTTGACCGCCAAAGACACCTCATCCGGCCGCCATTCCCGGTGAATCCCCAGAGACTTGCCGAGCAGGGAATTGACCCCGTCGGCGATGACGACGATGTTCGCCCTCAAGTCCCCGTCTTCCCGGTCGGTCCGGACCCCGACGACCCGCCCGTTTTCCAGAAGCAGTTCGGTGACCACCGTTTCGTAAATCGGGATGGCCCCCGCCTGTTCCGCTTTGCCGGCAAACCACTGGTCAAATTTCACCCTCAGTCCCGTCCAACAATTCGGCGGCTCTTTGTATTTCAAATTGCGGTGTCCGAACGTCACAGCGCTGTCCCCGCCGAGAATCCAAAGACGTTGCTCCACGATCGTCCGCTCTAAAGGCGCCTCCTTCCAGAATTCCGGGATCAGGTCCTCCAACTGTTTGCGGTACAGAACCCCTCCGAAGATATTCTTGGCACCCGGGAACTCCCCGCGCTCAATCAGAGCGACTTTCAAACCGCCTTTCGCCATGGTATACGCCGCAGCGGTGCCGGCCGGCCCGGCGCCCACGACGACAGCGTCAAATCGTTCGTCCGCCACAATCTCATCCCCAATCCTTGGCCACATTTTCGAAATCGGCAGGTTTCCCGATTGCAGTACCGTCGTCCTCACACCGTCTGCGGTGCGGACGTTGGACGCGGTTCACCCGCCCCCGCTTTGCGCCGGCGGACCGCCTCGGTGATGGCGGGAACTATGTGAAATAAATCACCGACGATCCCATAGTTGGCAATCTTGAAAATCGGCGCCTGAGGATCCTTATTGATGGCGACGATATAACTGGAATTCTGCATGCCGACCACGTGCTGCACCGCCCCGGAAATGCCGATGGCAAAGTACAGTTTGGGACGAACGGTGGTGCCCGTCTGCCCGACCTGATGGTCATGGCCGATCCAGCCGAGATCCACGGCGGCCCGGGAGGCGCCAACCACACCGCCGAGCTCATCGGCGAGTTCCCGGAGGAGCCGAAATCCGGCCGGTCCGCCCAGTCCACGCCCTCCGGCCACGATGACGTTGGCATCCTCGAGGTTGACCCTCCCCGTCGTCTCGAGGAACTCCAATACCTCCGTCGCGATGTCCTCCGGCTTGAGCTGAGGAGGCACCGGTATGATTTCGCCGGTCCGGGATTCATCCCGCGGCAATGCTTCAAACACGCCCGCCCGCGCCGTCGCCATTTGCGGCTTGAATTGTTTACAAAGGATGGTTGCCAGCATCTTCTCTGAAAACGCCGGCCGGCTGGCGAGAAGCAACCGATTCTCATCCACGTCCAACATGGTCGAATCCGCCGTCAGCCCCGTGGGCAGATGGGTGGCGATGGCACCGGCCAGATCGCGACCGGTATACGTCGCGCCCATCAGAACGATTTCCGGTTTATACGTGCGAATGACGTGCAAACAGACCCGGCTGTACGGACGGGTTCGATAGTGCTCCAACTCCGGAGAGTCGCAGAGAAACACCCGATCCGCCCCGCGGTGGATCGCCTCCTGTGCCAAATGAGACACCCTGGACCCCATCACCAGCGCCATGAGCGGCGCGTCCAATCGATTCGCCAGTCGCCTGGCCTCCCCCAACAGTTGCCACGAGACCGATTTTGCTTGGCCGGACCGCTGCTCGACCACCACCAGAACGCCGCGATAAGAAGACCAATCGACATCTCCTTCGGGCTGCAGTCCCACCATCGGTTTGCGTTTGGGCACCTTTTCCGCCATGTTCGAACCTCCTTAGGCCCACCCGAGTTTCTGCGGCAGGTCGGTCGCATACAGGCGACCGAGTAACTCTTGCGCCGTCACAGCCGGATCATCGCCTTCGATGAACTCGGTGTTCACCTGCTTGGGTTCCGGAACCCAGGTCTTTGAAACGATGGTCGGCGAGCCCCGCAACCCGATCTTCGACCGATCCATATTCGGAAAATCATTGGTTGTCCACACGATCGGTTGATACCTCGCCGCGCGCAGAACTCCGGGCAAACCGGCCCGCCGGGGGCGGTTCAGTTCGGCCAACGCGGTAATCAAGACCGGCAGCCTGGCCTTCACCCGCTCCACGCCGTCTTCCAAATGCCGATGAACAATGATTTCCCGTTTTACCGGATCCAACGATTCCACCTTTTCCACATACGTCAACTGATCGATGTCAAGCCGGCAAGCGACGCCGGGCCCCACCTGTCCGGTGTCTCCGTCCAGGGTTTGTTTCCCGCAAAACACGATGTCCACCGGACCCCACTCGTCTTCGGCTTTCTGAATGGCCATGGCCAACACGTAGGAGGTGGCCAGGGTGTCCGCCCCTGCGAACGCCCGATCGCTGACCAAGATCCCTTCGTCCGCCCCCATGGAGACACATTGGCGCAGCGCCTTCTCCGCCGAAGGCGGACCCATGCTGATCACGGTGACCCGAGCCCCGTGTTCATCCTTCACCCGCAGCGCCTCTTCCAGTGCATGCAAATCAAAATAATTCACAATTGCAGGGACGCCCTGTCGCACCAGCGTGTTCGTCTTCGGATCGATCCGGATTTCACGACTGTCGGGAACTTGTTTCATGCACACAACCAGATGGAGCAATCCATTTCCTCCCTTCCGAGCCTATGCGGCACCCTGTCGCGCAAAAGGAGTTTTTGAAGTATTGCGGACATTCTGTGCCCACCCTGTTTAAGCCTTCTCTTTCAAGGGTGTCAATAGTATACCACATGGAAATTTTATTTTGTATACTAAATATTTTTGTAATTCATGCCAATTCGTTGAAAGAATGTTGTCCTTATCCTGTTCACCGCATGTGTGCATACAGAGGGTTGTTTATCGGACATCGGGATGGTATAGTAACTCCGGGAGTTCACCGAAGCGAACTCAAATTTTTCCAGCATATAGTTGACTCGTTTAGTCATCTTTTGGAGGTGCCCCCATGAATCATTGGCAACTGCTGCTTCTCGGACTGATCGCGGGAGGAACGATTTATATCGGACTGCCTCTGGGGCGAATGAGCGGGCTCGGAAGCAAAGTGCGGTCGGTTCTCAGCATGCTTTCCGCCGGAATTCTGGTGTATCTCCTGGTGGAGATCCTGGGCGAAGCCGCCGGCGAGACGGCCGGCAGCGTACAAGCAGCCGCCACTGGATCCGGTTCATCCGACCTGGCGCTGTTGAATGTCATCCTGCTGATGGGTGGATTGCTCACCGGACTGGTGGGACTCGTGGTCATTCAAGAGAGATGGATTGAGCGGGGAACGCGCGAGAACGGGGAGCTTTTATCCTTTATCACCGCCGCGGGGATCGGTTTGCACAATCTCAGCGAGGGCCTGGCCATCGGGCAGTCGTTCGCCATGGGCAAATCCGGCCTGGCCATGGGTCTGGTGATCGGTTTTGCTTTGCACAATGCCACCGAAGGCTTCGGCATCGTGGGTTCTTCGGTCCGAACGGGAGCGCGGATGTCCTGGATGACCATCCTCGTCTTGGGCGCCATCGGAGGAGGACCGACCTTTGTCGGAACTCTTCTCGGGAGCCTGTGGACATCCGAACCGTTGTCCATCTTCGTCCTCGCCATGGCGGGCGGAGCGATTTTGTACGTGGTCAAGGAGTTGTTATGGACCGTCCGAAAGGAAGCGGCTCAAAAAGTGATCATGAGCGCATTGGTGTTGGGATTCGGACTCGGTTGGGCCACCGAAGTGGCGGCCTCCGCCGCCCAGGCCATGGACAATCCCTCCGGCCCGGGCGAGAAGGTCCGGGACGCGGACGGTGATGTGCGGCCCGCCGCGAAATCCGCCGACTCTCTTGTGCGCGTCCCGGCGGCGGACGCCACGGAACAAGATCGCATTTCGGACGCCGTGCTGCACGAACAGGCAATGGTTCCGAAAACGCTTCCGGACGGCACCAAAGAGTTCGACCTGACGGCCTCGGTCTTTCCCTGGCAACTGTACCCCGGAAAAGCCGTGAACGCGTGGGGCTACAACGGCCAAGTGCCCGGCCCGCTCATCCGGGTGCAGGTGGGCGACCGGGTGGCCATCGTCTTGAAAAATGAACTGCCCCAGCCGACCACCCTGCATCTGCACGGGCTGGCGGTCCCCAACGCCATGGACGGCGTACCGCAAATGAACATGGGATCGGGAACGGTGGGGACTCAGCCGACGATTCCTCCCGGCGGGTCTTTCACCTACAAGTTTACCGTCACCGGGCAAATGATCGGCACTCATTTGTATCACACGCATGTGAATGACGATTTTCAGATGGATATGGGGCTGCATGGAGTCCTGATCGTGGACCCGCCCCGGACGCCCGAAGCCCCGTCCTATCATGTCGACGCGCTGTATGAACTGGCGAGTTTCAAAACCGAAGGCAGCGAGCAGGAGAATGTCTTCACCCTGGACGGCAAGGCGTATCCCGAGGCCCCGGTCCTCAACGTGCACCGAGGCGATCGGGTGCTCCTGCGCCTGGTCAATGCCAGTGCCGAGGAATTTCACGTCATGCACCTGCACGGATATACGTTCGCCGTCGTGGCCCGGGACGGAAATCCCCTGCCTCAGCCGGAATACGGGAATACCGTCACCCTCGGCCCGTCTCAGACCGCGGATATCGCCTTTACCGCCGACAATCCCGGCCAGTGGATGTTTCACTGCCATATCCTGGATCACACCATCAACCCCGGCGAAGCCGGAGACGGATCGGCGACCCACATGGCGGAAATGGGCGGTTTAATGACGTTTTTGAACGTGCAATAATGCCCCGGCCCGGAAGGTGTGCCGGCCGGCGCCCGGGTCGGGGAGGTCTCACGCACACTATAAAGAGTGCCCCGACACCACCGAGCTCACCCTGGGGGTATCGCGCGCCGGGACAGATGTCACCCAACGAGGTCCGAACCCCCTTGTCCCGGGCCCCGCACACCTTCACCTATCTATCTGGTTTTTCGTTTCCCGTTTCTCGGCTTGTCCTTGCCGGCGTTTTTTGACTTGCCGAAACCCAGTTTCCCCAAGCCGCCGTGGGCTCCCGACTGTTTCATCTGCCGCATCACCGCCTGCAACTGTCTCTGATTCAAGTTGATGCCCATGCTCCGCGCCATCGCCAACACTTGCTTTTCGTCCATCCGGGTATTTTTCAATTGTCTCCGCAAATACCACACGCCGAGGGCGAAGCCCGCCGCCGCACCCAGAATGAACACCCCGATCAATTCCAAATAAATCACGGGTTCACCCCTTCACCTGTTCATGCGTGATTTACAACGCATTCTGAATGTGGGCAATGCGCCGGACCGTGCGCTTGTCCGACTCCAGTTCCACCGCCACGACATCCACCCGATAATCGTGGGTAAGCATTCTACGCCGCACCGGAGAAAGCAAAAATGCCTGGACAAGCATGTGCAGCTTTCGCTTTTTGCGCTCGTCGATACTTTCTTCTGGCGTCCCCATCCGGCGAGACGTCCGGGTCCGAACCTCGACGAACACCAGGGTGGGGCCGTCGCAGCAGACCAGGTCGATCTCGCCCAGGGAACATCGCCAGTTCCGCACGATGACCTCATAGCCGAGGCCCATCAAGTACCCGGCAGCCAGTTCTTCTCCGTATCTCCCCAGGGACCGACGTTCCACCGCGATCCCCCCTATCCTCCATGGTTCCCGGAAATGCGTTCGGGCGCTCCCCCGGCCTTTAATAAAAACACAAAGATCCGCGCCACCGCCTCGTACAGTACCGGGGGGATTTCCGTGCCCACCGGAACCCGGACCAACCAGCGCACCAATTCCGGATCTTGAACCAAGGGCACCCCGGCCCGGACGGCTTCACGCACGATCTGCTCCGCCAGCGCCCCGACCCCTCCCGCCACCACCAGAGGGGCGGTGTCTTTGCCCATGTCGTACCTCAGGGCCACCGCCCGCCGTGCCGCGGCTCCCTCATCTCCCCGGGATCCCCCGGGCCGAATTCCGCGAACTCTGTCGGCCCTCCCCGGACGTTCGACGTCTCCCACATCTCCACCCCCCTCCGCCTCAACCCTGTCCGGCCCGGGCGCCGCCGAAATTCATACCCGGCGCTCCCACGGCCCGATTCCCAGATCCCATGGAGACAACGGCGGCCCCGACTCGGGGTTCCGCAAAGGTTCAATGGAAACAGGATCGAGACGCAACCCCGTGCCGGACAGAGTCGCTTGAAGCTCGGACCAGGGCAGCCGGACCAAAAAAGAACGGATCTGTCGGTCTCCGTACACGTGCAGCCGTGCGGCGGAACCGAAGACCACCAGGGCGATCTCCACATGCCCCCATCGCGGGAAGTTCCAGGCGGACGTCAGGACATAAGGGCCGTCTTCCATATGTTCCGGTTCCCGCCGCCCCGCCCATCGCCACACGTGAAGCCTCAGGGTCTCCGGGCCCGAGCCGACCGTTACCGGAATAAACACACATTGATAAACCCACGGATGCCCGGTTCCGGTGATCGAAAGGCCCGCTTCCGCCGCCAAGGCGGTGAGCACCCGGCGGACGGCCCCGGACACCTCCTGGGACAGCCCCGATTCCCGGTTGCTCCAAAGGCTGAGGAGTTGCATCACCGTCCCCCGAAACGTCCCCCCGTCCACGACGGGTATGCTTTCTCCCCGGCTCGCCCCCTCCTCTCCGAAGCCCGCAGCCACCGAACGAATCCAAGCCCGCAAGGCCTCGACACCGGAGAGATCCCGAAGGTTCCGCATCCCGTGGCCGAGGTCGGGCGATCTTCCTCCCACACCGGAGGAGTCACTTTCCGGCATCGCGCCACCCCCCAGCCACTGTTGCAATCGGTGCCGAAGACCCGCCCGAAGTTCGGGGAGCGATATCTGCTTCTCGTCCGCCGTCTTCCGCGGGGCCGCGGCGGCCGGTTCCGGTCCGGAAAGCGAGTCACCCGGGTTACCCGCCCGCTCGGCCCCCTCGAGACAGGCGAGAATGCGGCCGATGTCCTCGTGAAGGGGGGGACCCGTCCACAACTGGCGAGCGAGGCGGATCAGGTTCACATCCATCGGCCATCCCCAGCGGGCAAACGCGGCGGCAATCGGTGCCTCGCCGGGAGTCAATCGGTGGGCGGACCACCACATGACAAAGGCTTGGCGAAGACTGTCGGGAAGGCCCTTCAACACCCACTCCGGCAACAGGGAAGCTCCCGGCGGAGCCTCGCCGCCGGACGCTCCCCGACCGGCAAGGTCCGAAGCGCCGGGAGGCACGCCCTCCGGGGGATCCCCGGGTGACGCGGGCGGATCGCCAACTGGCGTGGCGGGCGTTCCTTCCGGGGTTCCCGCCACACCAGTCGATTCCGGGCGCACCGCCACCTCCACCGGTCCGGAACGGGTCCATCCGGGACCCGACACCCGGGGAAGGGCGCCTCCCGCCTCTGCCGCAGATCGTGAATCCGGTTTTCCATCTTTCCCATCGCCCGCCGACCCGGAGACCCCCGATTCGGTTGGCCGGCCGCCGGATGCATCCGTTTCGGATTTCCGACCGGATTCCTCCGATCCCGGCGTCTTTCGTACCGGTTGAACCGGAGACACCGGATGTACCGGTTCCATGGCCATGTCTCCACCTCCCCGCGTCACCTCGAGGCCAAGCCGCGTCGCCCCATACCCCGCAGTCCCTCAGTGACCCCTGACGGCAAAATACGCATCGAACATCTTCCGTACCACCGCTGCCGAGTCGGCCCCGTGTCCACCGCCCGGCACCACCACCGCCGCGGCCACCTCCGGGTGGTCGTAAGGCGCAAAACCAATAAACACGGAGTTGTCGAACCCCTGAACCCCGGTCTCCGCCGTCCCCGTCTTCCCGGCCGCTTTATACGTCGCGCCGAGAAACGCCCCGTACGCCGTTCCTGACGGCACATTGCACACTTCGTACATCCCCTGGCGGACCACCTGAAGAACCTGGGGAGACACCGGCACGGTATTGAGAACCTTGGGATCAATCCGCCGAATCACCGTGCCGTCCGGAGCCACCACCCTGTCCACCACGTGCGGTTCCATGCGTTTGCCCCCGTTGGCGATGGTCGCCGTGTACTGCGCCAGTTCCATGGGGGTAAACCGTTCAAACTGACCGATTGCCGAGTAATACACGGAGGGAAGGTGGCCGTCGTCTTCCAAAGAACCCTTTTCCTCGTTCGGCAAGTCGATCCCCGTCAACACCCCGAGCCCGAACTGTTTCTGGTAGTTTTGAAACCGCTTCATCCAATCGGTCCGGGCCCCTTGTTCCCATTGCGCCAGCGCACTGTACGACATGCCCGGCGTCCAGCGGCTGGCCATGATCCCCACTCTGTAGAAAAACGTGTCGCACGACTCCCGGATGGCATCAATGACATTGACCGTACCGTGCGCTTTCCAGTCGCGGATCACGTAACTCCCGATCTGAATATATCCCGGGTCGTAGGTGGTCCACGAGGGCGAGATCACGCCGTCCTGCAGCGCCGCGATGGCCGTGATCAGCTTTCCGGTCGAACCGGGCACCTCCGGATTTTGAATCGCCCGGTTCATCTCCGCCGGGGCGAATTGATTCCACTGGGCCTGGCTGATCCCTTGGACGAACCAGTTCGGGTCGTAATACGGATAACTGGCCATGGCGATCACTTGACCGGTATTGACGTCGATCAATACGGCGGCGGCGTTTTTGACGCCCTGGGATCGAAGTTTCTGGACCTGATCGGCCAGAGCCTGCTGGGTCGCCTGCTGAACCCGGGCGTCGATGGTCAGCACCAGATCGTTTCCGGGCACCGGCGAAACAGCCTGAATGCCCGCCGTCGGTTGATTCGCGGCGTTGACCATAAACCGGAACGCGCCGTCCGTCCCCCGCAAATCCTTTTCGTATGACTGCTCCACTCCTTGGCGCCCGACTTTTTCATCCCGGCGATACCCTTGATTCAGATAGTCTTGCAGTTGACTCGGGGGGATCGAGTTCAGATATCCGACCACATGACAGGCCAGGGTCCCCCCCTTGTACTCCCGTTCCGGGGTGGCCACCACATGCATCCCCGGCAGCTCGCCGGCGTGTTCATACACGTAAGCCACTTGCTGGTCCGTCAGCCCGAGCTTCACCGCCCGCCAGATGGCCCCCTGGGAGGTATCGTTCATCTTTTGCAATATCGCATCCGGAGACATCTGAAGCACCGGCGCCAACTGCTCCGCGATGCGCCGCTCCTGCCCTTTGTCCGGGACCAAATCCGCCCAGTACAATCCGAATGACGCCTTGTTGCTCACCAGGAGCTGGCCGTTGCGGTCGAAAATCTTGCCCCGGGGCGCCGGGCGGGTGAGGATTTCAAACCGGTTTCGATCCGCCAACTGCTTGTACGACGCGCCCTCCACCAACTGGAGCTGAACCAGGCGATCGGCCAGCACACCGAGCAGAATGACCACCACACCCATCAACACCAGCAGCCGCCGCCGGCGCACCGTCCCTTTTTCCGAATTCGACACGCCGCCAGCCCCCTTTTTCGAACCCTCGCCGCTCCAATTCTACTTCAGCCGCGGTCGCCCGCCCAGAGACGCTCCCGCGCCCTCTTCCGTTTTGATCGCCGCCCGGTTCTCCGCCGGCTCGAGATCCCCCCACCCGGCCACCGGGCCAAAACTGCGCCGGTGGATCGGACACGGCCCAAACTTGCGCAGGGCATCAAGGTGGACCGCCGTCGGGTACCCCTTGTGTTTTTCAAAGCCGTACTCGGGATATTGTTCTGCGAATTCCATCATCAAACGGTCCCGCACGACCTTGGCCAGGATCGAGGCCGCCGCGATGCTCGGGGACTGAGCATCGCCCCGAACCACAGAGCGCGACGGCACCGGCATGTCGGGTACGGGCAGACCGTCCACCAACACGGCGTCGCATCGATCTCCGAGAGCCTCCACCGCCCGGCGCATGGCCAGGCGGGCCGCCTGCAGGATGTTCAGTCGGTCAATGGTGGCCGCATCCACCACGGCCACTTCCCAAGCCTCGGACTCGGCGCACAGCCGGACAAACTGCTCTTCTCTCTGCCGGCCGGTCAACCGCTTGGAATCATCGAGACCCGCCATATCGAATCCCTTGGGCAGCACCACGGCGGCGGCCACCACCGGACCGGCGAGAGGGCCCACGCCGGCTTCGTCTACGCCGGCCACCTTGGATCGTCCGGCGCTCCACCACTTTTCCTCCCAGATCCAGGAAAGTAAGGGTCTCTTCTTGGACACTCGCTCTCCCTTCACCCCGTTCCACCTTCTTTCGGACAAACGGTTTGATCCCGTACCGCGTCCTCTCCCCCGGACCCCGTGGCCGGCCGGGATCCATTCGGCGCTGCGGGCGGCCGCTGCAAACTGATCCGGCCCAGGCGGCCCGTGCGAAATTCCCGGCAGACCAACTCCGCGGCGGCCGAAATGTTCACCCGGCCGCCGCCGGCCAGCAGCCCGCGCGCCTTTCCGATTTGCTCCAGCCACTCAGCCGGCGTTCCGGAGAGACCGCCGTACCGGTCGACGAGCGCCGACGGGTAGCTCGTCCACAGCGTTTTCAATAAAAAGACGGCCACCTCCTCCAAGGGGAGAACCTCCTCCTTGATGGCTCCCGTCGCCGCCAGGAGAAGGCCGGTTTCTGGATCTTCAAATTTTGGCCAGAGGATCCCGGGCGTATCCAGCAGCTCAAATCCGGCCGTCGTGCGAATCCACTGCTGGTTCCGGGTGACTCCCGGCAGGTCGCCGGTTCTGGCTGCCGATCGCCCGGCCAGGCGATTGATCAACGAGGATTTCCCCACATTCGGGATGCCCAGAACCAACGTCCGAATCGCCCGGTTGCGAATCCCCCGCTTATTCCATTTCTCGACGGTCGGCTCGGCCAACTCCCGCACGACCGGACCGAGCCGGGACAATCCCCGCCCCCCGCGGGCGTCCACCGCGATCGCAGGTTGACCCCGCCGGGCAAAGTAGTCGATCCACTCCCGGGTAACCCCGCGATCGGCCATATCCTCCCGAGTCATCACGATCAACCGGGGCTTTTGCCCGATCAGTTCGGCAAGAATCGGATTGCGGCTCGCGGCGGGAATTCGCGCGTCCACCAGTTCCAAAACCGCGTCAACCAGCCGAAGCGCATCGGCCACCTGGCGCCGCGCTCTGGCCATATGACCCGGATACCATTGGATGGTCACGATTCATCCCCCTGCCCAGTCACAGCGGCGTTCCCGCGGCGGCGGCGTGCCCAAACTTCAGGACGCCCGCACTCCGGTCCTTCACTGAAACGGCTGAAATCGAAACCGTGAAAACGGCCAAAAGATGACGTCCGCCCGGCCGATCACGTTGCCGTCGGGGACCATGCCCACCGTCGGATCCCGACTGTCTTTGCTGTGATTACGGTTATCTCCCATGACAAACAAGTGTCCGGGGGGAACGACCACGGGCCCGTAAGGGGCGCGGGGCAGTTCGGCGATGTACGGTTCGGACAGGGGCTGGCCGTTTCGATACACCACGCCGTTCCGGATTTCGATCCGATCCCCGGGCAAACCGATGACCCGTTTCACGAAATCCTGGGTCGGATCGGCCGGATACCGGAAAATCACCACGTCTCCGTAGTACGGGCTGCCGAAGTCATACACGATTTTGTCCACAATGAGCCGTTCCTCATTATGTAAGGTCGGTTCCATGGATTCCCCGTCCACGACAAAAATCTCAAACACAAAAAGCCGGATCAGATACGCCAACAGGAGGGCGACGACGATGGCGACCGCCCATTCCCACAATTCCCGCCACGAAGATCTGCCGGACGTCTTCCCTTCGGACGTCTCGCCGGCGGGTCGCTGCTCTCGCTCCGTCGACAATGAGAAGCTCCCTCCTCAATCGGTCTCCTCCACCACCCGTAAACATGATACCAAAGAGGGACTTGCCCCTTGGAAACAAGTCCCTCTCTGTGATCAGCGAATTTCTTTGATCCGCGCGGCTTTGCCCGTGAGCTCGCGCAAGTAGTACAATTTTGCACGACGAACACGCCCCCGACGGACCACTTCGATCTTGTCGATCTGCGGCGAGTGCAGCGGAAACGTCCGCTCTACGCCCACTCCGTAGGACACTTTGCGAACGGTGAACGTCTCGCTGATTCCGCCGCCCCGGCGCTTGATCACCACGCCCTCGAACACTTGAATCCGCTCCCGGTTTCCTTCGCGAACCTTTACATGAACCCGGAGGGTATCCCCCGGCCGGAAAGCGGGGATATCTTTTCGCAGGCTCTCTTCCGCCAACTGGCGAATAATCGGATGCATCGGCCGACCTCCTTCCACCAGACGTTCATACCGGTTCTTGAAACCGCAGCGGACCGCCTTGATCGCCAACGCCCATTATATCTTACCGGGCGCGACGAGGTCCAATCCCTTTTGCAACTCAACCGTCTTCGGTCCCCGGCACCGGCAGCCCTTCCTCCCGACAAATTTCCTCCACGTCCCGACGCTCTTCCGGTCCGAGAGCGGACCAATCGACCAGATCCGGTCGGCGCCGGAGGGTCCGGCGAATCGATTCCCGCCGGCGCCACCGGCCGATTTCCCCGTGATGTCCGGAGAGCAGCACGTCCGGCACGGCCAGTCCCCGGTACACCGGCGGACGCGTATACTGGGGGTATTCGAGCCACCCGCCGGCGAAACTCTCGGCCCGGACCGATTCGGCGTTGCCCAGCACCCCCGGCAGAAGCCGGGCCACGGCGTCGATCACCGCCATGGCCGGGATCTCACCGCCGGTCAGGACAAAGTCCCCGAGCGAAATCTCGTCGTCCGCCACCAACTGACGGATGCGCTCATCAAACCCTTCGTAATGGCCACAGATGAGCACCAGGTGTTCGAATTGCGCCAACTCCCGAACAATCTCCTGGGTCAAGCGGCGGCCCCGGGGATCGAGGAGCACCGCTCTGCGCCTGCCCGCGGGTCCGCTTCTTGTGCAATCCTCCACCGCCCGGACAATCGGATCCGGAGCCAAGACCATGCCGCTTCCGCCGCCGTACGGGTAATCGTCCACCGTCCGGTGTTTGTTCGCGGCGTAATCCCGAAAGTTCACTACCCGCACACTCAATCGCCCGCTGCGCACGGCGCGGCCGAGGATGCTGGTGCCGAGCACCCCTTCGAACATCTCCGGAAACAGGGTCAACACATCAATGATCACAGGTCTTCCAACCCTTCCAAAAGCGAGACCACCATGAGCCTGTCGTCCACCGATACCCGTTTGACCACCGACGGAATCGCGGGAATGAGGAGGTCTTTGGCGCCGGCCCGCCGCACCACGTACACGTCGTTGGCTCCCGGCTGCAACACCTCGACGAGCTCCCCCAAGTCTTCCCCCTCCTCATCCACCACCCGACAGCCAACCAGTTGATGAATATAATAACGACCTTCGGGAAGGGGGACCAACTCCGACTCGGGGACTTTCAGCTCCCGGCCTTTCCACGGTTCCACCGCCTCAATGGAGTCCACCCCGGCAAACCGGACAATAAAAACATTTTTGTGTTGGCGCGCCCCTTCCACCCGTACCTGCCGGGCGGAACCGTCCCCGGACACCAGCCACAGCGTGGACCCCGGGGAAAAGCGCACTTCTGGAAAATCGGTCCGCGGGAAGACCCGAACTTCGCCGCGCAGCCCGTGGGTGCCGATGACCACGCCCACGGTATACATCGGTTCTTCCTGCGTCATCGCGCCCCCTCCGATCGACGGGATGCCGGCAGAACGCCCCGGTTCACAGACCGCGCCGGCGACCCAACCTCCGGCCCCCGACACCGGGGATCACTTGCCGCTTCGAGCCGCCCGGCGCTCGTGGAACTGCCGCATGATCCCCGCCTTGCGCAACAGGCTGCGGGCGGTGTCCGAAGGTTGCGCTCCGGTCTCCAGCCAGTGAAGCGCCCGTTCGGCATCGATCTGGATTTGGGCGGGATTCGAGAGGGGATCGTACGTCCCGATCTCTTCAATGAACCGGCCGTCCCGGGGCGACCGGGAATCGGCCACCACCACCCGATAAAACGGCCGCTTCTTGGCACCGATCCTCTTTAAACGAATCTTGACCACCGATGGATCCTCCTTTGCCGGCATCGTTCAGAATGGGCGAAACCCTTTCCGCCGGCCCAGCTTTTTGCTCATGCCGGAAAACTGCTTCATCACTTTCTTCATCTCTTTGAACTGCTTGAGAAGGCGCCCGACCTCTTCCACCCGGGTCCCGCTGCCGGCGGCGATCCTCCGGCGGCGGCTGCCGTCGATCACGTCGGGGTTGCGCCGCTCCTGGGGTGTCATGGACAGGATGATCGCTTCCACCCGGTTGAGCTGTTTTTCGTCCACCTGGAGGTTGACTGCACCCTTCAGGCGATTCATCCCGGGGAGCATACCGAGCAACTGGTCCAAGGGCCCGAGTTTGCGGACCTGGCGCAGCTGGTCGAGGAAATCCTCCAGGCTGAATTCCCCTTGCCGCAGCTGCCGTTCCAGTTGTTTGGCCTTCTCCGCGTCCACGGCCCGCTGCGCTTTTTCGATCAAGGTCAGGACATCGCCCATCCCGAGGATCCGGGAAGCCATTCGGTCCGGATGAAACGGCTCCAAGGCGTCGATCTTCTCTCCCACTCCGGCGAACTTGATCGGACACCCGGTGACCGCCAGGATCGACAAGGCCGCGCCTCCCTTGGTATCTCCGTCCAACTTGGTAAAAATCGCCCCCGTCAATCCGAGCCGCCGATGAAAGGCTTCGGCGACCTCCACCGCCACCTGCCCCGTCATGGCGTCCACCACCAAGAGGATCTCTCCCGGCCGGGCGGCCGCTTTGATCCGTTCCAATTCCTCCATGAGCGTCTCATCGACGTGCAAACGGCCGGCCGTATCCACCAGCACCACGTCGCACCCTTCTTGACCGGCCCGTCCCACCGCCGCCTTGGCGATATCCACGGGATTCGCGTCCTCACCCATGGAGAACACCGGAATCTTGAGTTGTTCCCCGAGAACCTGCAACTGCCGGATGGCGGCCGGACGGTAGACGTCGGCGGCGACAAGGAGAGGACGGCGGCCCTGTTTGCGGAGATGCTGGGCCAACTTGGCGGCAGTGGTGGTCTTTCCCGCTCCCTGAAGCCCCACCAGCATCACCACCGCCGGCCTCCCGGATACGTTGAGGGCGGCCTGCCGGCCCCCCATCAGGGCGGTCAACTCCTCATGGACAATTTTGATGACCTGTTGGGCCGGGGTCAAGCTTTTCATCACATCCTGACCCACCGCCCGCTCCCGCACCCGACCGATAAAATCCCGAACCACCGTGAAATTCACGTCAGCCGCCAGGAGCGCCCGCCGCACTTCCTTCATCGCCTCGTCGACATCGGCCTCGCTCAACTTTCCCTTTTGTCTCAGCCGTGCAAAAGCCTCCTGCAGACGGCCGGCCAGCCCGTCAAACATCTCGACCGTCCCCTTCCGGATGTGGTCCCGTCCCCTCGTCTTCCTCACAGAGAGAATCGATCAGACGCAACAGCCGCTCCTTCCGCCGCTCATCCACCGGAAGGCCCGCAATCTCTCCATTCAACCGGGCCCTGACGGCCCGCTTGCGGACCCCACGACCGGCCAGTCCCAACACCGTTTCGTACTGCTCCAATTGGTCCACGGCCCGTTTGAGATGGTCGTGCACCGCCTGCCGGCTGACCCCGAACAGATCGGCGATTTCCCCCAGGGACAGATCCTCGAAATAATGCAATTCGACAAAGCGGCGCTGTTTCTCCGTCAAAAGCCCGCCATAGTGATCGTACAGCAGATTCACCCGCGTGGTTTTGTCCAACACCGGCGCCACCGCCTTGTCAAGCCATTCGGCTTTACAGTCGAATGGTACTGGATCCCCGACCGATTGTCAAGCCCCATTCGGCCGTGCACTCCCCTGTTCCCCGGAAACGCCGATCAACGCATCCACAAACACCTCGGGATTGAACGGTTCCAGATCGTCCACGCCTTCCCCCAACCCGACAAACTTCACGGGAATGCCCAGGCGCCGGCGAATGGCGAGCACCACGCCGCCTTTGGCCGTGCCGTCGAGTTTGGTCAACACCACCCCGGTCACCCCGGCGGCCCGGGAGAACAACTCCGCCTGGCTCAGCGCATTCTGTCCGGTGGAGGCGTCGATGACCAACAGCACCTCATGGGGCGCCCCCTCGACCTCCCGGGCCACAACTCGCCGGATCTTCTCCAACTCGGCCATTAAATTCGACTTGTTCTGCAATCGCCCCGCCGTATCGCACAAGACCACGTCAACTTCCCGGGAACGCGCGGCCCGGATCGCGTCAAACACCACGGCTGCAGGGTCGCTGCCCTCCTCTTGCCGGACCACGTCGACCCCGGCGCGTTTGCCCCACACCTCGAGCTGTTCGATGGCGCCGGCGCGAAACGTGTCCCCGGCGGCCAGGATGACCGAGCGGCCGTCCCTTTTCAGCCGGTGGGCCAGTTTGCCGATGGTGGTGGTTTTCCCGGCTCCGTTGACCCCCACCATCAATACCACCGACAGTCCCTGGGGCGCCAGTTGCAAGGTGGGGCTCTCCCCGCCCATCGCATCCAAGAGCTGTTCGCGCAGCAGCGGCCGCAATTCGCCCGCCTCGCGGATGCCTCTCTCTTTGGCCGCCCGCCGGAGATCCTCCACCCATCCCACCGCCTGGTCCACACCCACGTCGGCCAAGATCAACAATTCCTCCAGTTCCTCGAACAACGACTCATCCAGCCTGCCCCGCCCGGTCACCAGGGCGGCCACCCGGCCAAACACGGCCTCCCTCGTCTTCTGCAGTCCCTGCCGTAAGGAATCCAGCAAACCCAAAGAAACATCCCCCTTTACACCGGCATGGATCATGATGCCGTTTTCTTCTCTTCAGGCTCCGGATCGACCATGCGGACGGCGACCATTTTCGACACCCCCGCCTCTTCCATCGCCACGCCGTACAGCGCGTCCGCCTGCTCCATGGTCCCTTTCCGGTGCGTGATGACCACAAACTGGGTCTTCCGGGAAAACTCCCGCAGATATTTGGAGAAACGGTGAACATTGGCTTCGTCCAAGGCGGCATCCACCTCATCGAGAACACAGACCGGCACGGGATTGACCTGAAGAATGGCAAACAGTAAGGCAATGGCCGTGAGCGCCCGCTCTCCGCCGCTGAGCAAAGAAAGGGTCTGCAGTTTCTTGCCCGGAGGCTGGGCGACGATCTCCACCCCGGTTTCCAGAGGGTCCGACGGGTCGGTCAACTCCAGATACGCGCGGCCGCCGCCGAACAGCCGGACAAACACCTCTTGAAACTGCGCCCCGACCTCGGAAACGGTCCGCAAAAACCGGACGGACATTTCGGCGTCGATCTCGCGAATGACTTCATCCAACTGCGCCGACGCCGCAAGCAGGTCGTCCCGCTGGGCACGGAGAAAATCCAGTCGCTCCCGGAGTCGCCCATACTCGTCCATGGCCCCGGCCCGCACCGGACCCAGGGCTTCCATCTCCCGGCGCAATTCCTCCAGCCGGCGTTTCAGCGGCCCCGGATGATCCACCACCCCAAAACGCTCCTTCGCGCGCTCAAACCCGAGCCGAAAATTCTCCGCCAAATCGTCCAGGGCGTGGCGCAATTCCACCCGCAGTCTCTCCCGGCGCACGGCCCACTCGTGCAAATCCTGTTCCCGCCGATGAAGTTCATCTCGCAGATCGGCCACCCGGCCCTCCTCCTGCCCGACCGACTCCGCCTCCCGCTGCCTTGCCGCCCGGGCTTCTTCCAAAACGCGAAGTTGTCCGGAAACGGCGTCCCGACCTTCTTCCAACCGCGCGGACAATTTCGCGAGTCGCCGCATGGTTTCGCGCCGTCCGTCCTCGAGCCGCCGGATCTCCTCTTCAAGGGCGGCCATCTCCCGATCCAGAGCCGCCAGTTGGGATGACTTTTCGCGTTCTTGCCGCTCGGTGTGCACCTTCCGTTCCATTAGGGAAGCCAAGTGGATCCGCAGTTCCGTGACCATCGCCCGGCGCTCTTCCACCTCGCCCTGAAGCGTCTGTCTTCGCGCCTCCAACGCGCCAATTTCCTCCTGAACGGCCCGGGCCCCTTGCTCGGCCTCCAAGCCGGCATGGGCGGCCTTCTCCAATTCGGCCTGATGATCCCGAATCTCTTGATCCAGGCGGTCCAGCTCAAACCGATCCCATTCCAATCGTTCACCGAGACTTTTTGTCCGCGCAGCCAACTCTTCCCGCCGCTGGCGCAGCCGACCGAATTCGGCCCGGGCCGCCTCCAGCCGGGCCTCCACGTCCCGGCGCCGATCCTCCGCCTCCTCGCCTTCGCGACGAATGCGCCGAACGCGCTCAGCCCCTGCCGCGACCCGTTTTTTCCGTTCTTCCACCTGCCGGCCCATCGCCTCCACCTGCCGGCGGCGGGAGAGAAGGCTGGCCCCCCCTTTCACCGGAGCTCCCCCGCTCATCATCCCTCCAGGGTGCACCACATCCCCGTCCAATGTGACAATCCGATAACGGTGGCGGCACCGGCGGGCCATCTCCACCGCGGCCCGCAGATCCCGGGCCACCACCACTTGCCCGAGCAAGTATGCCGTCACCGCTCGAACCGCCGGTTCCGCCTCGACCAGATCGGCCGCAACCCCCACCCACCCCGGCAAGCCGGCCATCGCGTCCCGGTCGTCCACGGACAGGCTCCGGGGGCGGATCACGGAAACGGGCATACAGGTAATCCGCCCTTCTCGAAGGGTTTTCACATGTTCGATCGCCCGGCGCCCGGCGTCTTCGTCGTCCACCACCACATATTGCAGGGCCGGCCCCAGAGCCGCCTCCACAGCGGTCTCCAACCCGTCCGGCACTCGGATCAACTCGGCCACGGCGCCGACGATTCCTGTGAGTTTCCCGGTCTTGGCCGCCCGGAGCACCGTTTTCACCCCTCGGCCGTACCCGCCGTAAGACTCCTCCAAATCCTTCATCACATCCCATTTGGAGGACAGGGCCGCCAGTTGTTCACGTTCCCGCCGCCACTGGGATTCCGCCTCCCGAATCCGTCCGGCCACCTCTTCACTCTGCCGGAGCAGCCCGCGGCGCGTTTCCTCCAGGGTGCGGACCTGTTTCGACACCTCTCCGAGCGCCCGGTCCACCTCGTCCAACTGGGTCACCACCTTCTCCGCCTCCCGTTGCCGGTCCGCCATTTCTGCGAGCAGACGATCGTGTCTCTGGCCGGACACCGCAAGGGCGTCAACCCGGTGCCGATATTCATTCCGGGCCGCCGCCGCCCGGTTCAGCCGGTCAATCAACTCCCCTTTCCGTTCCTCCAAGCGTTCCCGCACCTGTCGTTCCGCATCCCCTTCGCCGGTCTCCTCGGCTTCCTCCAAGCGGCGGCGCCGGTCCTCCACCTGCCCGGCCAGCTCCAGCGCCTCACTCCGCAGACGCCGCACATCCCCGGCCAGCTCCCGCCTCCGGGCGGCGAGCTCCTCCACCCGGCTCCTCGCCTCGACAAGATTCTTGTCCAAGTGACCGGCCCGCTCTTCCAGCACGCGGCGTTGTCCTGCCTCCCGCTCCCACTCCGTCCGCCGGCGCGACCAGGATTCCTGGAGATCTTCCAATTCTTTTTCCCGCCGCACCAAGCCCAGGCGACGCTTTTCCAGTTCCGCCTCCGCCCCCCGCAAGGCGGCCGCCGCCTCGGCCACCGCTTCGTCGGCTTGGCGGCAGCATTCCTCCGCCCGGCGATATTCATGGTGGGTTTGCTCGATTCGGTGGACCATCAGCCGTCCGCTGATCTCCGTCGCTTCCTCGTTGAGCGCGCGGAACGCACGTTCCCGTTCGGCCTCTTTCGCCAACGGCTCCGCCTGTTCCGACAGCTCGTGGATCACATCCTCGACCCGGGTCACATTGTTGCGGGTGTCTTCCATTTTTTTGAGCGCCTCGCGCTTTCGGGCTTTGAATTTCACGATCCCGGCGGCGTCTTCAAAAATCCCCCGGCGGTCTTCGGGCCGGTTGGACAGAACTTCGTCGATCCGGCCCTGGCCGATCATCGAATACGCCTCTTTCCCGAGTCCCGTATCCAGAAACAGGTCGATCACGTCTTTGAGCCTGCAACTCTGACGGTTGATGCGGTACTCGCTCTCACCCGACCGGTAGAGGCGGCGGGTGACGGTGATTTCCCGATAGTCCAAAGGCAGCCGTCCATCGGCATTATCCAGCGTCAGAGAAACTTCGCAAAAATTAATTGGTTTTCTTCCGTCACTCCCCGCAAAAATGACGTCTTCCATCCGGACGCCCCGCAGACTTTTGGCGGATTGCTCTCCCAGGACCCAGCGAAGGGCCTCGGCGATATTGCTTTTCCCGCTGCCGTTGGGCCCGACCACGGCGGTAATCCCCGGCGGCAATTCGATTTCCGTCCGATCGGCGAAAGATTTAAAACCGGTAATCTCCAGCCGCTTGATATGCATCCGCGTCGACCCCGTTCATTCCATGATTCGGCAATGCCATTGTAGCATACATGGGACGTTCGTCGAGACCGGATACTAGCGGTAGTCCATCCGGGCAAACACCGCATTCCCGGAGCCTCGTCCGTCGAGGGAAAGGGCGTTTCCCGAAGCCGATTCGGCATCGTTTCAGGAAGAAAGGGGAGATGGTCATGAGGCGTGGACGCGGTATGCCATGGAGATATGGATGGGTGTGGCTGCTCGGGATACTCCTGCTCGTCCCGGGATCCGCCTGGCCGGCCAACGCTCATCCCGCCGACCCGAGGAACGCCAGGGTGGATATCGGGGATGCCCGGTCCGGAGACATCCTGGGCCAGGTGCCGTGGAGCCCGGAACTGGCCGCCTTGGTGGAAAAGGTCGCACGTTCCTGCCGCCGAGTCGACCCAACGGTTCAAATCCGGTTTCCCCCCGGAAAAATCTTACGCATCGCGTTCCGGCATCCCGTCGAGTTCGGGATGGCACACCCCGTTCGGGAACTGTGGATCGTCCTTCCACGGGACGGAGACGGGACCGGCCGGGTGATCGCCTTCGACAGGGAGAACCGGATGACCGTGTATTGTCCGGGGATCTCATTGGGACCGCTGAAACAATGGGTGGACCGCCACCCGGGCGGAGGGGCCCCGGTTCACCGGTCGGCCTCCCCGGAATGAACGTGGTCCTTCCGCCGCCGGCCGATGATTCGGATGCCGCACAGGACGCCGGGTCCCCCAAAACCGCAACACGGCCGGAAACAGGAACATTTTCAACAACCCGTTCAACAGATGCACCTCCCGTCGGCGATAGTGTAAGACGCCGACCTCATCCCCATACTAAAAGCCCGGGCGGAAGCCGTCCGGGCATGGATCACGACGGTGCGGCGGTCAGTTTCAACAGGGCCTCTCTGGCCGCGTGCTGTTCCGCCTCTTTTTTCGACCGTCCCGAACCCTCGCCGTAAGCCTGTCCGCCAATCCACACTTGGGCGACAAACTCGCGATGGTGGGCGGGCCCCCGCTCGTCGGTGATCCGGTACATCAGGGGTCCAAGCCCCATTTTCTGGACATATTCCTGAAGCATGGTCTTATAGTCGTCCAGAATGGGGGCCTGATCCCGCTGCAAAGACGGAAACATAAATCGGTTCAGGAAATCCCGGGCCGCGTCCAACCCCTGATCCAGGTAGATCGCGCCGATCAGCGCCTCATAGACGTCCGCCAGGAGAGACGGCCTGCGCCTCCCGCCGGACATCTCCTCCCCTCGCCCGAGCCGGATATACTGATCCAGGCCGAGGGCGGTGGCAAATCGCACCAACGACGGCTCGCAGACGATGGCTGCCCGCATTCGCGTCAGTTCCCCTTCGGGCAGCTGCGGATACGCGCGAAAGAGAAACTCGCTCACCAAGAGTTCGAGCACGGCGTCCCCAAGAAACTCCAACCGTTCATTGTCCTGAACGTCGCCCCGATGCTCATTGCGGTAGCTGGAATGCGTGAAGGCCTGGCGCAGCAGTGCACCGTTGCGGAATGTGATCCCCAGGTGCTCGCCCAACTCGTCCCATTTTGTCGCCACGGAATCCCACCTGTTTCTTCGCACCACTCAGGCCTCCGTCACCCGCCGGACCACAATGCAGGCGTTGTGGCCTCCGAACCCGAACGAATTGGACAACGCCACATCCACCCGGGCCTCCCTGTACCGGTTCGGAACGTAGTCGAGATCGCAGTCGGGGTCCGGCGTCTCGTAATTGATCGTCGGCGGAATCTTTCCTTCTCGAAGGGTCAGAAGGGTGGCAATGGCTTCTACCGCCCCGGCCGCCCCCAGCATGTGCCCGGTCATCGATTTGATCGAACTGATCGGCACCCGGTGAGCGTGCTCCCCGAACACTCGTTTGACGGCCAGGGTTTCAAATTTGTCGTTTAGATCGGTTCCCGTCCCGTGCGCATTGATATAATCGACATCTTCCGGCCGAAGTCCGGCGTCCCGGAGCGCGGCCGCCATCGCCCGGGCAGCGCCCTCGCCCTCGGGAGACGGCTGGGTGACGTGAAAGGCGTCTCCGCTCATCCCGTACCCGATCACTTCTCCATAGATCCGGGCGCCGCGCCTCCGGGCGTGCTCCCACTCCTCCAGAATCAGAACCCCGGCTCCCTCGCTCATCACGAAGCCGTCCCGGTGGAGATCGAAGGGACGGACCGCCTTCTCCGGTTCGTCATTCCGGGTTGACATGGCTTTGGCCGCCGAAAACCCCGCCAAGGCCATGGGATGAATCGTGGCCTCGGCGCCTCCCGCGATCATCACATCGGCGTCCCCGTATTGAATCATCCGCGCGGCATCCCCCACGGCATGGGTGCCGGTGGCACAGGCGGAAATCGGTGCGCTGTTCGGGCCCTTGGCCCCCAGTTGAATCGAGACCTGGCCGGAAGCCATGTCGGCGATCATCATCGGGATCAGAAAGGGACTGACGCGCCGAGGTCCTTTTTCCAACAGAATCTGATGTTGCTCCATTAATGTGTGCAATCCGCCGATTCCGGACCCTATGTACACGCCGACCCGTTCGGGATCCGAGTCCGCCATCGATAACCCCGCGTCATCGAAAGCCATTTTGGCCGCGGCTACGGCAAACTGGGCAAATCGGTCCATGCGCCTGGCTTCTTTTTTGTCCATGAACGCTTCCGGGTCGAAATCCTCCACCATGCCGGCGATCTGCGTGGGGAATTCCGACACGTCAAACCGGTCAATCCGCCGGATGCCGGAACATCCTGCCAGAAGATTGGACCAAAACACTGAAACGTCGTTCCCAATGGGCGTCAATACCCCGACTCCGGTCACGACCACCCGACGCTTCACGGCCTACCCCCCCGGTACGTAACATAAAAGTCCCGCAACGAGGTACGGGACTTACTATTGTTTTACCCCTGGTGCGATTCCACATACTGAACCACTTCGGCAACGGTCGAAATTTTTTCCGCATCTTCATCGGAGATCTCCATGCCGAATTCGTCTTCCAACTCCATCACCAATTCCACGATGTCAAGGGAATCGGCGCCCAGATCGTCTTTGAACGACGCTTCCATCGTCACTTTGTCCTCATCGACGCCCAGGCGGTCGACGATGATCCGCTTGACGCGGTCAAAGGTATCGGACATCTCGTCACCTCCCTTCAAAAGTATACTACATGGCCATACCACCGTCGACATGAAGCACATGCCCGGTGATGTAACCCGCCGCTTCGGAAGCCAGGAAACACACCGCTTCCGCGACGTCTTCCGGGCGCCCGGCGCGACCGAGGGGGATCTGCGCTTGGAGTGCCCGAACGGCTTCCTCGGCCATCGCCGCCGTCATGTCGGTGTCAATGAGACCCGGCGCCACGGCGTTCACCGTGATGCCCCGGGAAGCGAACTCCCGGGCCGCCGTCTTGGTCAACCCGATGAGGCCCGCCTTGGCCGCCGCATAGTTCGCCTGGCCGGGATTGCCAAGCAGCGCCACCACCGAAGTAATGTTGACGATCCGCCCGTACCGCTGCTTCATCATCGGCCGCACCGCCGCTCTGATGCAATGAAAAGCCCCTTTCAGGTTGGTATTCATCACCGCATCCCAGTCGTCTTCTTTCATGCGCAAAAGAAGGGTATCGCGGGTGATGCCGGCGTTGTTGACCAGAATGTCCAGCCGTCCGAAGGCCTGAACCACGTCCTGGATCAGTCTGTCCGCCCGGGACGCATCGGCGACGTCACCCCCCACGGCCAGCGCCCTGCCCCCGGCCTCTTCAATCCGGTGAACCACTCCCCTGGCAGCCTCTTCTCCGTGAACGTAATTCACGGCCACCGCCACTCCCCGGGCGGCGAGAGCCAGGCATACCGCCCGGCCGATCCCCCGAGACCCTCCCGTCACCAAGGCCACCCGCTCCGGCTGCGATGCCTCCGTCACGTCCCGCTCACCGCCTTCCACCGATTCCACACCTGCTCCAGACCATCGGGATCTTCGGCGTTCCACACGTCCACCCCGCGGTCCACTTTGCGCACCAATCCCGACAAGACCCGGCCGGGCCCAATCTCCGCAAATCCCGACGCCCCCATGGCAATCATGGCGCGCACCCCGTCTTCCCACAGCACCGGCCGGCTGACCTGCCGAACCAGGGCCTCCCGAATCTCCTCGGCCCCACTTCTCGCCCGGGCATCCACGTTGCTCACCACCGGGCAACGGGCGTCCCGGATGGGAACCTCGGCCAAATCCGCCGCCAGGCGCCGGGCCGCCGGCTCCATCAGGGCGCTGTGAAAGGGGCCGCTCACATCCAGGGGCAGCACCCGTTTGGCTCCTCGCTCCAGCACCCGCCGCCCCGCCACCCGGACCGCCTCCGCCTTGCCCGAGATCACCACCTGACCCGGACAATTCACGTTGGCCAGTTCCACCGGCCCCACTTCTTCGCTCACTTCTTGACATACACGGGCCACCATGTCCCGGTCCCCTTGGAGGACCGCCGCCATGGCACCTTCTCCGGCCGGCGCCGCCTCGTCCATGTACCGACCCCGACGGTGGACCAACGTGACGGCATCGGCAAAATCCAGAGCGCCCGCCGCCACCAGCGCCGTATACTCCCCGAGGCTGTGCCCCGCCACCACATCCGGCCGCACGCCCCGAGCCTCCAATACCCTCCAGAGCGCCACGCTGACCGTCAGGACGGCCGGCTGAGTGTAATACGTCAATCGCAACGTTTCCTCGGGACCGGCAAAACACAGGTTTGATAAAGAGAACCCGAGCGCGTCGTCCGCTTCCCGGAAAGTCCGCCTGGCTTCATCGTATGTATCGTACGCCGCCCTGCCCATCCCCACCGCCTGGGCGCCCTGGCCCGGAAATACCCATGCCCACACGCCTCTCATCCCTCCTCGCACAGGTTCGGCGCCCGGTCTTCCGATCCGACCGTAAATCCGGATTCGCGCAGCCGCTCCTGCATCAATCGGGTCACCCCTTCCGCCACAAACCGCCGGGTTTGGCCGATGGCCACCTCGAAAGCTCGTCCATTTGACGATCCGTGAACTTTCACCAACAATCCTTTCAACCCCAGCAGGGGCGCCCCCCCGTACTCCCTGTAATCCATACGCCGGCGAAAGTCTTCCAGTCCCGTGTGCATCAGCAGCCCGACCAATTTGGCCGTCGCGGTGGACGTGAACAACTCCTTTAATTGAACAAAAATGCCCATGCCCACCCCTTCCAGGGTCTTGAGCAACACATTGCCGACAAACCCGTCGCACACCACCACGTCGCAGGTCTCGGCAAACACGTCCCTGGCCTCGACATTGCCCACAAAGTTCAAAGTCGATCGGGACAAAAGCGGATAGGTTTCCTTGGTCAAACGATTCCCTTTTCCGGCTTCGGTGCCCACATTCAAAAGCCCCACCGCCGGCCGATCGATCCCCAGCACTTTCTCGGCGTACAGACTGCCCATGACGGCGTACTGCCACAGGTGACCCGGCTCCGGGTCCATATTCGCCCCCACATCGAGGACGAGCACACCCTTCCCCCGAAGAGTGGGCAAAATCGGCGCCAGGGCCGGCCGCGCCACCCCCTGCATCCGCCCGACGATGAGCAATCCGGCAGTCATGAGGGCACCGGTGTTACCGGCGGAAAGCATGGCGTCGCACGCGCCTTCCTGAACCATTCGTGCCGCCGTCACGATGGACGACCGGCTTTTTCGCCGAACCGCCCGCACCGGCTCATCATCGGAGGCGATCACCTCTTCGGCATGAACCAGGGATACGTTGTCCGGAGCTCCGGCCAAGTACGGCCGCACCCGCTCCTCCCGGCCGATGACGACCAGGTTCACATCGGGATACCGGCGGGCGGCGGCAACCACCCCTTCCATGGCCGCGGCGGGGCCTTGGTCTCCACCCATGGCATCAATGGCTATCTTCACCGCTTCCCGCCACTCCTTCCCGTTCGCCGCGCGGCTGGACCACCAGAAACCTTCCTTCAAACACCCGATCCTCTCCGGACCGGGTCCATACATCCACCTGGGCGTGGTCGCGCTTTTTCTGCTTCACCACCGCCTTGGCCACCAGCCGCTCGCCCAGATAGGCCGGCCGGACAAACCGCACTTCCGCCGATGCCGTCAGGGCCACCGGCGCATCAATGACCGCCACGGCCAACGAATTGGCCTGGGCAAAGAGGTGATGGCCGCGGGCGATGCGGGTTCGAGAAAACACATGTTCTTCTCGAATCTCAAACATCGAAATGGCCATCCGGTCCAATTCCAACTCGATCAGTTCCCCGATCAACTCGCCGGTATCCAGCGAGCGCGGCCCTTCCAACCGCTTTTGGGCCACGGCCCGAATGCGTTCGCGCACTTCGGGGATCCCGAGCGCCATGCGATCCAGCCGGATGGTCTGCACGCTGACCCCGAAGCGTCCCGCGATTTCCTCGTCAGTCAGAAAGGGGTTGCTCTCCAACAGCGCCTGCAGGGCCGTCTGTCTCTCTCTGCGATTCCGAACAGCCACGGCGTCCCCCTCCCCGCCGACCCGCTTCCCGCACCCATCCGGGTGAAACGGGACACCGCTTTTAGTACCAGATACTAAAAGAGAGTATACAGAAGATCGGTTCTGCGTGCAATCCGGACGGGCGACTCCGGCCACCCGCGCCAACCGCCCCAAAACGGGACGAGGCTGTTGAGCACTCGCCTCAACAGCCTCGCCTGTCGCGGATAGCCCGGCTGTCGTCGCCTCACTCGCCCTCCACGACCTTGCGCCCTTTATAATAGCCGCAGTTCGGGCACACCCGATGCGACAGTTTCGGCTCTCCACACTGCGGACACGGGGTCATCCCCGGCGGTTGCAGTTTAAAATGGGTCCGGCGCAGGCGTTTTCGTCGTTTCGACGTCTTACGAAAAGGGACTGCCATCCTTCCACCTCCTCATCCCGAACCGCCTGAAGACCCGGAGATGCCTTTCCACAACTCGCCCAGTTTCTCCCAACGCGGATCGGTCGCTTTGTCCGAACACCCGCAGGGCCCCTTGTTGAGGTTTGCTCCGCATTCCGGGCACAGTCCGGCACATTGCGGACGGCACAACGGCCTCCAGGGCAGGGCCAACACCACCGCCTGCTCCACATAGGGCACCAGGTCCACTTCATCCCCGTCCAAGGGAACCGGTTCGTCATCCTCGGCGACTCCGTCGTCGTGCCATGGCGCGCGCACGAATCGCTCTTTGAATGTCGTTTCGAGAGGCTCCCAAAACTCGGTCAAACACCGGGAACACCGGTAGGCGGCTCGTGTCCTTAAGGTCCCCTCCACCACATACATGCCGGAGACCTCCGACGCCCTGAGTTCGACGTCCACCGGTTCCACCGCCACCAAGGAGCAATCCCGACGGGCCACATCATCCACCGAAGCACGGCCGCGCACCGCCATCCCTTCGGGGCGTCCCCGAAGGTCGTGCAACATCAGCTTCATCGGGATCACCTCGTGTGCAACCGCACTGATTATAACGACGGGGCCGAATTTTGTCAACGGCGGGAGCTTGACGCAAGGTCCGGTAACGTTTGCAAAAAGGACACCGCGTCCGCCAGAGTTCGTACCGGAACGATTCGCAGGTTCGCGCCGATGCGCCCGGCTGCCGCCTTGGCGTCTCGCTCGTTATGATCCTGGGCGTTCACGTCGGCAGGGACGAAAAACACTTCGGCACCGGCCCGCTGGGCGGCCACCACCTTGTGCTCGACGCCGCCGATTTGACCCACCCGGCCGTCCACATCCATGGTCCCGGTGCCCGCGATGATGTGTCCTCCGGTCAAGTCGCCTGGCGTCAGTTGATTGATGATTTCCAGCGCAAACATCAACCCGGCGGAGGGGCCGCCGATGTTGCCCGTCTGAAAATCCACGCGTACCGGGGACTCCACCCGCTGAACGGTGACCGCCTGGATCCCCAGGCCCGTCTGGGGCGCGTCCTGGTTTTTGTCCCCGGACAGCCGCACCAGCGGCACGGTGAGCACCATCGACTTCCCGTTCCGCAACACATCCAACCGCACCGTCTGGCCCGGATTTCGATTTTTCAAATCCCGCACCAGTTGGTCCTGGTTGGCCACCGTCTGTCCGTCCACGGCGGTGATGACATCCCCTTGCTGCAAGCGCCCTTTGGCCGCCGATTCCGGAAGAATCCCTTTGACTTCGACCCCTTTTTGCACCACACGGACCGGCTTGCCGAGAAAGCGCAACGCGGCCACCACCGCGCTGTTTTGGGACCCCTCCATCATTTGTTTCATCAGTGCCTCGTAGGCCTCGTCGTCCAGACCGAAGGTCGCCCGGTCTCTCGGCTCGATCTCGCTCCCCGTCACAAGCCCGTAAGCCAACACGTACACATTGTTGACCGGCAGCGAGTACACAGTGGTCAACAGCAGTTTCCCGCGCTCATCTTTGTGCCCTCCTTGGACCGTCACCACCGGTTCCACCGGATCCGCCGAACCCGGCAGGAAGAGATAATACGGCAGCGGCACCGCCGCCAGCACCGCCGCCACCGCCGCCGCCAGCACCCACCCTTTATAGTGTTTCCAGACCCTGCGCACGAACCGCTGCACGCCGGTCACGCCCCTTCCGCAGGCGATCCTTCGTGCCCATCCCCCAAGGGCCCGATCAACTCCAGGATCCGGGGGATCATCTCCAGAGCGGCTGCGCGGCCGCGTTCGATCATCGCCTCGGCCTGGCCGAACGCCGTCGACCCGATCGTTCCCAGATCCGGCTGAATGACGACATCCGCCTCCGGAAGGCGAACGTTAACCATTTGGCGTTCCATAATATCGATGCTTTGCAAAATCACGTCAAAAATATGCCGAACCGGTCCGGCCTGTCCCTTGCCGACGTCCACCGCCACCACGACATCCGCGCCCATCTCCCGGGCCGTCCGCACGGGCACCCACTCGATCACCCCGCCATCGACCAACAATCGCCCCTCCGACACCATCGGCACGAAAATCCCGGGGATCGAAATGCTCGCCCTGACCGCCCGGTAGGCCGGCCCCTTGCGGAACACCACCCGCTCGCCGCGCTCGAGATCGGTGGCCACCACCCACAGCGGCGGGGACATCTTCTCCAGGGACATGCCCTTGGTCAGAAACCGAATCACCTCCGTGATCTTGTCGCCCGACACCAGCCCCATCTTCGGCACCGTCGGGTCCACCCAGGATCGGCGGGGCAAGGAGATCGCCAGCTTGCCCAAATCCGCCGGCCCGATGCCCGACGCGTACAGGGCCGCCACCAGCGCCCCCATGCTGGCTCCCGCCAGGTAGTCCACGGGAATCCGGTGTTCTTCCAACACCTGCAGGACGCCGATGTGGGCGAACCCCCTGGCACTGCCCGCACCAAGAGCCAGCCCGATTTTCGGTCTCGACACGGTCCAGATCCCCTTTCCGGCCGGTCGCGCCGCGCTCGAGCGACCGTCTCCCCTCTCATGATATGACAGGCTCTATGGGTCCCATACCGCCGATGCGTGTTACGGACGGAATTTCCCCCTCAGGGCTTCCTCCACGTGGGGAGGTACAAGACCGGACACATCTCCGCCGTATTTGGCAATCTCTTTCACAATACTCGAACTGAGGTAGGAATAATTGGTGCTCGTCGGCATGAAAAAGGTCTCCGCCCAGGGCCACAGCTTGCGATTGATGGTCGCATTTTGCAATTCAAATTCGAAGTCGGAGACGGCCCGCAGCCCCCGGATCACCACCCGGGCGCCTCTTTCCCGAAGGAAGTCGACCAAGAGTCCCATGAACGTCTCCACCCGGACGTTGGCGAACGGTTCTACGGACCGCTCGATCAATCGTTTTCTTTCCTCAACTGAGAATAGGGGATTCTTGTGCGGATTTTCTAAAACCGCCACCACCACTTCGTCAAAAATTTGCGCGCCCCGTTCGATGATATCCATGTGGCCCATGGTGATGGGATCAAAACTGCCGGGATAAATGGCTGTGATCATTCCGTCGACTCCCTTCGATAGAAAGTGAGGGCCGTATCCCCGTAGGTCGATCGTTTCCACTGGATCCACGGTCCGGCCCGCTCGGGGAGGAGCGTGTCCACGGACGTCTCCAGCACCGCCACGGCGTCTGTCGCCGCCAACCCCAGAACGGCCAACCGAACCAACAGATCGGTCAACCCTCCCACTTTGTACGGCGGATCCAAGAAAATCCATTCAAAAGGGCCGGCCTTGTCGGGTGGGTTCCCCGATGCGAGTTTTTCCACGGCGCGGCGGAAATCCATCGGCAGTACTTGGGCGCGGCCCTCCAAGCCGCAACGGCTGAGATTGGCGCGCAGCGCCTTCAGGGCGGCGGGTGATCGTTCCACGAACACCGCCCGGTCCGCCCCCCGGCTCATCGCCTCGATGCCCAGGGCCCCGGTGCCCGCAAAGCCGTCCAACACCCGCCCCCCGTCGAGAAAACCTCCCAGAATGCTGAACATGGCCTCTTTGACCCGATCGGAGGTGGGGCGCGTCCCCCGGCCGGGCACAGACGCCAAGGGGTGACCCCGCAAGGTTCCCGCGATGACCCGCACCCGTCTCCCTCCAGTCATGGCTCCATGTCATGAGTGTACCACATTTTCCCCGAGGGCCATGTATAAGAACTCCAAAACTGGTCAATGATGATAACCGGCGGCCGTCAACCGACGCCGCAAAACCGTGGAGCAGCAGGGTGTCCCCATATGCTCTCCTCCGGTTTCTCCTCTCCCGTGTCGTCTGGCGAAGGCCATGCGACAACCCCCTCGTTGACCCGGACGAGGGGGATTTTTCTTGAATGAAAAGAAAACTCTCCGGGCAGTGTAGGAGACGAGGTGGTCATCGTGCAACTGTCTCTGACCGAAGTCATGGTGGTCGGCGCGCTCTTTTTCGTTCTCGTCCTGGCTTTTCAGGTGTTCTTCATGTTGCAACTGCCTCCGGCGAAACAAAGAAACGGCCGGTCCACCGCCCCGGGGCATCCCCGGGATCATCCCTGAACCGAGAGATCCCCCTCACACCCCACCCGGCGGCGAAGGTGCGCCCGCAGGGGCCCGAAGGCCGGCAGAAGCCAAAAATCTCGGCTCTGAACCAACCGGTAGGCATGGCGCTTGGCCCGGCGCATCCACGGTTCGTCTTTGACCAAATCCACCAGGGCAAAGGCCGGCCAACCGCTTTGCGCCTGTCCGATCCACTCCCCGGGGCCGCGCAGTTCAAGATCTTTTTTGGCCAGGAGAAAACCGTCGTCCGTGGCGCAAAAAGCTTCGATTCTCCGGCGTCCCAGGTCCGTAAGCCGGCCGGTCAGGACGAAGCAGACGGCGTCGTCTCCCCGGCGTCCGATGCGCCCCCGCAACTGATGCAACTGGCTGAGGCCGAATCGCTCGGCGTGATAGATGAGCATGGCCGTGGCCTCGGGAACATCCACTCCCACCTCCACGATGGTGGTCGCCACCAGGACCTGGATCTCCCCCTCGGCAAACGCCCGCATCATCCGCTCCTTGTCGGCTCCGGACATCCGCCCATGGAGCAATCCCACCGAGAATCCGGCCAATTTGTCCCGGAACGAGGCGAACAAGGAGGTCACATCCGCCTGGGATCGCCGATGCTCGGCCTCTCGGCCGATGGCCGGCGCCACTACATAAGCCCGCTGCCCCCGGGCCAGTCGCGCCCGCACCTCGAGAACGGCGTCTTCCTCTCGATCCAGGGGCAACCATCGGGTGGTGCGCCGGGCGGCGGCGTCCGGTCTTCCGGGAAGGATGGATACGTCCACATCCCCGTATAAAGCCATGGCCAAGGTGCGCGGGATCGGGGTCGCCGACATGGACAACAGGTGGATCGATTCATCCGGCCGGGTGAGGGCCATGCGCTGCACCACGCCGAACCGGTGCTGCTCATCGCACACCGCCACTCGAAGTCCCGCATAGGGGACGTCCCCCAACACGGCGTGGGTTCCCACGAGAATCCCGGGAGTTCCGGCGGCGATATCGGCAAAACAAGCGGCCCGGCGCTTCTCTGCCGTCCGTCCGGTCAACAACCATACCGGAATGCCGCACGCCGAAAACCACCTGGACAATGTCCGAGCGTGCTGTTCGGCCAGAATCTCCGTGGGAGCCAGAAACACCCCCTGTCCGCCCGACGCCGCGGCGGCGTAGAGGGCCGCCGCGGCAATGACAGTCTTGCCCGAACCCACATCTCCGAGGACCAAGCGGCGCATGGGCGAGTCCCCGGCCAATTCTCCAGCCACCTCGCGCAAAACCCGCCGCTGGCCTTCGGTGGGCGCGAAAGGCAGCGCCGCCAAAAACGTTTCCCACTGGGCCCGGGTCAGTCGCAGACTGCGGGCCCGCCGACGTCTTTGGCTCCACCGGATGTACTGAAGAGGCAGTTGGAACTCCAGACATTCGTCGTACACCAGCCGTTCCCTCGCCCGGCGCAGCCGCTCCCAATCCCCGGGAAAATGAATCTCCCGGAGGGCTTCGGCCCGGCCCATCAGTCCGAGTTTCGCCCTCCACTGCCAGGGGAGAGGGTCGACGATGGCTTGTTCGCCGGATTTCAGGGCCGCGGCAATCCACGTGCGCAACCATCGGGGTTTCAGGTTGGCGGTCACCCGGTAGACCGGCGCGATCCGGCCGGCGTGCAAGGACGCGCCGGCCCGGTCCCGGTCCTCAGGAACCGGCTCCATGTGATCCACCACCACGCTGCGCCGGGCGGCCTGCCAACGGCCCACGAATCGCCATCGCCGATGCTGTTTCAACCGATCGACCACATGGGGCTGCCGAAACCATACGGCGTACAGCCGGGTGCCCCGACACTCCACCTGCACCGTGATGACCGGAACCCGTCCGCCCAAGCGCACCCGGGGCGCGCCCGCCAGAATCCCCTCGACGGCAATACGCCGGCCGTCCTCCCATTCCCGGATCCCGCGGATCTGCAGGTCCTCGTAGCGAAACGGATAATGATGTAAAAGATCCCGAATCGACCGAATCCCCAATTGTTCAAGAGCAGCGGCCCGCCGGGGACCGATCCCCGGCAAGAACGTCACCGGCCGGTCGAGAATCGGGCCCTCCGTCATCGTCACGGCGACATCACTCCACACCCACCGTGGCGTCGTACGCCGACTCGTCACCGCGCAGCCACTCGAAGGACAGCCCCGGGAATCTCCGGGACGCCAGTTCCCGAAACGTCCGCTCATCCTGGGCGGTGACGCGCTTGCCCCAGACCACCGTCACCAACTCGGCGTCTTTGGCCACGAGATTTTCGATCAACCGAAGGAGGACGGACGGAATCGCATCCCCCGCCGCCACCACTTCGTCGTTCACCATCCCGACGTACACTCCGGGACGAACCCCGAGCCGCCGGGAGTTCGGCCGGGACACCTTTCGCAGGACCCCGGAACGGACCCTGGCCATGGCCTCTTTCATTCGGCGTTCATTTTCCTCCAAGGGACGGGCCGGGTCAAACACACAGACCGCCGCCAACCCCTCCGGGACGCTCCGGGCGCGGATGAGCCGGGGCATGGCGGCCGGCGCCAGGGGACGGAGAGCTTCCTTCACGCGGGACTCGACGCGGTTTTGACAGACCAGAACCGCGATCTCCGCGCGTTCCGCGCCCTGAACCGCCCGGGACAGTTCGCCCGCGGCCGCGGTCCGGCCTCCGGCTCCGGACAGGACGACCGCGGGCACGCCCAGACCCTCGAACAGCCGAGCGACGCCCGCACTGTCCACCGCCGCGAGCAAGGACCGTTTCACGCCTTGGCGCCCCTCACTTCCGGAACCTGCGACACAAGGAGCGCCCCCGGGCCTCCCTTGGGCTTGCCATTGCATGTTGTCGATTTTGATGTGGCTGAGCGGACCGAAAGCCAGGCAGCTTTCCAACACCCGACCCGGATGAAAGCTGTGGATGTGCACCTTCGCCACATCGTCCGTCTGGACCACGAGTCTCGAGTCCCCGAGATCCGCCAGTGCCGCCTCGATCTCCGCGCGCATATCCTCCCCGGTGAAAAGATGAATCAAACATTCCGTGCAATATCCGTACGGTCCCTCGCCCTCCGCCGAAGGGACCGCCCGGGCTTCCCTCGCCGCCGGCACATCAGCCGCCGGCGGGCCGCCGTCGATGCGGATCCGGTCCACCGACACCCCGGATACCGTTTCCGCGAAGGCCTCCAGCATCACCGTGAAACCCAGCGCCCCCGAATCGACGGCCCCGGGCGCCGCGATCCCGGAGGGCCCCGGAGCCCCCCGGCGAAGTATCGACTGCGCGGCCGACACCGCCGCCCTGGCGGCTCGTTCCCATCCTTGCTCCGCTTCCTCAAGCCACGCCCGGGCCGATTCCCGGGCGACGGTCAATATCGTCCCCTCCACCGGCCTGTCCACCGCCCGGCAGGCGGCCCCGGCGCCCCGGGTCCACGCTTCTCCCCACCCGCGAACCGATACCCGCGGGACTCCCTCCAAAGCTTGGGCCAAACCCAGGAAAAATTGTGAAAGAATGACGCCGGAATTCCCCCTGGCCCCAAACAGCAAACCCTTGGCAAAACGGCGCAACGCATCACCGGCATCGTCGGTCGACGCCTCGGCCAGCGCTCCGAGCCCGGCCTGAAAGGTCAACACCAGATTCGTGCCCGTATCCGCATCAGGTACGGGAAAGACATTAAGGCGGTTGAGGGTCGGCCTGGCTTCCGACAGCCGCCGCCCCGCCGCCTCCAAAGCCTCGGCGAGCTCCCGCCCGCCCAATCGCCTGTCCTCCAACCCAACGCCCTCCTAGCTCTCTTCCGGCACGCGAACTCCCTGGACAAAAATATTCACCCGATCCGGGGTGATCCCGAGGGTATCCTGCAGCATATACCGAACCTTCTGCATCACATTGTGGGCCACCTCGGAAATTTTCATGCCGTAAACGACAATGATGTGCAAATCGACCACGGTCTTGTCGTCCCGGATATGTACTTCCACGCCTCGGCCGGGGTTGTCCCTTCCCAAGAATTCGGTGAGACTGTCCTTGACCTGGCGCCGGGAGGCCATTCCCGCCAATCCGTAACACTCCATGGCCGCCGTTCCCGCCACCATGGCGATGACCTCTTCGGCGATGAAAATCCTCCCAATGGGCGTTTGCAACTCCTTCGGCATCTCCAATCGATCCCCCTCGCGCCCAGCCACCCCGGGCGTGCCGGTGTCACTTCCCTTGCATTGTACTACAAGATCCGGACGCCGGAAAAGGGACGCACCGCCTTGATCGGCCGAATTCCCTGTGGTAGCATAGGGGAGTCGACCCGCAATCGGAACGTCGGTGGATGGATTCGAATGATGGGTCCGGGAGGTGATCGCATGGCCAAGCGTTGTGAAATCTGCGGGCGAGGGCCGGCCACCGGGCACGCGGTGAGCCACTCGCACATCCTGACGAAACGCCGGTTTATGCCCAACATCCACAAAGTCAGGGCCGAGATCGGCGGCACTGTCCGCCGCATCCGGGTATGTGCCCGCTGTTTGAAAGCAGGAAAAGTCAAGAGGGCCATCTGAAGCAAAAAAGCACCGAGGAGGTGCTTTTTTGCTTCTCAGTCTTTTTGAAACGCATTGAGGATGGCTTTGACGATCTCCCCGAGGAAACGAGGCAATTTGATGGTATAAAAGCGCACAAAAAACCCCTCCTCCACCACCGGAATCCGCGCCCCGTCCCGCGACGCCGCCGTCCGAGCGCCGGCCTGCTCCCATTGCTCTTTATGTATATTCCTAGACGGTCGAAATGTGTGCAACCGCCCGGAGGATATCGGCCACCGCTTTTTTTCGGTCGGCCTTCCCGAAGACGGCCGACCCGGCCACCAGAACATCGGCCCCGGCCGCCACGGCCGCCGGCGCGGTCCCCGGATCAATGCCCCCGTCCACCTCGATGTGCAGATCCTTCCGGCCCGCCGCCCACTGCCGCAGGCGGGGGATTTTTTGGACCGTTCCCGGGATGAACGCTTGACCGCCGAACCCGGGATTCACCGTCATGACGAGCACGAGGTCCACGCCGTCCAGAACCCATCGAACGGCTTCGGGAGGTGTGGCGGGGTTGACGGCCACACCGGCTTTGGGGCCCGCCGCGCGAATCTCTTGGATCGTCCGGTGCAGGTGGGTGCAGGCTTCGGCATGAACGGTGATCCGGTCGGCCCCGGCCTCGGCGAACGCCCGGACATACCGACCCGGCTCCGCAATCATCAGGTGCACATCCAAGAGCATCTTGGTCACCCGGCGAAGACTCTCCACCACCGGCGGGCCGAGAGTGATGTTCGGGACGAAATGGCCATCCATGACGTCCACGTGAAGCCACTTAGCCCCGGCCGCCTCCACCGACTCGATCTCCGCCGCCAGGCGGGCAAAATCCGCCGCCAAGATCGACGGCGCCACAATCACCGATCTGCCTTCCACACCCCAACGCCCCTTTCGTTCTTTTCCCTACCGGTACCGATCGTCCCGGGTCCGCCGAAGCTCCAGCACCCACTCCCGGTAATGTTCGTAGCGCACCGGATCGATCCGTCCTTCGTCCAGCGCCGCCCGAACGGCACAACCCTCCTCGCCGATGTGCAGACAGCCCCGGTACTGACACCCCCGCCCGGCACGGAGAAGTTCCGGGAATCCCCTCACCAGTTGCTCCGGTCCGAGCTCTTTTCCAAAGCTCACCACTCCAAAACCGGGGGTATCGGCCACATAAGTGTCATCTCCCAGGGCGAGAAATTCCACCCACCGGGTGGTGTGACGTCCGCGGCCCAGGCGCCGGCTTACGTCGCCCACCGCCAAACCCAGGCCGGGATGGAGGACGTTGAGCAAACTGGACTTGCCCACGCCCGACTGTCCGGTGACGACGCTCACCTTTCCCCTGAGACGGTTCCGGACTTCCTCAATCCCCTCCTTGGTCACCGACGACACATAGATCATCGGGTATCCCAACCGGGCGTACACCGACACTTCCTTGGCAAACTCCGACCGCTCTTCCAGAAGATCGCACTTGCTCCAGCACAGCAGCGGAGGGATACTTTCCAACTCCATCTGCACCAGTAGGCGATCCAACAGGTGCCGGTTCAGGGCGGGTTCCCGGACCGAGAACACCAGCACGGCCAGATCGACATTGGCGACCGGCGGGCGGATCAACACATTTTTCCTGGGAAGAACATCCTCGACCACTCCCTCGGACGGGCCGGCGGCGCTCACCCGGACGACGTCTCCCGCCACCGGATGAACCCCGCGCTTCTTTAAAACGCCCCGGGCTCGACAGCGAACGGTGCGCCCCTCCACTTCCACATCGTAAAACCCGGCCACCACCCGGACAATGCGGCCCTGCGCCCGCTCCGGCACCCGCTTTCCCCCCTCCGTCGCCTCAGCCCGCGTTGTACGGAATCACCTTTTCCCCTTGGGGCTGCCCGTCCACGTACCATTTGATATCCGCGTTCGCGCTCGGACTGACCACCACTTGCACGGGATACACCTTGCTCCCCGAGGTCGTCTCGGAGACCACCGTCTGGTCGGGCCCCCGGGCGTCGGTCACCGTGATTTTGACCTGAACCGGGGCGTGTCCCGGCGGAACGGTCACCACCACCGGAAAGACCGCCATCTTCGCATCCTGTGGATAGCCGCTCGAAACCCACAGATCGACCGCCCGGCCCTTGGGCACCTGATCTCCGGGCTTATAAGGCGCCTGCTGGATGACCGTGCCGCTGGGCGCTTTGTAGTCGGGCTGGGTCTGCACCTTCCCGACGGTGAGCCCCGCCCCCGCCAATTGTTGTCTGGCATCCTGCTCGGTGCCGCCCACGACGTCCGGGACCGTAACCAACTGCGGTCCTTGGCTCACCACCAACTGCACCGGGTCCTTTCCGGGCACCACCGCCACCTCTTCCCGGGGATATTGCCGAATCACCGTATCCTTGGGTTGATCGCTGTACTCGTACGTGACCGTGACCTGGGACCCGGGAATCCCGTTTTGCGCCAGCAGGCGTTTCGCTTGATCCAGAGTCATGTTTTCCACCGCCGGCATGGCCACCGTTTCCTGCCCGATACTGACCCAGAGCGTGATGGGGCGGCTCGACTTCACCGTGGTCCCCGCCGGCGGGTCCTGCTTGAATACCGCGCCGGGCGCAACGGCGTTGCTCGGCATATCCACCCGCTGGATGTTGTCCCGGGAGAAGCCGCTCTGAACCAGTTGATTGACGGCATCGGTGAACGGTTTCCCCGTAACGTCCGGCATCGCCACATCGGGCACGCGCATCACCGTCGTGAATATATAATAGGCCGCCGTGGACACCACCGCCACCACCAGCACCACCGCCGCCGTCCACAAGACCGCCCGTTTCAGCATCCGCCATCCTCTTCGGCCGCCCTGGGCGACGTGCTCGCCGTTCTTCGCCTCGGCGCCGCCCGCGCTCCCGGAGACCGGGGTGTACAATCGCGTCTCCTGGGACCCGGCATCGCCGTATTTTGGAACGAACTTCGGCACATCCGGAAACTCCTGCACCCGGTCCAAGTCGGAGGCCATGTCCTGAACCGAATCGTAGCGATCCAAGGGATTCTTCGCCATGGCGCGGAGGATCACGTTCTCCATACTCTGGGGAACGGCGGGATTGATCTGTCTGGGCTCCACCAGGGGTTCGCGCACGTGTTTCAGCGCCACGCTGATGGGCGAATCCCCGGAAAACGGCAGGTGCCCGGTCACCATTTCGTAGAGCACCACACCCAGGGAATAGATGTCGGATTTGATGTCCGTCATTTCCCCCCGGGCCTGTTCCGGCGAAAAATAGTGAACCGACCCGATGACCGTTCCCGCGTATGTAATGGTATTGGCCGTGACGGCTCGAGCGATGCCGAAATCGGTGACCTTGACCAAATGGGAGTCGGTGATCAGGATGTTGTGCGGCTTAATGTCCCGATGAACGATGCCCCGTTCATGGGCGTGGGCCAGAGCTGCGCACACCTGTTTTCCGATGTCGACGACCTCTGCGACGGGCAGCGCCCCCCGCTGCTGAATCCACTCTTTCAGAGTGCGGCCTTCCACATATTCCATCACGATAAAATGGTCGTCTCCATCCGTCCCCACATCGTAGATGTTGACGATGTTCGGGTGCGACAGAGAGGCCGCGGCCTGGGCTTCTCTGCGAAAACGGCGGATAAAATCGGCATCGTCGCCGAACTGGCTGCGCAGCACTTTCACCGCCACCCGCCGTCCGAGAACGGTGTCGAGAGCCCGGTAGACCACCGACATGCCACCCCCGCCGACGGCCTGCTCGATCTGATACCGACCGCCCAGCAAGCGTCCGATCAACCCCGATCCCCCCGCTCCCCGGGCGACAGATACTCCACCGCCACCACCGTGATGTTATCCGGTCCTCCGCGGTCCAGAGCCGTATCCACCAGGGCATCCAACCGGCCTTCCAGGGACGTTCCCGCTGTACGCATTGTCCGGAGAATTTCTTGTTCATTCACCATGTTCGAAAGTCCGTCGGAACACAGGAGGAGAATCGCCCCGGCCGACCAGGGAACCCGAGCGATGTCCACTTCCACCCGTGGCTCCATGCCCAGCGCCCGGGTCAACACATTGCGTCCGGGGTGGACCCGGGTCTCCTCTTCGCTGAGTTCCCCGCTTTTTCGCAACTCGTTGACCAAGGAATGGTCGTCCGTCAACTGGCGGATCGCCGCGTGGTGAATCAGGTAGGCCCGGCTGTCCCCGATGTGCCCGACCCAGACCTCCCGTTCGTCAAAAAGGGTGACCACCACCGTGGTGCCCATGCCGGACAGCCCCTCGGCGTTCGGATCGTGAGACCGTTCGTAGACCACGCGATTCGCTTCCTGGATGGCCTGAAGGAGCGTCTCTTCCGCGGGACAGCCCGCCGCCGCCCGCAACTCTCCCCCGATCACATCGATCGCGAGCTGGCTCGCCACCTCTCCCGCGCGATGGCCGCCCATGCCGTCGGCCAGCACCGCCGCTTTCAGGGGTTCCAGATCCATGTGGACGGCGTACCCGTCCTGATTGATCGAACGCACCAGACCCACATGGGATCTGGCAGCAACATCCACGTGCATACCCACACCTCTTCCCGCCGGGCCCCTTACGCCTCCGCCATTCGATGCCCGGCTCGCAACTGTCCGCACGCCGCGGCGATGTCCGCTCCCATCTCCCTGCGCACCGTGCAGGAAATCCCCCGGCGCTCCAGCTCCTTTCGAAACGCCTGAACCTGTTCCCGGGGCGTCCGCTCAAAGCGGCGTTCCGGCACGTAATTGACCGGGATCAAATTGACGTGACACGGCAATCCACGAAGTCGTCCGGCCAACTCCCGGGCTTGATCCAAGCGATCATTGACCCCGCCGATCAGAGCATACTCAAAGGTGACTCTCCGGCCCGTCTCCTCCCAGTACTCCCGGCACGCCTCCAACAGTTTGGCGATGGGATACGCCCGGTTGATCGGCATGAGCCGGCCGCGCACCTCGTCATTCGGCGCATGAAGGGACACGGCCAGGGTGATCTGGCGGCGCTCCTTGGCCAGCCGCCGAATCGCCGGCACCAAACCGCTGGTGGACACGGTGATGTGCCGCTGCCCGATGCGCAGCCCCTCCTCCGCACTGACCAGGTCCATGAAGCGAACCGTGGCCTCGTAGTTCTCCAGCGGCTCCCCGGAGCCCATCAACACCACCGACGAGACCCGGCCGCCTTCCGCATCGAGCAGCCGCTGACACGCCAGCACCTGCTCCATCATCTCTCCCGCGGTGAGATTTCTCACCAGGCCGCCCAGGGTCGAAGCACAGAAGGCACAGCCCATGTGGCAGCCCACTTGGGTCGACACGCAGACGCTGTTTCCGTAAGAATGGCGCATCAACACCGTTTCCACCGTGCTGCCGTCGAAGAGGCGGAACAGGAACTTCGTCGTCCCGTCTTTCTTCGACACTTGGCGGGTCAGTTCCTCCATGGTGGTGAGCCGGGTTCGTTCCCGGAGCAACGCCCGAAGGCTTTTCGGGAGATTGGTCATCGCCTCCACGCCGGTCACCCGCTTTTTATACATCCAATCGAACAATTGCGCCGCCCGGTATCCGGGTTCCCCCTTTTCCTCGAGCCACGCCCGCAATTCGTCCGGCCGCAGGCCGTACAGGTGAATCGGCCGGTCCCCGGACTCGGAATGTGTCGCCGATCGGTTCACTGCGGGTCCCCCTTTCCGGGCGCCGATCTTCTTCGGCGCATCCTGGCATAATAGAATCCGTCTCCGCCGAAATGAAACGGCAGGATTTGACGGCCCCACCGGGTGCGGATCGCCGACGCCCGCACCGCCGCCGGCCAGTGTGCCGCCGGGTCCTGCGCGTCAAAATCCCGTCCTGCGGGGCTTTGCAAGAACGCCTGAACGACCCCGTCGTTTTCCGCCTCGATCACGGTACAGGTGGCATACACCAACACACCGCCCGGCCGAAGGGCGCGACCCGCCGCCTCAATCAACTCCCGTTGCAGGGCGACCAGATCGGAGATCTCCTCTGGTTGCCGCCGCCATTTGATCTCCGGCCTCCGGCGCAACACCCCCAGCCCACTGCAGGGCGCATCCACCAAAACCGCGTCAAAGGTCCCCAGCTCCGGAGCATCCCGGCCGTCGGCCCGCACCGGCCGGACATTGGTCAACCCCAGACGCCGCGCGGCCTCAGCGATGAGGGGAATTTTGTGCGGATGAATGTCCACCGCCGTGACCCGACCGGTGCCTTTCAACCACTCACCCAGGTGGGTGGCCTTTCCCCCGGGGGCGGCACACAGGTCCAGCACCTCCCAGCCGGGCTCGGGAGCCACCGTATAAGCGGCGAGCATGGCGCTCTCGTCCTGTACGGTACAGGCGCCGGATTGAAACGCGGGTATAGCAGAGACGTCGATGCCGCCCCCCACCCGCAGCGCCTCGGGAACGGCCGGGGACGGCTCCGCCTCGCCGCCGGCCTCCCGGATCGCCCGGGCGACCTCCGAGACCGAGGACCGCCACCGGTTGACCCGCAGACACAGGGAGGACGGTTCGTTGTTGCTCATGCACAGCCGCTCGGCCGCCACAGGTCCCAAAAAAGACCACCATTTCTGCACCATCCAGTCGGGGTGAGAGGTGCGCCGGGCCAGGGATTCGGGAGAGTCCGGGGCGCCATCCCACTCCGGGGCGGTTTCTTCCCCGCGGGGATTCGGGGATGCGGCCGCACCGCGCAGCAAGTTCCGCAACACGCCGTTGACAAACCCGGCGGCCCGGGGCCTGACGGTTTTGATCAGTTCCACGGCGTCGTGAACCACCGCATAGGGAGCGACCCCTCCGAGTTTGCACAATTGGAAGACCGCCATGCGCAAAGCCACCCTCACCGGGGGATCGAGCCGGCCCGGGGGCACCCGGGACCGTGTTGCGATTCGCTCATCCAGCCACCTCTGCCATTGCAGCGTCCCGTAGACGATCTCCGTCGCCAGGGCGCGGTCACGGACGTCCATCCCGGGATCCCGCAGAATCTTCCGTAGGGCGATGTGACTGTACGCACCCCGGGTTTCCACCCGGAGGAGGACATCAAAAGCCGCCTGCCGGGCCCGGGATACCTGATCCGCGTCCTTCACGGTCCGAACCGTTCGCCCCGTTCGATGTGCCTGCCCCGCGCCCACGCTCCCGCCTCCATTCGGCTCTTCCCCTCGGGTTGAACTTCCCGCACGCGAACCACTCCATGGCCTGCTGCCACGAGAACGCCGTCCCGGTCCGCCGCCAGCACCTCTCCGGGTGCGCCCCGGTTCCCGGTCTCCTCTTCCACCGACGATTTCCAGACCTTCAGGACCTTTCCCCGATGAACGGTGAACGCCCCGGGCCAGGGATGCATGGCCCGCACCCGATTGTGGACCGCCCGGGCCTTCTCGGCCCAGTCGAGCTTCTCGTCCTCCCGTCCAATGGGGGGCGCATAGGTGGCCTCGGTCTCGTCCTGCTCCCGGGGCACCACTTCCCCGTTCAGCCACCCGGGCAATACCGCGGCAATGCGCTCGGCCCCCAGTTCGGCCAACCGATCGGTCAAAGTGCCCGCATCGTCCTCTTCTTCGACGGCCAGAGCGACCTGATCGAGAATCGGCCCGGCGTCCAAAGCTTGCACCATTTTCATGACGGTGATGCCGGTTCGGGATTCGCCGTTGATCAAACACCGCTGAATGGGCGCAGCCCCCCGGTATTTCGGCAAGAGAGAAGCATGGATGTTCAAACATCCCCGGCGCGGGATGTCCAGCAGCTCCTGAGGAAGAATCCGCCCGTACGCCGCCGTGACGACCACATCCGGTGCAAGGTCGCGAACGCGCTCCAGAAATTCCGCGTCCCGGACCCGTTCCGGCTGCCAAACCGGAACACCCAGGGCTTCGGCGGCTTTTTTCACCGGCGGCGCCTCGGGTACACGGTGCCTGCCGGCCGGGCGGTCCGGCCGGGTGATTACCGCCGCCACATCATAACCGCACCCCGCCAAAACCCGCAATGCCGGGACGGCGAAGTTCGGTGTCCCCATAAAAAGGATTTTGTTCACGACTGCACCCTCCGGATGGAACGCGGATCGGTCACCCGATCGAGAAACAGAATCCCGTTGAGGTGATCGATCTCATGAAGCAGGCAGCGGGCCAACAGTCCCTCGGCGTCGACCACCAGAGGTTCCCCGTCCGGGTCCAGGGCTTTCACGATCACATGGTGGGCTCGGGTTACATCCGCCTGAACCCCGGGAATGCTGAGGCAGCCCTCGGGACCGGTCTGCTCGCCCTCTTCGAGAACCACCTCCGGATTGACGAGCCCCAGAAGCCCTTCTCCGATATCGGCGACGATCACCCGTTTCAAAATCCCCACCTGGGGGGCGGCCAGCCCGATCCCTTCGGCATCATACATCGTGTCCGCCATGTCGTCGATCAACCGCCGGATGTTCGGGGTGATTTTCGAAACGGGCTTGGCCTTCTCACGCAACACCGGATCCCCTTGCAATCGAATGATGCGTATTGCCACTGCGATCCACTCCTTTGATCGGGCGGAATACCGCCCGCTACAGCAACATCTGGGTCGCCACGTCCACCGTCACCAGGCCGCCCGGTTCGCACAGGCCGGCCGACTCCCGCCAAACCATCCGAAACGCATCGGCCACATCCAGCCACCGCCGATACTTGACCACCACCTGATGGCGGTACAATCCCCGCAGCCGAACCAGGGGAGCGGGGGTCGCCCGGAGAACCAGCCCCCGTTCCGGAGACAAAACATCCCTCAACCGCCGTTCGATGCTTTCCGCCGCCCGGGCGGACCGATCGGCATCCGGATGCTGGGTCCGCCACACGGCGAGTTCGGAAAACGGCGGGTAGCCACCGGAACGCCGGGCGGCCAATTCCCGACGATAAAACATGTTCGGCGCCTGATCGGCGGCGGCCCGAATCGCATAATGATCCGGATTGTAGGTCTGGATGACGGTGATCCCCGGCGTATCCCCCCGCCCGGCGCGCCCAGCCACCTGCACCAACAACTGGAACGTCCGCTCCGCCGCCCGAAAATCCGGCACATGCAGGGAGGTGTCGGCGGAGATGACGCCGACCAGACTGACATTGGGAAAATCGAGACCCTTGGCGATCATTTGGGTCCCGAGCAGCACATTGGCCTCGCCCCGGGCAAACCGGTCCAGGAGCTCTTCATGGGCGCCCTTGCGCCGGGTGGTATCCACATCCATCCGAACCACCCTGGCCTCGGGAAACAGTTTGCACAATTCCTCCTCGACCCGCTGGGTGCCTGTTCCAAAATGCCGAATGTACGGCGAGCCGCAGGCCGGGCAGGCCTCCACGGCCGGCATGGTGTAGCCGCAATAGTGGCAACGGAGATCTTGACCCGCCCGGTGATAGGTGAGGGAGATGTCGCAGTGGGGACAGCGCATCACATGCCCGCACGCCCGGCACAGCACAAACGTGGCATAACCCCGGCGATTCATCAGAATCACCGCCTGTTCCCCCCGGGACAAGCGATCGCGCATCTCCCGCTGCAGCCGGCGGCTGAACATCGAGCGGTTGCCCTCCTGAAGTTCCCGGCGCATATCCACCACCACACAGGCGGGCAAAGATCGGCCGCCGACCCGAGCGCGCATGGGAGCCAGGACGGCTCGCCCCCTCTCGACCAGGTGAACCGACTCCAAAGACGGCGTGGCGCTTCCCAGCACCAGCACGGCCCCGTGCCGCCCGGCCCGCCGCCAGGCCACCTCCCGGGTCACATAGCGGGGGGACTCTTCTTGTTTATACGACGCTTCGTGCTCTTCGTCCATCACAACCAGTCCCAGGTTTTCCACCGGCGCAAAGACCGCCGACCGGGCGCCCACCGCGATGGCCGCCTCCCCCCGCCGGAGCCGCATCCATTCATCGTGGCGCTCTCCCGGGGACAGGCGACTGTGCAGCACAGCCACGCGATCGCCGAAACGGCCTTTGAACCGGGCCACCGTCTGGGGGGTGAGGGAGATCTCCGGAACCAGGACAATGGCCCGGCGCCCCCGCCGCAGGGCTTCCTCCATGGCCCGCAGATACACTTCGGTCTTGCCGCTGCCGGTGACACCGTACAGCAGCACCGGCCGGGGGCCCGGTTCCTCCATTTGTTCCACGATGGCGGCCAGAGCCCGGCGCTGCTCCTCGTTCAACTCCGGACGCTCCCCGGGGTCCCGGATGGACGACCGGCCGGCCAGGGGATCCCGGCGCACCGACCGGGCTTCAATCCGCGCCAGGCCCCGCTTGACCAGGCCCGCCACCGCACCCCGGGGCACCCCGGCCAGCCGGGTCAGATCGGCGGTTGAAAAGGGCTCCAACTCATGCTCCAACCACCAGGCCAACAGCTCGGCCTGGCGGGGCGCCCGGCTCCGCATCGCCTCCACCGCTTCGCGCAGACGTCCGGACTCCTCGCAAGGCACGACCATGTAAACCGTCTTCGCGCTCGCCACCCGGCCTTTCGTCCGCTCCGTCCACCATTTCCGGGCGATTCCCCTCCGCAGGATCCCGAGATCTCCGCCGAGCACAGCCACCGCCTGAGGGTGGGAAACCGGGTGCTGAACCAATCTGGCCGCCAGCGCCGCCGACGTCTCGCCGGCCCGGACCGCCTCCTCCACCGCCGGGCCGGGCTCGTAATAGCGCTCCACCCTGCCGAAAGCCCCGGGCGGCAGCACGGCTCGCAACGCCGCGGAACGCGTGCACAGATACCGTTCGGACAGCCACTGGGCCAGCTCGAGCAGATCTTCAGGCACGACCGGCTCCGCATCGAACACGTCCCGGACGGCTTTGAGGCCGGGCACATGAGCCGCACGGTCCCCGGACCCCCGCTCCACAATGATGCCCATGACCGATCGCCCGCCGAAAGGAACCAGGACACGAACCCCCGGAAAGGCCCACGACTCGAGTTCCTCGGGCACCCGGTAGGTAAACGTCCTGTCCACCGCCTGGGCCCGCAGTTCCGTCAGGACCTCCACGACGATCACGATTCTTGTTTCACCCCGCCCCGGGCCCGCACCACCACATCGAGCAGGCAGTCCGCCACTTCGCGTTTGGACATCGGCGGCAGCGCCCGTGCCGTGCCGTCTCGTCCGTAAATGGTCACCACATTGGTGTCGGTGCCGAATCCCGCCCCCGGCATCGACACATCATTGGCCACGATATAATCGAGATTTTTATATTCCATCTTGTCCCGGGCGTTCTTTTCGACATCATCGGTTTCCGCCGCGAACCCGATGATGACCTGATCCGCCCGGCGGCGCCGGGCCACCTCCATCAGAATGTCGGGGTTTCGAACGAATTCCACCACTACGGGACCGTCCGTTTTTTTTACTTTGGAAGTGTGCACCGTGGCCGGCCGGTAATCGGACACCGCGGCCGCCTTCACCAACACGTCGCAATCGGGCAGATTCTCAAGGACGGCGTCCAACATCTCCAGGGCCGTCTCCACCCGGAGCACCCGGATTCCGCCCGGAGGGGGAAGCTCCCCGGGGCCGGCCACCAGCATCACCTCGGCGCCTCGATCCCGGGCCGCTTCGGCCACCGCATAGCCCATTTTCCCCGTCGAGCGGTTTGACAACACCCGCACCGGATCAAACGGCTCCCGGGTCGCCCCGGCGGTCACCAACAGCCGCATCCCCGCCATGTCCCGTCTGCGGCCCAGAACCGCCTCCACCACGCCTGCGATTTCGTCCGGCTCGGCCAACCGCCCCTTGCCCGTATATCCGCACGCCAGCGGCCCCTCCCCGGGATCGACAAACACACATCCCCGCGCCCGAAGCCGGGCAATGTTCTCCTGCACGGCGGGATGGGCGAACATGTGAACATTCATCGCCGGGGCGAAAACCACCGGGGCGGTGGTGGCCAAAAGGGTGGTGGAGAGCATATCGTCCGCCAGCCCCCAGGCCGCCTTGGCGATGATGTCCGCCGTGGCCGGCGCCACCACGAACACGTCCGCCAAATCCGCCAGGTGAATGTGCCGGATCACCGAGGGGTCGCTCTCGTCAAAGATATCCACCGCCACGGGTTGTTTGGTGATGCTCTGAAAGGTCAGGGGCGTGATAAATTTGGCGGCCGCCCGGGTCAGGATGACGTGCACCCGCGCCCCGGTTTTCACCAACTGACTGCACAGGGCGGCCGATTTATAAGCGGCAATGCCCCCGGTCACGCCGACGACGATGTCACAATCTTTCACCGCGATCCCCTCCTGAGAAAAAAGAACAACCCGACCGGTTGTTCTCTGCGTCCGTCCGCGGCCGCCGGCGTCATTTGGCCAACACGCATTTCACCCTGTCCGCGGCGATTTCGTACAGGGCCACCGAAACCACTTTGCCCGACGGCACCGACTCCAGGGCCCGCGCCCCTTCCTGGAGCCGGCGGGCTCGCTTGGCGGCCGCCACCACCAGCGCGTATTTACTGTCCACTTTGGTCATCAACCGATCGATGGATGGATACAGCATCGGCCACACTCCTTTCAATCCAAGACTCATAAAACGGCCGGTTCCGCCGCACGCTGTGGTGCTCGGCCACAATGATGGAACGGATGCGGTCGCACGCCCGATCGACCTCATCGTTGATCACCACGTAATCGTATTCCCACAGTTGGCGGATCTCTTCCGACACCGCACCGAACCGCAGCCGAAAACTCTCCGTGGTTTCGGACCCCCGGCCGAGAATTCGGTTTTTCAATTCGCGCACCGACGGCGGCAACAAAAACACGAACACACCCCGGGGGAATTGTTCCTTGACCTGGCGAGCTCCCTGGATATCGATCTCCAAAAGGACGTCCAACCCGGCTTTCAATTGACTCTCCACATACCGGCGCGGCGTGCCGTAATAGTTTCCGTACACTTCGGCCCACTCCAAGAGTTCACCGGCCCGGATCATGTCTTCAAATTCTTCTTTGGAGCGAAAGAAATAGTTCACTCCTTCCCGCTCGCCCTGCCGGGGCGGCCGGGTCGTCACCGACACCGAATACTTCATGTTCGGCAAATGCCTGCGCAGAGCGGCGCACACAGTCCCCTTTCCGGCGCCTGAAGGGCCGGATAAAACGATCAGCAGCCCTTCGGGGCGATCGATCGCCATCCCCTGGTCCATGGCCGTGGTGTCATTCCTCCTCTTCTGCCGCAACGTCCCGGGCCACCAATCGGTGGGCCACCGTTTCCGGCTGTACGGCGGACAGGATGATGTGATCGCTGTCGGTGATGATCACCGCCCGGGTTCGCCGACCGTAGGTGGCGTCGATCAACATCCCCCGGTCCCGGGCCTCTTGGATGATTCGCTTGATCGGCGCCGATTCGGGACTCACGATGGAGACGATGCGGTTCGCCGACACGATATTGCCAAACCCGATATTGATCAATCGAATACTCACCCAACATTCCTCCCAGCCATGCGAGTACGGATTCACTCCACGTTCTGCACCTGTTCACGCAACTGCTCGAGCACCACTTTCGCGTCCACCACCCGGGCGGTGATTTCGGCATCCGGGGCTTTGGCCCCGATGGTGTTCAACTCCCGAAACATTTCTTGCAACAAAAAATCCAGACGGCGGCCCACCGACCCCCCGGTGGCGACGGCAGCCTCAAACTGGGCAAAATGACTGGCCAGCCGGACCAGTTCTTCCTCGATGCTCGCACGGTCTGCGAACAGCGCCGCCTCCGCCGTCAACCTTCCCTCATCCAGCGACGCGTCGACATTCCACTCCCGCAGCCTTTCCATCAGGCGCCGCCGGTACTCCTCGGGCACCACCGAAGCCCGGGCGCGGATGTCGTCCGCCAACCGCCGGACGACCGTCAGTCGCCGTCGAATATCCTGTTCCAACCGCTGTCCCTCCGCAGAGCGGGCGCTCACCAGCATGGCAAGCGCCTCCCGCAAGGCCGCTTCCGCGGCCGCCCGGCCCGTCTCCGGGTCCACCGCCGGTTCCTCGGGTCTCACCATGCCCGGCACGGCCAGGAGCTCCGCCATCCCGACGCGGTCGCGGAGGCCGAGCTCTTCCGCCAGCCTGTCGGCCGCCTCCTTGACCGCTTTGGCCAAGGAGATGTCGAGAACGGCCTTCCCTTCGGCCGCTTGCCCAGGTTCAACGGTTATGTATACGTCAACCCGACCTCGGTCCACCTGTTCGGCGACCAGCCTGCGCAGGTCATCCTCCAAAACCAGCCATTCCCGAGGCCCCCGGACCACGATCTCCCGAAAGCGGTGGTTCACCGTGCGGATTTCCACGGTCACGGTGAATCCACCTTCTTTGCGGGTTCCCCGTCCGTAACCGGTCATGCTTCTCAGCACATCGGCACCCCTTCTTTCATTCTCCATTCTACTTCATCCGGGGAACCGCAGACAACAGCGGACCTCACCGCCGGCGGCGCAAAGCCGTGCACGGATACGCCCCTTGACAAAATCACCGGAGTGTGTTCCACGTCCCGGCACGAAAAAAGCCCGCGGAATTCATCCGCGGACCTTTCTTCCCCCGGCGCCCCCTCTACCCCGTTTCACCGTGAAAGACTTCCTCCGCCGGGCCGGTCATGTACACCCGGCCGTCCTCCCGCCACTCAATCCACAGATCCCCTCCCGGCAGTCGCACCCGAACCTGCCGGCCGGAGCGCCCCTCCAACACGCCGGCCACCGCCGCGGCGCAGGCGCCCGTTCCGCAGGCCAGGGTTTCCCCGCACCCCCGCTCCCACACCCGGAGCTCGATCTCACCGGGGCCTGCCACCCGGGCGAACCCGACGTTGACCCGGTGAGGAAACAAAGGATCGGTTTCGACCCGGGGGCCGATGCGCGGCACGTCGATCCGGCCGAGGTCGTCCACAAAAATCACCGCATGGGGGTTCCCCATCGAAACGGCGGTGAACGCCAACCGCCGCTCCTCCACCTCCAGCGGCCTGGCCACCACCCGGCCCTCCTCGCCGGCCACCGGGATCCGGCGTCCCTCAAGGACCGGTTCTCCCATATCCACGGTGACGTTCTCCACCCGGGAACCTTCGCCGCCCAAGGCAATCCGCTGCAGCCCGGCCGGCGTCTCCACGGTCAGATCCCGCCGCTGCACCAGTCCTCGCTCGAACGCGTATTTTCCGACACAACGGATGGCATTGCCGCACTGTTCCGCCTCGGATCCGTCCGCATTAAAAATCCGCATGCGAATGTCCGCCCGTTTCGAAGGCAGCACGAAGACAAGCCCGTCGGCCCCGATGCCGAAATGGCGATCGCACAGCTTTCGGGCGAGCCCGGGAGTTCCGTCCGGCACCTCGTCTCTTTCCACCACGACAAAATCATTGCCCAAGCCGTGCATTTTCACGAATTTCACAAAATGACCTCCTATCCCCGGGACGGACTCAACCTCGATCGACTGGGCCGGGAAATGCCGCGAAGGTTCAGGGCGAAGGTGGGCACCGCCGCCGCAACGAGAACGGTCAGCCAGTCGATGGGGCCGAGAGGCACCGTGCGAAACACCGGTTGAAGGGCCGGCGCGTACAACACCAGAGCCATCAGGCCGACGGACGAGAGCACCGCCGCCACCAACCAGGGATTTCCGAACACGTTGCGGGACAGGATCCCCCCTTCCAGGCTGCGGCAGTCAAACACATGAATCAACTGGGACATGACCAAGGTGCAGAAAGCCATGGTCCGGGCTTTGGTCAGTTCATCCGGACCGACCCGCCACTGCAGCCAAAACACGGTAAGGGACGCCAGGCCGATGAGCAACCCCCGGCTCATGATCTTGAACCCCAATCCCCGGGCGAAAATGCTCTCCCGCACATCCCGGGGGGGACGTTCCATCAAATCTTCCTCGGGCGGATCGACACCCAGCGCGATGGCCGGCAGTCCGTCGGTCACCAAATTCACCCACAGAATCTGGATCGGCACCAGGGGCAG
>JASBVV010000044.1 GCA_029960885.1 Kyrpidia sp. | reverse complement strand
GTTTTCCAGCACTTTTTCGTACTGGGCGGCGAGCACGTCGCTCCACAGATCGGCCTTGGCGCCAAGGACGAGCAGGGCCCCCTCGGTGGGATCGCCCTGAATCGTCCAGCCCTCGGGGGTGTTGGCGTCCTCGATCAACTCCGAGTTGTTGCACAGCACGGCGATTTCGAGCATCCGCCGAAGATCCGCATGGGTTTTCGGATCCACCGCCTTGTCTCCTTTGAAAAATTCGCCTGCCGGAGCGTACCCCGCCCCGCTCACCCGCAGCCTGGTGCCGCTGACCCACAGTTCCTGCACGGTCATCTTGTTCTGGGTCAGCGTCCCGGTCTTGTCGGAACAGATGACGGTGGCGCAGCCCAAGGTCTCCACCGCCGGTAGGCGGCGGACAATGGCCCGGCGTCGAATCATCCGCTGGACGCCGAGGGCGAGGGCGATGGTGACGATGGCCGGGAGGCCTTCGGGGATGACGGCCACGGCCAGACTCACGCCGGCGAGAAACATGTCATAAACGCCGTGGCCCCGGGAAATGCCGATCACCACCACCAGGGCGGTGACCCCGAGAGCGACCCAAACCAAGACTTTCCCCAGTTGGTCCAGCCGCCGCTGCAGCGGGGTCTGGGTGTCCTCCGACTGCTGGATGAGATCGGCGATCAGGCCCATTTCCGTCTGCATGCCCGTCGCCGTCACCACCGCCAGCGCCTTCCCCCGGGTCACCAGGGTGCCCATGTAAGCCATGTTCCGCCGGTCGCCGAGGCTCAGGTGTTCCTCTTCCAGGGGCTCGAACATTTTTTGCACAGGCAGCGATTCTCCGGTGAGGGACGATTCTTCGATCTCCAATCCCTGGCCCTGGAGCAGGCGGAGGTCGGCGGGCACCCGGTCTCCCGCTTCAAGAAAGACCACGTCCCCCGGCACCAGATCGGCCGCGGGGACCACCCATTTTTTCCCCCTCCGCAGCACATGCGCCGTCGGGGCCGTCAGCTCCCGCAGCGAAGCCAGGGATTTTTCCGCCCGATACTCCTGGACGAAACCGAGCATTCCGTTGAGAATAATGATGGCGATGATCGCCACCGCATCGGTGTATTCCCCGAGCAGACCGGAAATCAGCGTCGCCGCGAGCAGAACCAACACCATGAAATCCCGAAACTGATTCAGAAAAATCCCCAGTGGGGACAACTTTTCCCCTTCCTCGATCCGGTTTGGTCCGTATTCCCGAAGTCGGCGCCGGGCCTCTTCCTCATCCAGGCCCTCCCATGATGATCCGAGGAGAGACAGTGCCGTTTCCCCGTCCACGGTGTGCCAGTAGACTTTTTCCACATCGCCACCCCTTTCCCGTGCTTCCAGGTCTGTCCCTAGACGATGTGTATGCCTTGTCAGGGCCGTCCATGCGGGGGTGGTTTGACGATTGGATCGATTGATTCCTATACTGGTGCTGTTGCAGATAGGAGGAGAGTACGGTGGCTTTGGACGGCCTGACCCTTGCAGGCATTGCAATGGAATTGCAAATCCTGGTCGGCGGCAAAGTGGAGCGCATCTACCAACCGGAAGCCCGGGATTTGGACATTCGGATTCGGACGGCCGGCCAATCGGTCCGAATCCTGGCCAGCGCCGACCCGTCGGCTCCCCGGGTTCATCTCATTCATGGCCGGCGTTCGCCTGCGCCGTCGGAACCCCCGGCCTTTTGCGCCCTGGCCCGGCGCCGCCTGGAAGGAGGGCGAATCCGCTACATCCGCCAGGTCGGGCTGGAGCGCACCCTGCGCGTCGGAATCGAGAGCCGCAACGAGATCGGCGATCCGCAGTGGTACGACCTGGTGGTCGAAGTCATGGGCCGCCACAGCAATGTCATCTTGGTCGCGCACGAAGATCCGGCTCTCCGGGATGAAGAGGGACCCGCCCGGGGCCGGGTCATCGACGCCGTGGCGCGGGTCACCCCGGGGATGAGCCGCCACCGGGTGGTCTTGCCGGGCCAACCCTACGTGCCGCCCCCGGAACAACACAAGATCGATCCCCGGCGGGAAACCCGGGCGTCGTTTTTCGCGTGGGCGGCCTCGTGCGACCCCTCCCCGGCGCCCGGGCATCTGGTGGCGAGATACCAGGGGATCGGCCCCGCGGCCGCCGAGGAATTGGTCCGCCGTGCCCGCGCCCTTCATCCGGCCCCGACACCGGCCTCGGAATCCCCCCCTTCCCCGGAAGCATTGTGGCAGGTCCTTTCCGGGGTCGCCGCCGATCTCCTCGCCGGGCGATTCGAGCCTTGCGTGGCGTATGATAATTCGGGAGCTCCCAAGGCCGTTTCGGCCCTGTTTTTGCGGCACTTGGCGTTGTGCGCCCGGGTGGTCCCGTTCGGGACGGTCAACGAAGCGGTGGAATCGTTTTACGCCGATCGGTCCGTTCGGCCGCCGTCGGGCGAGTCCGGGGCCCTGGCCGCGGCCGTGCGAAACGCACTGGAAGGTTTGGAGCACCGCATCGCCCGGTGTCAGGCCCAGCTCCGGCAGGCGGAGGAGGCGGATCAACTCCGCCAGTGGGGTGAACTGTTGACCGCGTACCTGCATGCCGTTCCCCGGGGCGTCCGGGAGGTTTCGCTGCCCGATCCGTACAGTGAAACGGGCGGTCCCGTAACCATCCCCCTCGCCCCCGAGCTGTCCGCCGCCGAAAACGCCCAAGCGCTGTTCCGGCGCTATCAAAAACTCAAACGCACCCGACAGGTGGCCACCGAATACGTGGAGCGGGCCCGCCGGGATGTGGAGTATCTGGAATCGGTCCTGGTGGCTCTGGAGCACGCCGAGGGCGACGAGCTGGAAGAGATTCGCGACGAACTCGCTCAACAGGGGATCCTTCGCCCCCGGCGGAGGGCGGAAAAACAGCGGGGGATACGGGACGAGGGCGGGGCCCCCATGCATTTTGTCTCGTCGGACGGCATCGATATTTTCGTTGGAAAAAACAACCGGCAAAACGACCGGCTCACGACAAAAATCGCCCAAAACAGGATACCTGGCTTCATGCCCAAAACATTCCGGGCTCCCACGTGGTGATCCGGAGCCGGGAAGTCCCGCCGCAGACCTTGGAAGAGGCCGCCCGGCTGGCGGCGTACTACAGCAAGGCCCGGCACGCCGGAACGGTCCCCGTCGACTACACCCTGATCAAACACGTGTGGAAACCGAACGGAGCCCGTCCGGGTTTTGTCCTGTACGACCATCAAAAAACCCTGTTCGTGTCGCCCGACCCCGCCCTGGCCGAACGTTTGCGCGCCGACCCCGGGCGGGGATGAGAGAGGAGGAGACGGTGTGGCACTCATCGAGGTGCGAAACTTGGTGAAGGAATTTCGACGGCCGGTGCCGGTAGAGGGCCCCCTCAAAAGCCTGCGCCGGCTGTTCCGCCCCGGGTTCACCATTCACCGGGCCGTCGACAACCTGAGTTTTTCCATTGAAAAAGGTGAATTGGTGGGATTTCTCGGTCCCAACGGCGCGGGGAAATCCACCACCATCAAAATGATGACCGGGATTCTCATGCCCACTTCCGGGGAGATTTTCGTGGGCGGACTGCACCCCGCCAGGGACCGGCGCCGGCACGCCCGGCAAATCGGGGTGCTCTTCGGACAGAAAACCCAGCTCTGGTGGGACATTCCGACCATTGAAAGCCTGCGGGCTCTCCGGGCGATCTACGGCGTCCCGGACACCGTCTGGCGTAAAAACGTCGAGTTGTTTCGAGACCTCCTCGCCTTGCACGAATTCGAACAGGTGCCGGTCCGGCAATTGAGCCTCGGCCAGCGTATGCGGGCGGACCTGGCCGCCGCCCTGCTCCACGATCCGGACATTCTCTTCCTCGATGAACCGACCATCGGAGTGGATGTCCTGGCCAAGGAAAGATTGCGAACGTTTATTCAGACGATCAATCGTGAACGCCGGGTGACGGTGATCTTGACCACCCACGACATGGGGGACATTGAAAAATTGTGTTCCCGGGTGTTGATCATCGACCATGGGTCCCTGCTGTACGACGGGGATACGGAAACGCTGAAACAGCGGTTCGGCGGCCGCCGGACCCTGGCGGTCTATGTGGACGGCGGGACGGCCCTCCGCACCGGCGCCTTTGACGCCGACTGGCGGGGCGCTTTTGCCGTGGACCGGATCGAGGCGGAACCGAACCGTCTCATCTTCCGGTTCGATCCGCACCAAACGGCAGTGGGGGATCTGATCGCGGCGGTGGCCGAGCGATTGCCGGTCCGGGACCTGTTGGTCGAAGATGTGCCCATTGAAGATATCGTTCGAGCGATCTATCTCCACAGTGAGCGCCTCGAAGCCAGAACAGCGCCGGAAACGGTGTCGGACGGGGCGTCCCGCCGGGAAACGGGGTGAGCCGGTGCTGATCGGAACGTTCATCCGTCAGGCGTTTCTCAAATGGACGGCGTACCGCACGGCCTTTTGGGTGGACGTGTTCAGCCGGCTGTTGCAGATCTACGTCATGTATGCGGTGTGGAGCCTGTTGTACCGGGAAAAGCCGGCGGTTTTCGGGGCGCTGTCCTTTTCCGGCGTGTTCGGCTACGCCGTGGTCGGCATCCTGCTCGGGGCAGTCTTGAGTCTGGACGAAGGACCCCACGTCCGCATCGCCGAGCGGGTCAGAACGGGCATGATCGCCGTGGAGTTGATGAAGCCGGTCTCCTTTGTCCGCCTGATCGCTTTGGAATCGTTCGGCGATCTCGCGATCCGGCTGGCGCTGTACGCAGCAATCCCGTACCTGTTCGCCCTGGCCGTCTTCCGCATTCCGGTGCCGGGCACTCCGGAGCAGGCGGCCCTGTTTGCGGTGAGTTTGGCCATGAGTGCGGTGGTGCAGTTTTTCTCCCATTTTCTGTTCGGGTTGATTTCCTTTTATACGTTGGATCTGGTGGGGTTTCAGTTCGCTTACTGGGCCATGGTGCGATTTTTTTCCGGGCAATGGATCCCTCTGTATCTCTATCCGGACGCCCTGAGGCCTTTCCTGTACGCCCTGCCGTTCCAGGCGATGTTTGCCACGCCCCAGTCGATCTATGTCGGACAACTGCACGGAACCGAAGCAATGTGGGCCATTGTCGTCCAAGGGCTGTGGGCCATCGTCCTGGGCGCAGGGTCCGGGGCGGCCTGGCGGCAAATCCAACGTCACGTGATTATCCAGGGAGGATGAGGGCCATGGAAGCCGTATCCGTCGCGGCGAGACGCACGTGGGCCGCCTGGCGGGCGATGATGCGGGCGGCCGTGCTCTCCCGGATGGCGTACCGCGCCGATCTCTGGGTGGGTATCGCCGGAGTCTTCGTGCTCAACGGGGCCACCCTGGGCACCACCTGGGTGCTGTTAAAGCGGTTCGACCATCTGGGCGGATGGGGATTTTACGACATTGTGTTTTTGTACAATCTGTGGTTGATCGGCCACGGACTCCGGGTCATCCTCTTCAGACACGTGGGGCAACTGGAGAATTACATCATCGAAGGGACGTTCGATCAGTTTCTCATCCGGCCGGTGTCCCCCTTGCTTCAGTTTCTCAGTCGGGAAGTTCACTACCTCGGACTCGGGGACGTGCTGGTATCCTCGACGGGGATCGCACTGGCGTATCATCATCTGGGGATGCACTGGACGGCCGGGACCTGGCTCTGGTTTTTCGCGGTGGTGATCAGCGCCGCCGCCGTGGAGCTCGGGATGATCCTGCTCCTGGCCTCCACCGCGTTTTGGACCGGTCGCTCCACCCCGCTGGTGAACACCGCCACTCAGTTCAGCTTCGGCGTGGTGCAGCAATACCCGATCCATATTTTCGGCCGTCCCCTGCAGGCCATTGTGACGATCCTTCTGCCCTTCGCATTTATGAACTATTACCCGTCCCTGTATTTTCTCGGAAAAGCCCGGGGATACGGAATCCTGCCCTATCTCTCCCCGGCCGTGGCGGCCGTCCTGCTGGTGCTGGTGGGGATCGTGTGGCGCCGGGGGCTGCGCGTCTACACCAGCACCGGCTCGTGACGCATCCGCTTTCTCGGGACAAGCCGCCTTCCCCGCCGTTCCGGAACGATCCACCCTTCCCGAAGTTCCGGAAGGCTGAAGGCTCATCCGCCGTTCCCGGGAATGGCATCCGGACGGCGGGTGTGGAGGTGGTACGACAAAGCCCGGCACCCCTGGCAGGCGGTGGACGCGCCTGGCCAGGAAGAGGAAACCGGCGGGAGTGCCCCGCCCCCCGACTCCGGCAACGGGGTCCCGCATCGGTGCAGCCGCCCGATCAGGCGGCGGATGTCTTCAGCCGGAGCCTCTCGCAGCCACGGGTCGGCCAAAAGGAGAAATGCGTTCACCGGCCGGTCCACAGCCCGGGTGCTCGGGGGAAGCGCCGCACCGACCGCCGAGGCCGTGCCATGGCCGGGGTCGGCGCCGTGAACCCAAAGATCGAAGGCCGGCCACGCCGTTCCGATCACCATCCGATCTCCCGCCAGACGGACTCCCGAAAGGCCGAGAGCGCAGAGACGCTCCACCAACTCGACCAAAACGAGGAACAGGCGAAACAAAAACCGGATTCGTGCGAACGTCCGCGGAGAGGGATGTCCCCAGGCAGCCAGAAAGAACCGGCGGAGGTCTTCGGCTGCGGCGGCAGGGATCGTCCCATCCCACCGGGCATGGATCAGCACCGGCATCAGGGCCCGGTACATCCGGACCACCTCCCCGCACCGCCCCCAGCGTCCACCCTCCACCGCCGCATTTCCCCACCGGCGCAACAATCCCATCACTTGCCGGGCCAGTTCCGGATCTCCGGTACGCAATACTGTCCGGGCAAACCCGGGCCACCTTCGCAGCCAGAGGAGGTGGAGCGACGTCCTCCGCCCCCCGGGGGACGAACCATCCTTCTCCAACAAATGTCCAAACCAGCACAAACAGCGCTCCAGGGTCGGGCGATCCCCTTCCCGGGCCGCCCGGGTCGCCGCCGAGAGGAACTGGTCCGCCCGGATCTCCGCCTGGAGCATGCGTCCCGCGGACAGGGCCCGCTCATATTCGGTGGCGATGACGTCGGCCACCGCCTCGGGATGGAGGAGGCGGACCACCCGCACCATATAGAAGAGCAAAAACGCCACGGAGATCAGGGCAAGCACCGCGTCCCCGCCGATGAGTCGCGCCATCGAAGGGCTGAGTTCCCCATGCCCCCGCAACCCAGCCAAATGGTGACCTCCCCGGAGAAGGGTGACGAGAAAAAAGGTCAGCATGGGGACATGGTAGGGAAAACGGAGATAGTAATCCAATCCCCGACCGCCGAACTGGCTGGCGCTCAGCTGCACCCCGATCCACACCACCGACACCGACAGCGAGAGGATGGTCACCAGAGAGGTCAACAGGGTGCTCAGAAACAGGCGGGCCGTTTCCAAATCCCCTTGGAACAACGCCGGACCATACATAACGACTCCCGCCGTCACCGGCCACGGTCCGAGCACCCAGAACCACATCCGGGACGGTTTGACCTTGGTCGGCGGACGCACGGCCACCTGCGGCATGTCACACCCTCCTGTCCGCAGTCCGGCCGATCCCGCCGGCCGGGCCTCATGTTCTCCATGAATATCCATTCCCTGGCGGCAGCCGGCGATATGCGAGATGACCGAAAGGCCATTCGGGCGCAGGGACAGACCAAAAAAAGGCCGGTGAGGGAGTCCCGCCATGCGACGATCCATGTTCACGCCCATGCATCGTTGTGCCTGCGGAACTCCTGTCACTGACCGTGCGAGCCGATCGCCGCGCGACAACGCCCGCGCCCCCGTCGGGCTACGCGAAAGCCCGCTTCAATTCAGCGGCCGCCTTTTCCGGGTGCATCATCGTCAAACATTCCTCGTGGAGCATCTTAAAATAATTCACTTCGTTGGTCCCGATCACGGACAGCACCGCCCGGGGCACCACCCGCACCTGGAGCCGATAATGGTCCCGGTCCTCCTCAAGACCCGAGAAAAGCGTCAGATTGAAGCCAGGGAACCGCTTTTCCGCGAAATGGCCGAACACCCGTTGGAGCCCCTCGGCCAGATCCCGCCACCGCTCCGGCGCCAAATCCTCCACCCTTGCGGCGTCTTCCGCCACCCCCACGACCTCGATCAAGCCCCGGGGAGCATAAGCGATCAGCCAGTCCACCTTGCCGGTGCGGCCCAGATACCGCTCGCCCTTCTCCTTTTCCGCCGCCACAAGGTTTGTCCAGTACGGTACTTTATGCAGGTCATAAAACCGTGCGCTGGCCTTCAGCAACGTCTCGTGATAATTGGTGGGCTCGTGACCCGCCACGATCTGATAATGCGGGTGGATGATGCTCGCCCCGGCCACCGGCATGTAATTCCAATTCAAGGAAAAATATTTTTTCACCGAAGGATACGCCCGGTTCAGGGCTTCGGCGTAATCGCCGGCAGTCAAAAATCCATCCATGAGATAATCGGCGGTCAGTTCCGGCATGGTCACGTAATGCCGATTCGAGAACACCGCCACGGCGCTGTTCTCGTCATAGGGGAACATGTTGGGAAACAGCACCGATTCCCCGCGGCCGAACCGCCCTTCCGGAGAGACCTCCGGCAGATACTTCGGCGTGGCCTCGGTGACCCTGGGACAGCAGAACGGGCAGGTTTTCGCCGTCTGTACCGCCAAATCGGTCAGATCGGGAGGATCCGGCATGTGGACCGGATAATCGAGAATCCGGGTGCGAATTCCGGTGAGGGGATCTTTTCGGATCTGGGTGGTCCGCCGGGTGATCTCCCAATTCTTCGTGGGGTCCTGGAACACCGTCACACTGTCTTCCGCCAAAAATTCGATCACCACTGTCACCTCGCTGGGTTGGGATCCTTCATGTTTTGAGAACAGTATACAGAATTTGGCCTTACCTCGGCCAGAGACCCGGGCACGGTTTTCGACCTGAAACGAAGAAGAACAAACGGTGCGTCCATCCCGTCGCCCGGCCCCGACCCGCTGAGACCGCGCTCCCCCTTCCTGCCCGTCTCGCCCTTCTCCGGTCAGGAGCCCAGTTTGTCGAGGATCACGGGGCGCCTCGGTACGGGATCCGGGGCGAGCGTCACCGCAGAAAGGACTTCGGCTTCGGCCTCCGCCAGGGCCTCCACCGAGGCGGCGTGAATGGTGGCGAGCGGAGTGCCGGCCCGGACACGGTCTCCCACCTTGCCGCCGAGAACCACCCCCACCGAGAGATCCACCGGATCTTCTTTTCGAGCCCGGCCGGCCCCCAGTTTCTGGACGCAATGTCCCAAACGCCGAGGATCCACGTCCCGGATGTAGCCGTCCGCCGGCGCCGCCACGGCCTTGACGAACGGCGCCTTCGGCAATACCCGCCAGGGATCCTCGGTCACCCGGCCATCTCCCCCCTGGGCCTCCACCCAGCGCCGAAACATGGCCAGAGCCTCTCCGCTTTCCAGCTTCGCCTCCAAAAGCCTTCGGGCTCGATCCGCATCGGACTCCAGGCCCGCCCGCCGCACCATTTCCACGCCCATCTCCAGGCACAAGACCCGAAGGTCGCCGCCGCCCCTCCCCTGAAGCACCTCCACCGCTTCGGCCACTTCCAGAGCGTTGCCGATGGCCAAGCCCAACGGTTGGTCCATGTCGGTGAGAAAGGCCGTGACCTCGCGGCCGACGCGCCGGCCCAAGCGCACCATGATCCCGGCCAACTCCCTGGCGGACCGCTCATCCGGCATAAGGGCGCCCCGGCCCGCCTTGACGTCCAGGACGAAGTGGTCCGCACCGCCGGCGATTTTCTTGCTCATGACCGAACTGGCGATGAGGGGGGGCGATTCCACCGTGGCGGTCACGTCCCGGAGGGCGTACAGTTTCCGATCGGCCGGCGTCAACGCCCGCGACTGGGCGGTGACGGCAAGCCCGATCCGCTTGACCTGATCGACAAACGCTTCGGGGGACAGGGATGTGCGAAAACCCGGGATCGACTCCAGTTTGTCGATGGTGCCGCCGGTATACCCGAGGCCCCGCCCGGCCATTTTCGCCACCCTGACGCCGGCGGAGGCCACCCACGGCAGCAGCACCAATGTGGTGGTGTCGGCGATCCCGCCGGTGCTGTGTTTGTCGATTTTGACGCCCGGCACCCCGGACAGATCCACCCTGGTGCCGCCGCGCACCATGGCCAGGGTCAATGCCGCCGTTTCCTCCTCGGTCATCCCGCGAAAAAACACCGCCATGAGGAAGGCGGCCATCTGGTAATCCGGAACGCGTCCCTGGGTGTAGCCTTGAATGAGGGAATCGATCTCCAGGGCGCTCAGTTCTTCCCCATCCCGCTTTTTTCGGATCAAATCGGGTATGTACACCGGTGGCTCACCTCCATCTCGGCGCAGGCGGCCGTGCCGGAGTGGCGGAACCGACTCCCCGTTCCATGAGGTGCCTCTTCGGAGCCGTATTCCTGCCGTCCGGTTAGTTTCTATCGGTATCGAGAAAAAATCCGCGGGGCAACAGATCGGCGGGGTTATGCTCCGCCACCGCCGACCCGTCCCGGTTGGCCAACAGGAGCCGGGCGTCCGGCGCAAGTTCCCAAATGACCTGCCGACAGGCTCCGCACGGGGAGATCGGTCGTGCCGTGGACCCCGCGACGGCCAGGGCCACGATGTCCCGTCCGCCCTCGGAATAAGCTTTAAACAGAGCCACCCTTTCGGCGCACATGGACAGCCCGAATACCGACACCTCGATGTTCGCTCCGGTGAACACCCGGCCGTCTGCGGTAATCACCGCCGCCCCCACGGAAAATCCGGAGTAATCCGCCTTGGCCCGCCCCATCGCCTCCCGGGCCTTTTCCACCAGATCTCGGTCGCTCTCGGTCATGGCCGTCCCCCCACGTGGTGCTGACACCATTGTACCGGTTTCCCGCTCCACAATCCCCGTTCTTCTCGGCGCGCCTAGCGCCGGCCGGGATCGGCTCCGGTTCCGCCCCCCCCTGCGCCTCCGCCGCCTTCGGCGTAGATCTCGTCCAGTTCGGCCGCCTCCCCAAAGTCGGCGGCCGTCAGTCCGCCCGCGCTCCAGGAGGTTAGACGCAAGGTCACCATTTTGTAATCAATTGAGATGAAGGGATGATGATTGCGCCGCTCCGCGACATCAGCCACCCGGTTGGTAAACGCAATCGCCTCCGTAAACGATTTGAACGCATAGCGCCGGCTAATGAACCTGCCGTCCCGCTTCCACTCCGGAATCTCGGATAGACGCCGCTGAATCTCCGCTTCACTCAGCACATCCATCAAGGTCACCTCCACCTCACCCGTCTCCATTCGGTCCGCCTCGGTCCTCCGCCGCACTCGCCAAGGGCCGGTCGGGGGCCGCCGTCGACCGCCCCGTATGCGCCGAACCCCCGAGGTTGACCAGCAGAACCCCGAACACCGCAATGGCCCCGCCCAGCACGCTCAGCCACCGGGGAAACTCTCCCAGCCACACCCAGCCAATGAGGATGGCCAGAATGGGGTTGATGTAAAGAGAACTGGCCACCAGCCCCGCAGGCGCCAACTTGAGCGCCACCGCCCAAGCCACGTAGGCGATCGCAGCCGGAAAGACACCGATATAGATGCACGACCACGTGGCGATGGCCGGAGTCTGCGCCATGTCACGGCCGAGGCCCGGCAGAAACCACAGCATCGGGAGGGTCCCGAACCAGGTGAACCAGGCCGTCAGGTCAATCGCGCTGTACCGCGCGAACAGCGGTTTCTGCCCGACAAAGAAAATGGATGTTGAGACAGCCGACAGCAAAATCAGCCACGCTCCCCCGGTGATCCGGTATGATCCTCCGGATCCGACGGTGATCAACGCAATCCCGACAAATCCGATGACGACCCCCAACCATCCGCGCCGGTTGAGCCGCTCGCCGAGAACCAACGTGGCGATCATTGCGGTGAACGCCGGTGCGGCCGCAATCAGCAGACTGGCCGTGCCGGCGTCGACCGTCTGCTCGCCGAATGTCAGGGCGATATGGTAGACGGAAATGCCGATCCAGCCGAGCACGGCTATCGCCGCAACGTCGCGGCCGCGCGGAACGCGCACGCCGCGAAACAGCGCGTAGACGGCGAACACTCCCGAGGCGCTGAGAAACCGGAGCAGCACCACGTGCCCGGGCGTGTAGCCGCCAAACAGCGCCCCACGGATACCGGCAAACGCCGACGACCAAAAAATCAGCGTGACGGCGACCGCCAGCACGGCGGTTCCCTGGCGACGGACGGCCGGTGAAGCAGAATCCATGCCTGATGTGGTTGACATAAAGGTTCCCCTCCGTGAAGACGCAGCACCCGGGCTGAATCTCGCGCTGCGCAAAGCTGCGCCCTGCCGAACACCGCCTGTGACCCTTCTTTATCTTTATCATACCACTTCCCGGGTGCCACGGCTGCGCAACGGCGTGAAGCGCCAGCCGCAACCCAGCATCCCGCCGGAATCTGCATGCCGGTCCTCTCCAATGCCCCGAGCGGAACGGCATGCCCCAAGCGTCACCTCCGCCTTTTTTTCCGTCACCCTCAGAAGGTCCCTCTCCGGCCGCGCACCGTCCTCCACTCGCGCCAAGAGCCGACCGGGATCTCGGGATAGCCGCGCGAGTCCGCCCACACGTACACCCATCCGCACCGGTTTGTTTGGGCATCCCGAACCCGCACACGCTCATAGAAGTTGTTCTGGCCCGGACCCCGATACTCCTCCAGATCGTCCATCGCTTTCAACCCCTCCGGCGTCACCTCGAACCACTGGCCTTCAATCTCACGCCCGGCCTCGTCCAATACCAACGCCGGATACGGGCCGACATCGTACAACCGCCCCCGCACCCGCCCCGGTTGCACACCGTGAAGATGCGGGGCCGCCACCCGGTGGTTCGGCTCGCCGGTGAGCAAAGTTCCATACACAAACACGCTGACCATCCCGTCACCTGGTTCAAAAAACCTGCTTGAATCTGGGATTCAAGCAGACCGGCCTCCAGACCAGGCATTCGCCTCCTTCCGGATGTTCGATTTGCCTTTGCGGACACACAACACAACAATAACCAAATGCAAAACGAATGGCCAGCGCAGATCGGCAATCCGAGGCCGACGCCCCTGTGGCAAAAGAAAAGCCTCTTCGCGGCCACCGTGGGCACTCCGCGCAATGTATCTTTCACCGGGCAGATTCGTTCCACGACAAACCCCATTCTTTACGTGAACGGGCGCCATCGAATATAGTCATGGCAAACGGAGTGTACGGAGAAGTCCGGTAAACAGGAGGGGAGATCCTTGTTCGGCACCGTTGAGGCAGGGGGCACCAAATTCGTCTGCGGCATCGGCAATGAAGACGGCCGGATCCTGGACCAGATCACCGTTCCCACCACGGTACCCGAAGAAACGCTGGATGCGGTTTTTGCGTATTTTCGGAACAAGCCCATTCAATCCCTGGGCGTGGGCTGCTTCGGGCCGTTGGATTTGGATCCAAGGAGCCCCTCGTACGGCTCGATCACCGGCACCCCCAAGATCGCCTGGCGGTATTGTAACATTCTCGCCGAGTTGCGCGGGCGATTTCCGGTTCCGGTGGCCCTCGACACTGACGTGAACGCGGCGGTCCTCGCCGAGGCCCGGTGGGGAGCCGGCCGAGGTTTGCACACATGCCTCTACCTCACCGTGGGCACCGGCATCGGCGGCGGCGCCCTGGTGGAAGGCCGGATTCTTCACGGCCTGATGCACCCGGAAATGGGTCATGTGATCGTCCGAAAACAGGCCGGGGACCTGTTCCCCGGGGTCTGTCCCACCCACGGGGACTGCCTGGAGGGACTGGCCTCGGGTCCCGCCATTGAGCGGCGCTGGGGGCGAAGGGGCGCCGATCTTCCCCCGGATCACCGTGCATGGGAACTCGAGGCGGATTACCTGGCCCAAGGATTGGTGAACTACGTCTACGCCCTGTCCCCCCAACGCATCATCCTCGGCGGCGGCGTGATGCGACAGGCGCAACTGTTCCCCCTCATTCGCCGCAGGGTGCTGGAACTTCTCGGCGGATACATCGACCGCCCGGAGATTCTTGCCGATATGGACCACTACATCGCGCCTCCGGCTCTGGGGAGCCTGTCCGGACTGTGCGGCGGCCTGGTTTTGGCGATGAAGGCCGTCAAACCGTAAGGGGAACGGTGTTTCATGATTCCGAGATTTTGGATTTAAACTCCGAAGTTTCGGATATTTTTGTTTTCAAAACAATGAAACACTCCTCGAATCGCACACTCAAGATCGCGTGTTTAAGGGTTTTCACCCGCTTGCGCTTGGCTCGGAATCGTTTCAAATCCCTCTTGAAAGGCGCTCATGAAGGACCGTGAAAAAACCTGTAAAACGGCCGGAATCCCGGTGTTCGCCCTCTCTCCTTGAAGCCTTTCCCCCGGTTGGCACGATCATTGCTAATTTTTAAAAACATGAAAGACATCCCGAGCCGCTACTGGATTCCGGCTCAGGGAAAAATCTCTCATTTGGGAGGGAAGAGGATGTCATCTTCACCCGCAGCGTTTATCAACAAAGTTCATGAGCGGATTCCAGCGTTGGACTGGGATCCCCAGTATGCCGGCCGTCCTGAGAAGTACCCAACAGCCTATCGTTTTCCAAAGAAATCGTCCAAAGACCCCATGAAACAAATCCTTCACT
>JASBVV010000043.1 GCA_029960885.1 Kyrpidia sp. | reverse complement strand
CACCGCGATCATGCTGAGCAAGGTCTGAAGGCTTTGCGCCGCCATGGACGGCGCCGTTACCTTCTCTTGGACCCGCTCGTCCAGCCCAGCGTCAGTCATGGGCGGTCTCGGACCGGTCCGGCCTGACATCGACACCGCCGTTTCCTCCCTCGCCTTCTTCTCTCGCCCCTCTATCTCGATGTGAGACATGGCTTACCTTGGGAAGTCGTGGGATCTTTATGGAAGATGCCAACCTACCAACCCGTCCTTTCCGCGGCCTTGCAGGCTTGGAAACTCTGTTCCGCACGCCTTGGGACTCTTCCCTGCAGGGCACGATAAAACCCGCCCAACCCTCCTGAGGATGGAGTCATCGTAGGATACCGCTGACCTCACACCACGTTGAGAATGTCCGCTGTTCAGAGCACGATTCCTTCCCCAATACGTTTTCCTTATTCCGCCCCCCGTCCGGTTAACACCGCCGGGATCGTTTTGAGCAGGATGCGCAGATCCAGCCCGAAACTCCAGTTGTCTATGTACTCCATGTCGAGACGCATCCACTCGTCAAAGTCGATCTCGCTCCGCCCTCCAACCTGCCACAAACACGTGAGGCCCGGTTTGACCGAAAGCCGTCGGCGCCACCGGGGCTCATACTGGGCAACTTCGTCAGGCAGCGGAGGCCGAGGGCCGACCAGGCTCATGTCCCCCTTCAGGACATTGAACAACTGGGGCAGCTCGTCCAGGCTTGTCCTGCGCAATATCCGTCCCACCGGTGTGATGCGCGGGTCCGCCTTGATTTTAAAGGCCGGGCCGGACATCTCGTTGGCCGCCAAAAGTAACGCTTTTAACTCCTCGGCGTTTTGAACCATCGAACGGAATTTGTACAGCGTAAACTGCCGCCCGCCTTTGCCCACTCGAATGGACCGATAGATCACGGGCCCTGGCGAATCGAGCTTCACGGCCAAGGCGATGACCCCGAAAAAAGGACTGAGCACAACCAGCAGCAGGCTGGATACGACAATGTCGAGCACCCGCTTGGCGGCCAGCGCAACCGGATTTTCGTTGGTGGTGAAAAAGCGCACGGCCGGGATTCCCAGCATATCGCGGTACTCCCAGCGGGCAATGGTCGTTTCCACCTGTTCCAGCAGTAAGCTCGCCGGCACTCCCTGAATCTCGCACATGTGTATTGCGGACATCACCGCGGGATGCCCAATCGGCATGGCGATGACCACCTCGTCCACGACGTTCTCCTGTAAAATCATGGGAAGATCATCCAACTCCCCCAAACAAGGAAACGTCTGAACGACACCGTCGGCCGCCCCGGCGGCCACCTCTCGCGCGGCCGGAAAACAGTCTGTATCGACAAAACCCAGCAGATGCAGACCCGCTCCGGGCTGGCGCCTTACAGCTTCAATGTACTGCAGCGCTTTCGGCCCTGTGCCCACCAAGAGGCGGGTGCGGGTGTTGCACCCGCGCATCCGGATCCGGGCCAGTACCGCGCGGACAACAATCCGCCAGGCGGAGAGAATCAAGAAATCAGTGCAGGCCAGAACCGCCACGTAGAGCCGGCTCACCGGCCAGCGAATCACATAGCACACGAGAACCAGCAGCAGCATCCCCCACAGGTTGATGCGCCCCATATCGGCCACTGTCCAGGCCAGGGAGCGGTCGCGCTGCGAGGACCGATCGGCCGAAAATACTAAAAGTGTGGCCCAGATGGCCAAGGAGGCAAAGGCCACATATAGGTCTTGCTCAGAAAAAAAACGGTCCCTCAAAATCCCGTGATAGAGATCAACCATCTCAAAGGAAACGACGATGGCCACCCCTGTCCAGAGGATGTCAGCCAGCATGCTCAATTGCGTCAATATCTGCGCATGGCTTCGCAACACGGGCCCACCCCCCTCGACACCGCTCATTCATTGTCACTGGACACTTGGCAACAATCGTCAGTTCAACAACGTTCGGGAACTATAATCATCGATTTTGGGCAAGCATAAGCAGGAGCCGTCGCTCACTCTGCAGAATCTTGTCTTTGAGTGGGCCCATGAAAGAGGCACAACCTTTCCGGTAGAATCTGGCGGCAACCGATTCCCTGCAGGAAGGGCGCCCCACTCGCAGAATGCTCATGGGAATGGGTCAATTGGATCTTTCATTGAGTAAATGGTTGCAAAGCAGAAAGAAAAAACTTTCATACCAAACTTTTACAGGGCATCGAACCCTCCCTCACGCCGCACCCTTGGCGACGGGCGCCTAAGGTAGGGACAACCATCCTTACCCACAGCACGGCCGAGTGCTCCATTGATAACGGTTAGGAAGCCTCACCGAAAGATGGATATTCTTCTAGCCGATACATCCATACATATAGGTTTGGAAAGGAGGGGAGGTCCGTGGTGCACAGGCGTGGACAGGTGGGCATGAAGTCAACTTTGGCATCCATCCAGGTCAGCCTACTATGGCTTTGAACGGCAACATCACTCTCTTTAAAGGACAAGTATATTCACGGGAACTGCGAAGTTCAAGAAGCAGAAGCTCGCTTTCTTTGAGTCGGCGATCGTCCGACGCTGCATCGGCTCCGCATGTGACGGAACGGCACCCACCGCTGACGCCGGGCGCAGCGATGGAAGAGGAGCGGGCGCCGACTCTTGGCCTTCCCGCGCATCCCCAACCGGTGTTCCACATCTATAAGCTGTGCACCCTCCCCCGTCTTTCCCGACGGTTTATCCCGGTAACTCAATATAGCGGATGAAGTTTAAAACCTGTTTAAAAAACGACATTCCCTTGGAGAAATTTTTTGATCACGCCGCCAGATCCCTTGTCGGGTGCTCCATCGCCCAAGTCAACCCGAAAAGTGATATGTATTCGGGCATTGAACCCGCCCTCACTTCGCACCCTTGGCGACCGGCCCCTCAGGTAGGGGCTGTCGCCCCTACCCCAAGCATGGCCGAGTGCTCCGTTGAGAACGGTTATACTTCCCATGAAAAACCGCTGCGCCTCGAAGCCTAGCAACTTCTCCCAAATTCAATTATATATTCGCGGGTCTCGCACCGGCAAGTCGTTCATTCCATTTTTAACCTATCCTTAATTCATCAGCTTCGCCAGTTGAAGCAATTTGGTCATCATGGCCGCCATCTCCGCCCGGGTCACGGTGTCCTGCGGGCGGAAAGTGCCGTCGGGATACCCCCGGATCAAGCCTTGATCGGCCATGGTGCCGACCGCCCGGACGAAGACCGGATTGATCGCGTGGCCATCGCTGAACGTCCCTGCTGCAGCCCCGGCCGCCCGGGCGTTGGACGCTCCCTGCACGTTCAGGAATGTGGCCGCGTTATACAGCAGTTGCGCCGCTTCCTCCCGACTGATCCGACCGTCCGGATGGAACGTCCCATCCGGATAGCCGTGCACCAAGCCGGCCTGGACCGCCGCGCCCACAGAGGACGCGTACCAGGCTCCGGCGGACACATCCGTAAAACCGCCGGCCGGGACCGGTTCGAGACCCAGCCCGCGCACCAGGGTGGTCACGAATTCCGCCCGGGTCATTGGATTGTCCGGATGAAACAAACCGTCGGGGTAGCCCGAGACGATCAGCCGGTCGGCAAGGCCCAGAACCGCCGTCGCTCCCCAGTAGTTGCCCGGGACATCCCCAAAGTGCCGGTCCACCCGCACCACCGTATACAGCGAATTGTGGGGCACGAGCAGGGCGGCCGTCCCGTCCTTGATCACCGTGGGTACCGGCACCAACTCCACCCGGCCGCCCTGGTCGCGGATCATCACGCCCGCATATCCCTGGAAACCCGTATTGCTGCGGAGAGGAATGCGGTGGATCACGTACTGGCCGCCAAAATCCCGCAGCTCTGTCGTGGTTCCCCCGACGCTGATCTCCACACGGAAGTTCAGCCATCCCGCCGCCGGTTCAAATCCCTGACTGCGAACAGCGCGACCGAGATCCTCCCCCCGCGCCCCGTTCAGCTCGCTGACGGTCAATGTGACCTGCACTTGGGCGGGATCCACCGCCCCGGCGAAGTGCAGCGATTTCGCCAAAGCCTCCGGAGCCAAGACCTTTGCGGGCACCGACAGCGCACCGGAAGCCGTATTCACAGTGAAATGGACTGTCGGGCTCGTTTGCCGGACCTTTTGCAAAGCCGAAAGCGGGAAGGTCACCTGCCCGCCCAGCACCGTCTGATCCTTCGGCGCCGGCACCTGCACGACGATCTCGGGGAGATTCGACATCCCGTTGACTTTCGCGAAATCTCCCTCCGTCAATTCGACTTTCGAGAGGAGCGTGCCGGTCGGGTCCGTCACCGTCTTGGCGGGCGCGGTCGGTTCGAGAGTCACACCGGTGCCGCCCGCCGGCGGCTGGACCCCTGGGGGCCGGGGAGGCTGCGGCTGGTTGGCGGGCGGCTGCGGGGCACCGCCGCCCCCGCCGCCACCTCCCCCGCCTCCGGATGTCCCGGGTTGTGATCCGGATGGCGAACCGGACTGTCCGCCGTTTCCGGGAAAAAAGAAACTGTACAGCACGTTGCGGACCGGCATCAGAAGTTGTTTGACTTCCCCCGATCCTTTGGAAACCAAAGCGTTAATGAGCAACTCCTGCAGCTTCGGATAGTTCCCTATGACCTTGAACCCTTCGTCCTTGAGCACGTTGTCAAAATTGCCGGTGCTCAGATCCGACCGGCTCTGCATGGCAGAAATCAAATCAGAAAGAAAGTTCTTCAGGTCACTGTCCGTCACTCCCTGTTGGTAATAGGGAGCCAACTGGCCGGCGTACTGGCTCTTCAACTGGTTGAACAACTCATCCATGCTCGGCGCCGCCTGCACTTCACCGCAGAGCGCCTGAAAAGCAAGACTCACTCCCATAGCGGCCGCCGTGACGGCAGCTCCCCGGGCGTAGGTCCTCATGCGCGCCTCTCCTCTCTCCTCTGCGATGTCTTTCCCCGCCGGTGTTCTCACGAGGAAGGCTGCCGGCCGTACCGGCAGCCCTCCCTCGCAGATCGTCGGTTCCCCTCAAACGGATCGGGCCTCAATTCGTCAGGCCGACCCATTGCAACAACTTGTAGACCACGGTGGACATTTCCGCCCGGGTGGTCTTGCCGGCCGGTTGGAACGACCCGTCCGGATACCCTTTGATCAGCCCTTGGGAGGTGAGGGTCCCGACGGCATCGACAAACACGGCGTTCACATTCTTGCCGTCGGTGAATTGACCGACCGCCCGCATGGCCCCGTCGTGGTCGACGCCGGTGTTGGCCTTGAGGAACTTCTCCGCGTTGTAGAGCATTTGGGCCGCCTCTTCCCGGGTGATCTGCGCCGAGGGCTGGAATGTGCCGTCCGGATATCCGTGCACCAGCCCGGCTTTCACCGCCGCACCGACATAGGGCCCGTACCAGTCGGCGGGGTTCACGTCTGGGAAAGACGACGTGTTCACCGGCTCCAACCCGAGACTCTTTACGACAATCGTGGCAAACTCGGCCCGGGTGATCGGCTGATCGGGATAGAAGCTGCCGTCCGGATAACCGGACACCACCAGCCGATTGGCTAGCCCCTGAATGTAGAACGCCCCCCAATATTGGCCGGGTACGTCGGCAAAAGAGCGGTTCACCCTGACCACCGTATACGTCGAATCGTGCGGGACCATGATCTTGGCCACGCCATTGTCCACAACGGTGGGGGCGGGCACGAACGTCGTCTTGTCGCCTTCCCCGACCACCATCACGCCGGTCGCCTGACCTCCCGGAACGCCGGTATCCCGCAGCGGCACCTGATGCACGATGTAGTAGTTGCCGAGGTTGGTCAGTTCCCGGGTCGTGCCGTCCGGCCCCGCCACCTGGATGATGAAATTCAGCACCGGCGCGATCACGGGCAGTCCCCCGCGCTGAGCGGTGTCGGACACCTGGCGGCTCCGGTCGTCGGACGCCTGCGAGACGGTAAACGAGACGGTGACCTTTGTCGGATCGAGACTGTCCGCCGCAATCCCGAGCGCGCTCGCGATGACATCCCTCGTCACCGCGTCCACCGGCACCTTCAGCACCCCCACCGCGGTCTGGATCGTGAGGACACGCTGCCCGATCTGTTGCAATTGATTGAGAATGTCCAGAGACAGCTTGGCCTGGGCGCCCTTCGCATCCTGTGCTTGCGGAACATGGACGACGATCTCTTTCACATTCGGGTTCGACAGGACCGCGGACAAGTCCTTGGCGGTGACATCCACACTGGATACCACCTGGCCGTCGGCAGTCGTGACCGATGTGACCGAACCGGAGGGCGTGACGACCGCGCTGCCGCTTCCGCCGGTACCGCTGCCGCCTCCACCACCGCCGCCACCACCGCCACCACCGCCACCACCGCCGGTAGAGCCACCGCCGCCGCCACCACCGCCACCACCACCGCCGGTGGAACCAGTCTTGGCAGTGATAGATACGGTATAAAGGGAGATGGTTTTTCCTTCAAAGGTTTTTTGCGCCTTTAACGTCCCGCTGTCGTTCACGGTGAATGTGCCGTCCTGATTGGAGTGGATGGCATTATCATTCTGGGATACCCATTGGACCTCGCTGCCCAGGGATTTCCCCTGCAGCGAAACGCTTGGAATCTGATTATTGAATACTAAATCCGGTTGAATGATGGCCCCTTTCGGGAAGGACGCCGTACCGCCCGGGTATGTATTCCCTGTTTTCAGATCCTTGAAGTCCACCCGTTTGGGAACATAGTCTTGGAGAATGGCAATCTGTGCGGGATAGGCGTCTGCCACCTTATTTTGTAACCTCGACCTAATATTCCAAATATCCGATGGATGAAGGTTGTAGGTGCTTAACCAGTCCACGATGCTTTGAATCTGATTCCAACTAATTGTCAGGGTGCTCTGCAAGATGATGCCTTGTACGAGATCGATCAAATCGGCCACCGTGAGATTGCCCAAAACCGCCCCGTGATCAGCCTTGAATGCATTGAGCCGGTTTAACAATTCGGTGTCATCGACTACACCTTGATTGTCCACCACGTATTTGACGATATCGTTTGACAAAGCCACAAGAGCATCGGACAAAGCCGAAGATGGTTGCCCACCCGATCCCCATAAAATGTCGTTCCAGTCTGTTGCCTGAAGATCCGCGACCTGATCAACCGCTCCTTTAATCGTTGCCCAATCACTCGCAGATACAACCTGATGGAGATCCTGGACATAAGCGGCGAATCGTTTCGTCTTTTCCAGCGTCTGATCGGTCACCGCATAAGCCGGAACAGACACTGCAAGCACCGGAGCTGTCATGACCGCCAGCGCCGTGCCGCCCAGCGTCCACTTCGGAACACTTCTCAACGTTCATCACACTCCTCTCTTCTTCTTTATTTCTTTTACGTAACACTGTATCAGAAAAGGATGGCTCATGCCAATCCGTTGCAGACGAATGGCGAAAGATTTCGACCTTCCCGGCGGGAGGCCCACGCCGTGACTGCGAGCCCTGCGGCTTACCCTTCCCAGAGCCGCCACCATCGTCTGCGGCGAGGCAGCCAGGATACCTTGAGCAGATTCTCAACCGAATTCCCGAGGAGGACAGTCCAAGCGTTGCCGAGCAGCGCCTCCGCCGTTTCCTCACCTCCCTGTTCCCGGATCCATCCGAGGACCCTTTGCGCGTCGGGCGGCCGCTTGACCAAGTCGTGAGCATCAGTGGCCATCACGTGGCACAAGCCCTGTTCCAGCATCCAGAGCGCCCTGCGCCGGGCGCCGCTCCCCCATGTCCCCAGAAGGCTCCCCCATGTCACTTGGCACAAGCCGCCCCTGTCCACCCACTCCTCGATCAGTCCCCCGTCGTCCATCATCGCCGGATAGCGCTCGGGATGGGCCAGGATCGGCGTCACCCCGGACACGAGAAACTCATGGGCCAGTTCCAGCCAGTTCCGGGGCACCTCCTGCATGGGCAGCTCCACCAGCACATACCGTCCCCCGCCCCAATCCCGCGGGACGGCCCCCGAGGTCCACCCATCCAGAGCGGCCTCGGTCAGCCTCACCTCGGCCCCCAGATACAACGTGATCCGGACACCCCGGCGCTGCACCTCCTTCCTCAATCGAGTGAAGGCGCACCGCGCCGCCTCTTCCGAAACCCGATAGCGCCGATCGAACATGTGCGGCGTACAGACTGCGGCCTCGATGCCTTGACGGACCATCTCTTCAACCAGCGCCAACGCATCGTCCAGAGACTCCGGACCATCGTCCACGCCGGGCAGCAGATGGGCATGAAGATCGGCCGCTCCTCCCGTCCCGGGCCCGCGTCCCGTGCTCATCGGTCTTCCCCTCGGCCCCTTATTGAGACCTGCCGCCGTGGGAATAGGAATAATAGTAATAATACCCGTCCCCGTTTTTGTCCCGCTTGTCGTTGAGCACGACGCCAAGAACGCGGGCCTTGGCCAACTCCAGAAGCTGCCGGGCTTTGATCGCCGCTTCTCTGGGAACGCGACCCGCCCGGATCACCCAGAGGACGCCGTCAACTACGGAGGAGAGAATCTGTGCATCCGCCACGGGCAAAATCGGGGGAGAATCGAGAATCACCAGGTCATATTCCTCCTCGGCCCGCTCAAGGAGCGCTCTCATCCGCGCCGAAGCGAGAAGTTCGGCGGGGTTGGGGGGAAGCGGGCCGCTCGTCAACACCTCGAGCCCCTCCACCTGGAAGGGCACCGCCGCCTGGGCCAAGCTCCGCTCGCCGATGAGCACCGATGTCAATCCCGTACGGTTGGAGAGAGCCATCAGGTGGTGGAGAGAGGGTTGGCGCAGATCGGCGTCAACCAACAGCACGCGCCGCCCCGCCTGAGCCTCCACCACAGCGAGATTCGCCGCGGTGATCGTCTTGCCTTCCGAGGGCATACAACTGGTCACCACCAGGGAGCGCACCTCGGCGGCGGCCGCCGCGAACCGAATGTTGGTGCGAAGAGACCGGTACGTTTCGGCAATGGTGTCCTGGGGCCGCAGGTAGGCAATCAGCTTGCCCCGGTGACTATCTTTCCGCGCCATGCCCGATCTCCTCCTTTCCGGCGGCCGCCTCGGACATCAACCGACTCGACGCCTCCTGCCTTTCCAGTGTCCTGAGAGCGGCGGCCGTCTCCCCTTTCGACGGGTACTCGCCGATATGCCCGATCACCGTCAGAACCGGCACCCCCAGATACCGAAGCACGTCCTCCTCCGTGCGAATCGTCGTGTCGAGGTATTCCAGCAACACGCCCAGACCCGCACCGACCATCAGACCGAGGACGACGGCAATCGCCGTGTTCAACAGGGGCTTGGGCTTCACGGGCTGGAGATTCGGCAACACGGTCGCCCGGTCGACGATCTGCACATTCTCCACATTCATCAGGGACACGATTTTCGCTTGGAACACATCGGCCAAGGTATTGGCGATGGCCGCCGCGAGGACGGGATTGTGATCGGTCACAGAAATGGACAGGACTTGGGACTTATCCACACTGCTGACGTTGACCTTATTGTCGAGTTGGTCCACCGACAGAGGAAGATGCAGGGTATTGATGACCTCCTGGGCGATCGACCTGCTCTTGATGACCTCCTCGTACGTTTTCACAAGGGCTTCGTTGGCCATGATGTCGTTGTAAATCAACTGTTCATTGGTGGGTTTCTTGTTCACCAGAAGGGTGGTGGTCAACTGGTATTCGGGTTTCAGTGCAAAATAACTGATCCCTGCGCTCATCAGGCCCGCCAGTACGGTGATCGTCACGATCAACCAAAGCCGTTTCCGAAACATGCGGAAAATTTCCCTTAGCTCAATCACATCCTCTTGATACTCCATATGCGCCTCCTGTTTCCGTCGCTTCCGGTTGCCTGGCGAAACCGGCTGTCACAGCCCGCTTTTCGTCGCTTCGGCTCTGCCCGTCACCCGGATCCGTTCCCCTGCCTGCCTTACAGATTCATCCGCCGGCCACAAAACTCCTGCCATCCGGGCACAGCCACGGGACCCGGGAGCCTGGACGTCAGTTGGGCAATTTGCTCGCGGCGATCAAGGCGCGGATCTCCGCCGGAGAGAACCGCGACAGGACATCCGCTTTGGCCGCCCGCTTCTCCTCCGGTGTCATGCCCCGCGCGTACATGCTCATGTATCGGGCAATCTCCGCTTGGGAAAATCGGCTCATGGCGAAACGGATGGCCTCCGAGCGGCTGTGGAAGACGATTCCACCGCCGCCCCCGGACATGGACGAAGACGAAGAAGAAGGGGAAGATGGGGAGGCACTCCCGCCGCCGCCGGACACTGACGATGACGAAGGCGGTTGAGCGGGCGCCCCGTCGGTACTCCCCACCGCTCCGCCTTTGGCCGCCATCTGTTCCGCCGCTTGGTTCAATTTCGAGGCCACCTGCGGGTCCTGGCTCACCCGGTCCGCCTGCTTTTGCACCGCCGGGTCCTGCAACAGATTCGTGATCTGATTACCGAATTTTTCCACAGCGATTCGTTCCGCATACCAAACACCGCCGCCGATCACCGCCACCGCCGCGAGCCCTGCAACCACCCATTTTCTCACAGATCCGATGCCCCCTGTTCCCGGATCATCTACTTGTCCGTCACAAGACCGCCCCAAGGATCGCCCGCTTGTCCGCGACGGGCTTCATCTCCTTTGGCCGGGTCCCCCGTCTCCGCACACGGCTATTATACGCCGAAGGATCCGCCGGACACCAGCGGTGCCGCAAACTCGCAGCGCTGCCGCAAACCACCGGCATTGCCTTGAAACAGATGGGCAATATCTGAAATTGAGCCCAACAATCCGCTGCGTTTCTGAAGGAATTTCGAGGGGGAATGTGGAAAGGAATACGGAATGGCCAAGTGCGAAACCGGAGGAGCGCGCTCAAGGATGGCGCCCGACCGGGACAGAAGGGAGACGAACGACCATGACCGACTGGAGCCGTCTCATCGTCGAAGCGGCGACGGCGTTTGGCACCGCCGGATTTGAAGAAGACATTCGCAAATGGGTGGTCGACACGGTGGGCGCCCGCTTGGACCGCTGCGAAGTCGATCCCGCCGGCAACGTCCTCGCCCGCACCTGGACGCCGGGAGCGAAGGGGCGCGTGTTACTGGTGACAGGGCTGGACGAACCGGGGCTCATGGCCACCCGGGTGGAAGAACCGGACGTCGTCCGGATCGCCCCCATCGGACCCGTTCAAGCCAAGGATCTGCCAGGGGAAAAGGTCCACTTCCAAAGCGGGGCCACGGGGCTGGTGGATGTGGAGGCGGGCATCGAAGGGGAGGCGGTGGATTTCAGCCGGCTGTTCGTCATCCTCACCTCGGGAACCGTCCGGACCGGCGAGCCGGCGGTTCTGGACTCCCGAACGGCGATCATGGGCGACACCGCCGTCGGCGGCAACCTCCCGTGGCGCGCCGGCACGGCGGTTCTGGCTGCTCTGGCGGACCGGCTGGCCGGTGTGCGGTATGACGTCACCCTCCTGTTTTCCGCCCAGCGGTCGGTCGGAGCTCGGGCGGGACGCCTGGCCGTGTTTGAGGAAGCCTTCGATTGGGCCCTGGATGTGGCCACAGCGCCGACTCCACCGGCTGCGGGCCGGCGCAGCGGCGCCGTCCGCACCGGGGGCGGTCCGGTCATCCGCGCCCTGGACCGCTCCCTCATCGTGCGGCCGGAGATGAAAGACCGGCTGTGGAACCTCGCGGAACGGCTGGACATCCCCTGCCAACCCGGGGTCAAACCGAACGACGCCTCGGACGGCGGGATTCTCGCCATGGCCGGGACCGGACTCCTCGTCGGCGGCGTCGACATCCCGATCTATGCGACCCGCGGCCACTTGGGGTTCGTGCGCTTCACCGACCTGGAGCAGACCTTGAACCTGCTTCGGGCGATCTTGGATACATGAGCAGGGGGGGCGCCCGGGCTCCGGGGGAACGTCTCCACGCGCCGGCTACGGACCGGATGTCCCGCCTCTTCCCTTGTTTATGCGGAGGAATACGCAGCGATGCCCGGAAACCGGCGGATTTTTCATATTCACTCGTCGCGGATTCAGGGCCTATTTGTTCTTCCTCTGAAGGATCGAAAAAAACGGATAAGGTACAAGATGGAGGCCAACGCCAAAGCAGGAATCAACAATGCATCCACGATCCGCAT
>JASBVV010000042.1 GCA_029960885.1 Kyrpidia sp. | reverse complement strand
TGGCCGGTGTGCGGTATGACGTCACCCTCCTGTTTTCCGCCCAGCGGTCGGTCGGCGCCCGGGCGGGGCGCCTGGCCGTGTTCGAAGAAGCCTTCGATTGGGCGCTGGACGTGGCCACGGCACCGGCTCCGCCGGCGGCGGGCCGGCGCACCGGGGGCGTCCGCACCGGGAGCGGCCCGGTCATCCGCGCCCTGGACCGCTCCCTCATCGTCCGGCCGGAGATGAAGGACCGGCTGTGGACCCTCGCAGAAAGCCTGGGCATCCCCCATCAATCCGGGGTGAAGCCGAACGACGCCTCGGACGGCGGGATTCTCGCCATGGCCGGGGCCGGACTCCTGGTCGGCGGCATCGACATCCCGATCTACCGGACGCGGGGCCGCCTGGGATTCTTGCGTTTCACCGACCTGGAGCAGACCTTGAACCTGATACGGGCCATGTTGGATACGTGAGCAGGGGGCTGCTCCGGCCGGGCTCCGGCCGTCCCGGCGCCGCGATCCGCGCGCCATCGCGTCACAATGCAAAGACCGTGTCCACTTCGACGGCGAGGTCCGGAAACATCGAGGGGCTGAGGGTGTCGCCCTCGTTGAATTCCGCGAACCACCGCAGGGCCGAATCTTCTCTTCGATAGACGTTGATCACCCTCGCTACAGGATCAACGATCCAATATTCAGAGAGGCCAACCCGCTGATAGAGATTCATTTTGCGAACATAGTCCTGGGTGGCTGTGGAAGGGGAGAGAACCTCGACCACCAGTGCGGGAATTCCCACAATGCGCGCTCCTTCCTTGTACGATCCGCACATCACGAACAGATCCGGCTGCACCACGTCCCGGGTGGTCGACTCGGCCTCAAAGGTCAGATCCATGGGGGCAACGTATGCGGCGCAGGGTTTCCCGCGCAAATACCTGTCAAACTCCGCCCCCAGGCGCAGAACAACCCGCTGATGTACCGAGCTTGGACTGGCCTGCAGATAGGCCACCCCGTCGATCAGTTCCCAGCGTTCGTCCCCCTCCCAGCTCACATAGTCCTGATACGTATATCCGCCCGGTCGATCGGATCGAGGACTCGGCATTGCCATCACCTCCGTTCCCGGATTCTCGCCGTAAGTATAACAAGGAAGTGTGGCAAAGAAAAAACGATGAGCGACGCGGTTCCGTCGACAACGGCCGCCGACCGGATCGTCGAGGTGCTGGCCTTCGAAAAGGACCCGGACGGCTTTCCCGAGGTCTACGGCCAGGACGACATCGTGCGCTCAACGATATTTGAAGATTTGGAAATCTCGTTGCGCGACGTATGGATCGCGCCTTTGCCGTGAAAGGCGGCACGTCGAGCCCGACGATACCGACAGGCCCCCGCCCATATCGACGGGGGCCTGCAAGTCATTCGGAGGTCCATCGCCGGGTGCAAGTCGGAACCCGCGTTATTTTACCGTCATGGACAAGGGCGCCGTCACCGTCTGTGGCGGGTTCGAACTGTCCGCCGCCTGGACCGTAAAGGTGACCGTGTCCGCCGTGGTTGGAGTCCCGGTGATGGTCCCGTCGCTCGTCAGGGTCAACCCCGCCGGCAGGGAACCGTCCGCGAGCGACCAGGTGTAGGGCGGCGTCCCGCCGCTCGCCTGCAGCGTCGCCGTGTAGTCACTGCCCGCCGTGGCATCCGGCAGCGACGTCGTCGTGATGGACAGAGAACCCGCATTCACCGTGAGGCTCAGGTCCGCCGTCACAGTCTGCGGTGTGCCGGAGCTGTCCGTCACCCGGACCGTAAAGGTGCTCGTCCCCGCCGAGGTCGGGTTGCCGGTGATGGTCCCGTCGTTCGTCAGGCTCAGCCCGTCCGGCAGGGAACCGTCCGCGAGCGACCAGGTGTAGGGCGGCGTCCCCCCGCTCGCCTGCAGCGTCGCCGTGTAGTCACTGCCCGCCGTGGCATCCGGCAGCGACGTCGTCGTGATGGACAGCGTCGAAATGCCCGCGCCGCCCGTCTGGCCCGGAGTTGACCGAAGCGCCTGATCCAAGGCCACCACAGCCTCTGCCCGCGTAATCGGACTCTCGGCCCGGAACGTGCCATCCGGGTACCCCTGCATGATCCGGGCGCCGGCCACAGCCCCGACGGCGGCTTTACTCCAGGCAGGAATGGCCGACCGGTCGGCAAACTGATCCGCCGCCCCGCTGTTCGGCGGCAGTTTCTTGACCTGCATGATGATCGCCGCCGCTTCCGCCCGGGTAATCGGATCATTCGGCCTCATCGTACCGTCTTCATAACCCGTGATGTATCCGGCGGCCTTCGCCGCCGCCACAGCTCCGTAAAACCAGGCGTTTGCCGGAACGTCGGGATAAGCCATGTCTGTTGTACCCTGAAATCCGAACGCCGCGTTGACCAGAACCATGAATTCCGCACGGGAGATGTCGTCGTCCGGCTTGAAGGTCCCATCCGGATATCCCTTGATGAGCCCCTTGTTTACCCAATCGGCGATTTGCGGTTCCGCCCAATGATTGGAAATATCCGACGGAAGCGCCGCCGCGGCGACGGCCGGTAACACCGTCAACGCCATGGCGGCCATGGTCAAAACGGAGAGAAACTTACGTTTTGCCGCCGTGAAGACATTCACTCCGCCGCCCTCCTCTCTGCCTGCTTCTTGAATCTCCCCGCCAAACTTTTTTTCTTAAAAAATTCACACGGAACGGGCAACAAAATGGGAGGGGGCGATTGGCCCCCGTCCCCTCACCATCGGGCGCGCCGGCGCGTATCCATCGGACGTTTGACCTTGACGGAGCTTGAGCCCCGCCCTTCTTCGACGCCGGCCTTGTTGCGAACACTCGCCACTTCCTCGAGCACCCAAGACCTTGGGGGAGGTCGGAAGGGGTTTCACCCGTCCGTTACAGGGTGGACGAAGTGGTCGATCCGGATTCCTGGCCGGAGTTGGAAGAAGGCGCCGGGGTTTGGGAAGCCGGGCCGGAGCCGGACGCTTGGTCGGGCGTTTTCTTCCCGCCCCACTTGTGCTCGACAAATTTCGTCAGAGCGTCTTTCTCCTTCGCCAGCAGTTGGTCGATCAACTGCGCTTCGGAGATCCCCTTGCTCTGGGCCACATCCGCGATGGACTGGCCGGACTTGAGCTGGGTCATCAGATCTTGGGGAGTCATGCCCAGAATCGACGCGACCTGGGCGATGCCTACCCGGGCCAGCGGGTGGCCCGACTTGTTCCACGGACCTGTATGTTCAACCATTTTCTTCACTTGATCGGGCAGGTTGGCTTTGATCTGGTTCGCCTTGTCCTGGGTCAACTTTCCGTTCTGAACCCGCTGATCGACGGAAGCGGAGAGTTTCTGCACAATGGCGTCGATCACCTGCTGTTCAGACACGCCTTTGCTCTGGGCCACCTGGGCGATCGACTGACCGCTCCGCAGGTCTTGAAGCAGTTCTTGCGGCGTAACCTGCAGGACCTGGGCCGCCGTCCCCAGGATTCCGCCCCCGGGGCGAGCATGATGGGCCGCCGGCGTCGCCGCGCCGCTTCCGGTGCTTGTCGAAGTGTCGGCTGCCGCGGCCACCCCCAAAGGCGCCGCCACCGCCGCAGCGGCAGCGGTCCCGCCTCCGACCACCGCCAACGCCAATGCACTGTACAGAAGAGATTTTTTCATCGCCGTCTCCTCCTTGGGTCCTGATGAATTTCGACTTCGTGGGCCGGTGGTCCCGGCCACGACTTCATTCTAACCGGCGGATGTGGATAGGCGGTCAAGCAATCATGGAAATGTTGTGGAGACGACGCCGCCCACCATGGTGCGGTACAATTCTTCATACTTGAGCACTTGCCCGGCCGACGAGAAACACGCTTCCACCCGTTCCCTTCCGTGTTTGGCAAAAGCACGGTGTAAAGCCCCGTCTTCCAACAGCGCATTCACATAATCAATCATCGAAGAAATGTCGCCGACTTCGGTTAAAAAACCGGTTTCCCCATGGACGACCACTTCGGGGAGACCTCCGACCGCAGTGGCGACAACCGGTGTTTCGCAAGCCATGGCTTCAATGGCCGCCAAACCGAAACTTTCCTTTTCGGAAGGCAGGAGCATCACATCCGACATGGACAGAATCGAAACCACCTCTTGCTGTGTCCCGACAAAATACACATCTTGTTCCACTCCCAACTCCCGGACCAACGATCTTGCCAGAGGGACCTCGGGACCTTCGCCGACGAGGATCAGTTTGGCGGGGCGCGTGTTTCGAACCCCGGCGAACACCCGAACCACATCGGGAACCCTTTTGACCGACCGAAAATTAGAAATATGGACAAGAATCGGTTCTCCAGGTGATGCATAGTGCCTTCGGACGTTTGACATATCCCGTCGAGTGTACCGAACAGTGTCTACGAAATTATAAATGATTTCAATTGTTTTGTTCGATCCGAACAACCGCTTCGTATCCTCGGCCAAGCTCATGGAAACGGCTGTGACGGCGTCACTCTTCTCCACCCCGAGTCGGACCGCGTCATACATCGCCCGACCCCGGGCCAGCAGCGTGATATCCGTTCCATGCAGCGTCGTGACCACTTGAACGGGACATCCCCCGCACATTTCCTTGGCCAAATACGCGGCGACCGCGAACGGAACGGCATAATGGGCATGCAGAACCTCAAGGGAATGCGTTTTGATCAAGTCGGCCATTTTGCACGCGAGGGCGAGCTCAAAAGGAGGATATCGAAAAACGTCGTGATGGGGCGGCTCCACCTCGTGAAGGAAGACATTCCCCTGGAAATCGCCCAACCGAAAGGGAATGCCGTCCGAAATAAAATGAACTTCGTGGCCTCTGAGCGACAGTTGTTTCCCCAACTCCGCCGCCAGCGCTCCCGACCCGCCCACCGACGAATAACAGGCAATGCCGATTCTCATTGCACTCACCTCGGCAGAACATATTGTCCCCACACATTCGATTCTCCCGAATCCATCTTCGCTTGGGCAGGAAACACGGTGGGCAAAACATGACGGGAACCCCTGCACTAGTTGCCGAACGCAATGCTCTGCATCCGACTGTATGCTTTGCGACCCAACCGTTCTGCGGGCTTTTGCGAAACGATCGCGCCATGTCGCCGTCACCGACACGCGTCGAATACCACCGTGATATCTGGACGGATCGACGCACACAGCGGCACCGACCAACGGAGGATGGCGAAATGCTGCCGATCGGCGGCATTCACATGAGGGGGGTCAAAGATATCCAGGCAGTGTGTGAAGCCTTCGCCAATGGGAGGGGACTCATGCACGGACGACGGGCCTGTTGCCCATTGTCCACGGCTGACTCCAGCGTAACGATTCAATTGTAAATGGGACAACCCGAGCTCGTCAATCCCGGGCTTTTCGTTGCCGTTTCGTTGCCGGGCGCACCCGAACCGGATAGAATGTTGCACAAAGAAGGAACTTGGGGGGATACGGTGGACAGAAGTTCGGTCCTTGATCAAGTCCGGCGCATGGCCGTTGAGCATGTATCCGGCACGGACATACAAGTGTATCTGTTCGGCTCTTGGGCTCGGGGTGAAGAGCGCAAAACGTCGGACATCGATATCGGTTTGTGGAGCAAGAGCCCCCTCCCGCCCGAAACGGTGATGTCGTTGAGGGAGAAATTCGAAGAATCGAGTATTCCTTATCGAGTGGACGTGGTGGACTTGACGAAAGTGGACCGCGAGTTTCTTGACACAATACGACAGGAGGGAATCGAATGGACCGGCTTCACACCCGCCTGCGAACCGCCGTGCGGGCATTGAGCTCATTGCGGAGCCTGCTGGAGGAATCCGGTCCACCCTCCATCGTGGTGCGCGACGCGGCAATCCATCGGTTCGAGTATACCTTTGAGGCCGCGTGGAAGGCTGCACAGTTGTTCTTGGCTGAGGTGGAAGGCTTAGACATGGGTTCGCCAAAAAGCGTTGTGCGGGCTTGCCGGGAAGTGGGACTGCTGGATGAAGAGGAAGCGGCGCTCGGGTTGGCCATGGTGGATGACCGCAATTTGACCGTTCACACGTACAATGAAGGCGTAGCCGAACAGATCTATGCGCGATTGCCCGGCTACGCCCAGTTGATGGCCGCCTGGCTTGAACGAATGGAGGAAAAATTACAGGTTCTGTGAGGCGCGTCTCAGTCCGCGAGCCCCAAGAATGCCAACATCTTTCCGAGCATGGTGGCCGCCTCGGCTCGGGAGGCCGCCCGGCCGGGGTCCAGACGCCCGTCCGAACCGACGACCACGCCCGTCTGAACGGCCACGGCCACATCTCCCCCGGCCCAGTCGCTCACCGCGCTCCGGTCGGCAAATCGAGAGAGAACCCCCGGGTCGGCCGCCGGCACACTGCCGCCCACGATACGCATGGCCCGGCCGAGGACGGCCATCATCTGCTCCCGGGTCATCGGATCGCCATCGGCGAACCGGCCGTCGCCGATCCCGGACATCAACCCCTCCTGGACCGCCACGTCAATCTCGTGGCGGTCCCAGGCGTCCGCCGGCACGTCCGCAAACGGCGCACGGTTCGCCCGCACCGTTTCCAGACCCAGGGCTCGCACCAACATCACGGCAAATTGTCCCCGGGTCACCGGCGCATCCGGAGCAAAATGCCGCTCATCCACCCCGGCGATCACCCCTTGGGCGGCCATTTTGGCCACCTGATCCCCGGCCCAGTGTCCCTGCAGATCGTCAAAGGTCTTGGGGTGGCGGATGACTGCATACACCCCGGCGGCAGGCTGGGCCACCAGCGCCTCTTTTCCCTGTGCGGTCGCGAGAAACCGCACCGGAGCGGGCACCCACCCTCCTCGGTTCGCGTCGTAGAGGAACACCCCGGTATCCCCGGGTCCGGCATCCGCTTGACCCAGGGAAATCAGGCCGCGCAGGTACCGGCCCCCGTAATCGACGACCGCCGGACTGCCGCCGCCATCCACCCGCCGGACGGCAAAGTCGACGGGGCCTCCCGCCAAGGTGCCGCCGGTCTGATCGAGCAGCGCCTGAAGCGGTGCGGCCGAGGAATCGGCGCGCCCCACGGTCACCTGGACCTCTTTTCCGCCCGAACCGAGATCCACCGCGCCGACGGGCACCCGGTACGCCCCGAGGGGCGTTTGGATCACGACAACTCCGGCACCGCCGGTTTTATCCGCCACCGCTTGCCACACCGAGGCCGGGATGTGCACGTCAAAAGTGGCCGCATCCGCCTGCAGCGGAATGAGGAACGCCGTCGTTCCGGGGTCGGCGCTCTTCACCCGGTCGGCCGTTTCCTGCAGAACCTGCACGGTGAGTTCCGATCCGTTGCGACTTTGGGCCACGGTCTCCTGCCACACCTGGGGGCGGCCCGTGATCAGTGAACCGGCGTCGGGCAGGGTCACCGCCTCGCCGCCTCCGGGTTGGGCACCGGTGGAAGGCCGCGGGTTCTGACCGGGCTGTGTGCCGGCCTCTGGCTGTGTGCCGGTCCCGGGCTGTGTGCTCCCACCCGGCTGCGTGCCGCCTCCGGTCCCGGCTCCGCCGCCCGGTTGCGTGCCGGAGCCGGGCGACGAGAGGGTATTTCGCCCGGCTGCGTGCCGCCCGGAGGCGACGGCGGCTCCGGCGGAAGCGAACTATACACAAACAGCCCGTCCGCCACCGCGCGTTCGAACCCGTCGCTCGGCGAGTTCACCACCGCGACGCCCTCCTGTCCGGGCCGCCGCACCACCATGTCCACCGATCCGCCCGAATCGAACGCCATGGCGTCCCGATACCCGAGCGCCAGCAGGTACGCCGCCATTTCTCTTTGGGTCAGTCCGATGCTTCGGCCAGGCTGGCGGCCATCCACCGCCACCATGACCATCGATCGCCCGTCCGCCGAGAGCCCCACCGCCATGATCGGATTGCGCACCCCGGTCTCACCGGGCAGCGGCTTGTTCGGATCATCATACACCTGCCCATCTTTGAGCAAGATGGGGCCTCCGCCGACTACCGTCCGGTAATTGCGCCAGTCCGGGGCCGTGTTGAGCATCACCTCAATCTTCTCACCCGCCGCGAGATTTCCCGCCAGCCAGTCCGCCCACTGCCCATGCCCGATGAGCACGGCCTTGCCCGGAGACACCGGCGACACCGCGCGGTTTTCCACCACCGAGTCCACGGTGTAGATGGCGGGATCCGCCGTTTTGCTCAAATATACCGCCACCCGGTGTGCGCCGGGGCTCGGTGCGGGAAAGGAATATCCAAATTTGTCATCATACAGAAAAATCCCATCGTCCCCCAAAAACGAGTTGAAGGCCGCGAGAGGTTGGCCCTGCCCCTGGGGGGGCGCCGCCTTCTGGCCGCTCTTCGTCCACGCGTCCAAATTTTCGCCTCCGGGAAGAACCATCATCCGGCCGTTCCACTGGAACTTGACAATGGAGGCCCGATTCTGCCCATCAATGGCCAGGGCGGCCCAACCGATGGGACTCCGGTACAACTGCCCGTCCGCCACCAAAATGTTCAGCGGCCCGTAGGTCTGCCCAATATCGTAAAAATCCCCGTTGATTCCGGCCACCGCCCCGGTGCGGTTCGCCATCGAACTCACCGTTTCCCCCCGGCCGGCGAACACCTTGTCGCCGGCGGCCACCGCCCGCACCGTCAACTGCGGCGCCGTCAAGTCCACGTCAAGCCGGTGAATCACCAGCGGTCCGGCATCGGTGGTCAGGACCGCATCCTGCTCCTTCACACCCCGGGCAACCGCCACCTCCGGTCCCGCGGACTGGGACAGGATGGTCGGCCACCCTTCCGGTTGCGGCCACGCCGCCCGAACGATGCCCGGCATCATCACCACGGCCGCCGACACGGCAGCCGCTCCCATGAGCCACCGCCGCTTGGGTCTTCTCATCCTCTTGCTTCTCCTCTCCGTACCCTCTCTATGTATCTGCTGAGTCTTGGAACCTCGCGGTCACCCTTGTCCAGGTCCCACTATACCATCCGGTCCCCGCCGGGAAAAATCCTCTTCCCGCCGCCCCGAAGCCGTCCGCCGCCGCCCGTCCGCGTCCTTGAAAAACAAAGAAGGCTGTGAACCCGGCACCGTCCTTTGCCGGTTCACAGCCTGTCCATTGGGCATTATGGAAACTTTTTAACCCGGCCCGCCTGTCAGCCCCTCGAGGGCCTTCCCTCGAGAGCTGTCAAACGGAGGCGGGATGATGTCAGAGCTTGACCACCGTACGCCCCCGCACCTTCCCCTGCAAGATCTCCTCCAAAGTTTTCGGCAATTCTTCCATAGGAATTTCATATCCGATGTCCCCCAGCCCGGCCGGTTTCCACGGGCCGGCCAGCCGCGCCCAGATCTCCCGGCGTATATCCATCGGGCAGTACACCGAATCGATCCCCAACAGGCTCACCCCTCGAAGAATAAAAGGATAGACCGTGGTCTCCACCGTCCCGCCGCCGGTGAGGCCGCTCAGGGCCACGGCTCCGCCGTATCGGGTCGTTCGCAGCAGGTAAGCCAATGTTTTGCCGCCCACCGGATCCACCGCCGCCGCCCACCGCTCCTTCTCCAACGCCTTCCGGCTCTCGGCGGAGACCTCTTCTCGGGTGAGCACCTCCGACGCGCCAAGCGCCCGGAGATACTCGCGGGCCTGATCCTTCCCGGTGCTCGCCGCCACCGTGTACCCCTGTTTCGCGAGGATGGCCACCGCCACGCTGCCGACTCCGCCTGAGGCGCCCGTCACCAACACGGGGCCCCGGTCCGGCCCAAGGCCATGTTCCTCCAGCCGATACACCGACAACGCCGCGGTGAAGCCGGCGGTCCCGAGCACCATCGCCTCTTTGAGGCTCAGTCCCTCGGGCAAGGGAACCACCCAGTCCCCGGGCACCCGGGCGTACTCGCTGAATCCGCCGTCATGGGCCACCCCGAGTTCGTACCCTGTGACGATCACCTCATCTCCCGCGCGAAACCGGGAGTCCTTGGAATCCGTGACCGTCCCGGCCAGATCGATGCCCGGAACCAGGGGATAGGCCCGGGCCACCCGGCCGGTGGAGCTGACGGTCAAGCCATCTTTGTAATTGACACTGGAGTACGCCACCCGGATCGTCACGTCCCCGGCGGGCAGCTCGTCCAAAGTCCGCTCCCTCAGATTCAATGAAACCGAGTCTTCCGGCTTTTCCGCCACCCATGCGCGAAATCGCGTTGTCATCGTCCCCTCATCCCTCTCTTTCTCACACCTTCACCGCCCGTCATTCGATCACAAACCCACCGGCAAACAACGGATCAATTCTACGATCCCCGAAAACGCCTCATTCCCGTTCGCTTAATCAACCGCATGTGACACGCGGACGCGAGTCTCACCCGGCGGATTCCGTCTCCTTGTTTTTACCGTCATTTACGTATTTACGTTCACGCCGATCTCACTGGGATAACCTGAAAGCGGGAATTCCATGCTCCAAAGTATAGCGCAAATTTTATCCTCTGACTATGCCTGCAGCCGCTGCGGTACTTGAACGGCCTCCTGCTCACAGCGGTTGAAAGACCTCGCCCGGCCAACCGATCTGCCCCCGGCCCCGGCGTTTTACTTCATACAGCCGCTGGTCCGCCGCCCGGTACAACTCCCGAAACTCTTCCCCATCTTCCGGGAAAGCGGACACTCCGGCACTGACGCCCAGCCCTTCAAAAGTTTGGGACAATTCGCCAAGAAGCGCTCCCAAACGCTGCTGGATCCCCGGGGTCTCGGGCCCGCAGCGGGCCAAAAGCAGGGCGAACTCGTCCCCGCCCAGCCGGGAGGCCAAATCGAACGGGCGGGTGGCCCGGCGCAGATGGGCGGCCACCTCGCGCAACAGCCGATCTCCTTCGGGATGACCTTGGGTGTCATTGAAGTGTTTAAAGTGATCCAGATCCAAAAGCACAAACAGAAACGGCCACGAATAGCGCCTGCCTTCGGCCGCCAGCTCGTCGAGCTTTTCTTGCAATCCCGTCCGGTTGGCGAGACCCGTGAGGGGATCGGTTCGCGCCCCGGCAATCAGCCGATTGCGGACCCGAAGGAGCTCCAGGGCGGTGGAAACCTCCTCGGCGAGCGCCCGCAGCACATACTGTTTGTTATTGAAGAAATCCGGTTCGTAACTCCACAGAGTGAACACCCCGGCCAACCGGCCCTCCACCTCCAACTGGCCGGAAATCCCGCTGCGAAACTGAAGCTGTTCGAGAATGTCCCGATAGCGTCCGGTTCGCCTTCGGAAATCGAAGGGGTCGGACACCAAGTCTCCCCTCGGCGGGTTTAGACGAATCAGCCGCATCAGAATCGGGCCCAGCTCCGTTTCGTACCCCGTAAGCAAGCCGAACATTTTGAGGGAGGTCCAGTTTTCTTCATCGTGAAGAAGGATATAACCGCCGTTGGCCCCCAGGACCTGGATGGCGATATCCCCGAATTCGGTCATCAGCTCGTCCTCCGACTGAACGCGCCCGAGCACCTGGATCGCGGAGATCAAGGTCGACAAACCCTTGGATCTCTCTTCCAGAAGCGTTCGGTCTCTCTGGTCCTTGATCATCATGCTGACGATCGGGGCCAGGATCTCCATCATAATTCGCATACGCGGCGAAATGGATTTTCCCCGGGTGACGTACAGGCCGATCACGCCGAACACTTGGTGCTCAAACACCAACGGGACGGCCAGGGACGGACCGAGGACGTAGCGTTCCCTTCCCGGCCGCCAAAGCCGGCTTGAAACGCGCCGGGGGTCGAACAGCACCGGACGGCGCTCCCGGTAAGCGCGCCCGCTGGGCCCCTGGCCATGGGGAACGTCGTCCCTGGTGCTGAAAACCAATTCCCGGCCGTAGTCGGCCGCCCGGCCGCCCACCGCCACCGGCACCAAGTCCGTCTTGTCCTCGAGCCAAATCCCGACCAGGGCGGCTCCCAACAGCGCCGCCACCTGATCGACCATGTACTGCAGCCTGACCCGGGAAGCCCCGAAACCGATCATCCCCTGCAGCGCTCTGGCCAGTTTTTCCATGTCGTCCCCACGTCGCGGTTCACGCGTGCCCAATCCGCGTATCTCCATGGTTTTGTTCACCCACAGTGGTGGTAGTTTCGAGGCCATTTCCGCGTGCGCATCCGTGACAAAGCTGCGAAGATCATCTGCGGTTCTTGTCGATTCAGGGGGGGGCGTGCGGCGGCGCCAATGGCTCAACACCGAACCGCCGCGCACGTCCAGGCACTCCCGTTGACGCAACCCACAGAGAAACCGAGGCGGAGGGTCCATCCCCGGCCCTTTGTCACCTCGTGATCTCGTGAAAGGGTATGTTCGTTCGGTATGCGGTATGCCCATCGGTTTCGCGGCTGCAACGGTACAAGAGTTCATCAGCATTATAATACACTTGTAATGCAAAACAAAAGGTGAGAACAGCCTATTTTATGGCTCGCCTGATATCCCTCATGCCTGGCCGCTTTGCGATATCGAGTTCATAACATCTCAAGATTTACTCCATCATGTATCCACAATGCAAGGCTAAAATGGAACCGGAACGGTTATGGTCCTGATTTCCAATTGCCGGTGGCCATCGATCATGCTGTTTCACGTTGTGATCGGAAATTGACGTGAACGAAAGAGTTTAAAGAAAGGGTGATAGACATGGGGCCAGACAGAAAATCAATGAGAGTTGCAATGATCGGCCTGGCACTTGTGAGTCTTCTTGCCGGATGCGGAAACCAAAGCGCGTCAAACGCTCAAACTTCGACTCCCGGTTCTAACAGTCAATCTGGACAACATCGCAATGAACAAGGATTTGTACAGATGCTCGTCAATGCGGGGGCTTCTCAAAGCGATGCACAAAATCTGGAAAATCTTATCCGGCAAACGAATACAGATCCCAAATGGGTCCTGGACCAACTGAAAAATAAAGTGTCCGTCAGTGACATTACAAACGAAATAAACAGCGGCAAAGCACCGAAAAGGCAGTGGAACGGAAACCACCAGCAACATTCCACTGACCAACAATCCACTCAATAAAACCATCCGTTTTCATGGACTCTCCCGCCGCTAAACGCTTCGCGTTTCAGCGGGGGTTCCGGTGCAGCCACCGAGAGGTTCCTGATTCTGCGACCGCTGCGCGAAGCGGCGAGGTCCGCTTCGCGTCTTACATTGGTCTCCCAAGGCGTGATTTCGGACGTTCCGGCCCTCCGGAAGGAACATCAGGGCCGCGGAATCGCCCCGGTTTGAATGTTGTTAAAAACCTCCTCTGGCGACCAACAGCACCCCGAACAGAATCAGGACGGTCCCCACCGTTTTCACCCAGGTGAACGGTTCCCCGAAAAACACAAACGAGGCCACGGCCACCAAGACCAGGCCGAGACTGGTCATCATCGGGTAGGCCACGCTGAGTTCAAACCGGGTCAGGGCAAACGTGTACGCCCCCAGCGCCAGGACAAAACTCACAATTCCGGCGATGAGATACACGTTGAGCACTGCGGAGAGCAGGGTGGCAAACAGTCCCGCCGGACCGCCCCCGCCCGGCTGCCCGCCGGCTCCGCCCACGAGGCTTCCCGACGCGCCGATTCCGGCGCCGTGCCGGGCCGCCGCCTTCATCAATACATTGGCCAAGGCGTTGAACAGAATCCCGAACCCCAGAGCCAGCCATTTCACCCGTCATCCCCCCTGCGCCCGTCCGCATGGGCCACGCACGTCCCGGCCCGCTCCGGGACCACCCGCTTCTGCCGGGACCCCGCCGGAGAACGGCTCCGGCGCGACATCGCCCGCGACCCCGTCACAGCGACAACTTCTTGAACACCCGCTCCGGCACCGCCCGCACCCCGGCCATGATCCACCGCCAGAAACCGGGCACATAGACCACATCGCGCCCTTTTTTCAGCGCCCTCATCACGCCCCGTGCCACGGCCTCGGGGCTGGCCACCAAGACCATGCCTTCCTTGCCAAACGTCATGGCCGTATCCACGAACCCCGGCTTCACCGTGAGCACCTGCACCCCGGACTTCGCCAGCCGGTTGCGCAGCCCCTGCAGATAAATCGACAGGCCGCCTTTGGCCGAACCGTACACGTAATTGCTCTGGCGCCCCCGGTCCCCGGCCACCGACGAAAACACACACATCCACCCCCGTCGCCGCCGCTCAAAATACTCCGCGAACAGATGCAGCACCGACACGCATGAGGTGAAATTCGTCTCGATGATTCTCCGCGCCTCGGCGAAATCCCGCTCCGCCCTGCGCTGGTCCCCGAGGTACCCGTAGGCAAGCACCACCCCGTCCAACTCTCCCCCGGCGTCTTGCAGACATCCCTCGACAAACGCCCGGTGGCTCGCCTCGTCCAGGGCGTCGAACCCGCGCACCCGCACGTCGGCCCCGTATCGCACGCGAAGATCACCGGCCAGCGCGGTCAGCTCCTCGCCGTCCCGCCCGGCCAAAACCAGCCGGTACCCGTCCCGGGCCAACTCCGCCGCCAGCGACCGGGCGATCCCCGAGGCGGCCCCCAACACCGCCGCCGTTTTCATCGCGCTCCCTCCACCAATCTGAGCCTCCGGGCCATCGACGAAGAGAACCGGTTCTCCGGATCGATCCGCCCCTTGATCTCCCGAAACCGTTCGAGCCGCGGATACATCGCGGCAAACAATTCCGGGGCGAGCTCCGCGTCTTTGGTCAAATACACCCGCCCGCCCATTTTGAGCACCCATTCGTCCATATCCCGCAGAAACGCGAACAACCCCCGATCCCGGGCCGGAATGTCGAGAGCCAACGTGTACCCGGGGCGAGGAAACGACAGGAGGCCGGGCCCTTCGGCTCCGAAGCGTTTCAATACCGCCAGAAACGACGACCGCCGGTCCCGGGCCAGGCGCTCGAGCAGGGCAATCAGCCCTTCCCGGCTGGTTTCAAACGGAAACACCACCTGATATTGCAGAAACCCCCGTTTCCCGTACAGCCGGTTCCAGTGCAGCACCGCATCCAACGGATAGAAGAACGGATCATAATGGACCAACACACCGGGCGATCCTTTGGACACCCGGTAGTAGAGCGCATTGAACGCGCGAATGGACGTGTAGTTCAGTGTGACCGAAGGAAAATCGAACGGAACGGTCAACATCCGCTTCTTCCCCGTATGCAGAGGCCTCCCCCGCAGCGCCTCCGGCAGTTCCTCGGCCGGTACGTGATTGCCCCGCATCAGCACGGACCGGCCCAGGGACCGCCCACCGGCCAGACAATCGATCCACGCCACCGAATATTGATACTGTTCGTCCGTCGCCTCAAACATCTCAAACGCCTCGTCGATATGTCTCGCCTTATGGTAGTCCACCCGAATGTATGAGGAAGAAATGGGAATCAGCCGCAGAGACGCCCCGAGGATCACCCCGGTCAACCCCATCCCGCCCACCGTGGCCCAGAACAGATCCGCGTTCTCGTCCGGCGAACACGTCATCCTGTTCCCGTCCGCCGTGAGCAGATCGAGATCCGCGACAAAATTCGAAATCGTCCCGTCCTTATGGTGATTTTTCCCATGGACGTCCGACGCGATGGCCCCGCCCACGGTGACGAATTTCGTCCCCGGCGTCACCGGCAGAAAGTATCCCCTCGGAACGAACACGTCGAGAATCTCCGCCAGGGACACCCCCGCCTCGCACCGCACCACGCCGGCGGCCTCGTCAAAGCCGAGAAAGCGATTGCGCCGGGTCTGCAGAATCACCCCGCCCCCCTCGTTGAGGGCGGCATCCCCGTAAGCCCGCCCCAGCCCCCGGGCGAGATAACTGCTCTCCGTCTTCGAAGCCAGGACCTCCTTCAAGGCTTTGAGCGACTCCGGACGGTACACCCGGCACCGCTGAACCGGGTACCTCCCCCAGCCGGACAACGACACCTCCACACCCGATCCCTCCCGTCACACCTGTGATCCAGCCACCGACAAGCCGTCCCGGGCCGGACGGCAGAACCCGCACCGTCCGGCCCGACGCCCCACCCTTGTCACACGTCCGCCGCCCGGCGTCCGGCCCAGACCGCGCCGACGATAAAAAACGAATAGATCGGAAACAGATACCTGGGCTGCCCCTCCGACACAAAGATCACCGCCGTCACAAACGCGATCATCAGCACATTCACCCGGTGCACCGCCGGAAGTCCCCGCCCCGCCATCCACCTCAGCCCCATCGCCAACACATACACCCATCCGCCGCCCACCACGGCGAGCACCGCCGCCCGGGCTCCCTGCAGCAGCGGCTCCACCCAGCGGCCGTCGATGCGCAGTTGGGCCGGAGCCACCGCCCAATCGGCCACATCCGACGCCAGGTTAAAATAACTGGCGCTCACCCGGTCGAACCCCAGTCGAACAAACCCCGCCGGGTGCGCCCGGATCCACGCCTGCGCCTCGTCCTTGGCCCGGGCCATGGCCACCGCCTCATTGTACACCCCGTCCGTCCCGAGCACCCGGTCGGTCTTGAAGATCGACCCTGGCACCTGAAGCGGATCCATGTACATTCCGCGGCTGCTGTCGTTGTTGTTGATATACAGCACAAAATCCCCATTGGTGGAGATGGGCACAATGCGGTGGAACACCAAGGCATTGCGCACGCTCCACGGCGCAATGACCAGAGCCGCCGCCGCCCCGCTCACCAGAAGGGCGCCCAGCGCCGCCCTCATTGCGCGTCCCCGGACCATCCGCCCCGGGTTCCGCTCTGATCCCGCCGTTGCTTTCGGAGGCTGATTCGCCGGCGCTTCCGCCCGCTCCATGCCGTTCAACCGGCGCAATCCCCGTCTTCTCCCCCCGGCCGCCCCCTCCTCCCGGGCCCGCCAATATTGCAGCAGAGCATACAGCACCGGCATGGCGGCATAATACGGCTTCACCAACGCCAGCGCACCCATGAGCGCCCCGAGAGCGGCCATCCCGCCGATCCCCCGGTCCGCACCCCGCACGTGCAGCGCCGCGATGGCGGTCAGCAGCGCGGCCGCCAAGGTTTCCGTGCCGAGCACACTGCTGTACGCCACCGACGTGGGAAACACCGCGGCGGCGCCCGACGCCCACAGCCCCGTCCGCCGCCCTCCCGCCGCCGCCCCAAGAACGTACACGGACACCATCCACGCCACATCCAGGCACACATTGGCCAGCTTCGCCGCAAGAATCGACGGATATACGGCATACACCGCCGCGAGGAAAAACGGGTATCCCGGCGGCCGAAAGGCCGTTGGATAATGCACCCCGGTTTTCACATAGGGCGTGTCCGCCTTGATGTAATCGAGCCCCTCGGGCATCTCGTATCGCCCGTGGCGGAGCAGGGACAGGGCCAGATCATGATAATGCCGGAAATCGGAGATCGGCTGGGTGTTCACCGCCCAGATCCAACCCAGGCGCAGGACGATCCCCAGCAGAAGGACGGCGGCGAGCCCGAAAGGAATCTGCCGCCGCAGGGCGGGCAGCGGGTCCCGCAGATCCACCACGTCTTCCATCTCCCGCCCGTCCACCCTTCTCCCTCCCATCGCCCTCAACCGAGAGGAATCGTCTCCGTTCGCACTCATCGCGGCGAGTATCTGCGCAACACCGACACCGCGACGCCGAACAGCACCCACGCCACCGCCGACACGCCGATGACCGAATCATTGACCAACCCCTGCACCAGATACGCCAGCCAGGCGGCGAACAGCGGCACCAACATCTGCACCGCCTGCCCGGGCAGAATCCGCCGCCACAACGTTCGCACCGTTCGCCACGCGTGCAGAACAAACAGAGCGAGGAGCGCCGCCAGCGCCGGAACGCCCGCCCCGAACGCAAAGCCCAGATACATATTGTGCGGTTTGTCCACAATCACATTGTAATCGGACAAATTGCTGTTCTTTTCCGGATCATCCTGTGGAAAGTAAAACATGTACGTGTCGAGCCCGTGCCCAAGCCAAGGCCGCTCGGCGATCATCGGCAGCGTTCGCTTCCAAATGTACACCCGGCCATCCCCGGCCCCGGTGCGGGCCGGCGGCAAATACACCCCGTCCGGCGCATTGGGCGCAGGGGCTCCTGCCGCGGCCGCCGCCTGCACCGCCCGACCGGCCGGCACCCCTTCCCGCCCGCCCGACAGAGATGGCGCCGCTGTTCCTCGCCCGATCGCTGAGGACGTATCATCCGCCGCCAAGGCCCTCGGTGCAAACGCCGCCACGGCGCCGGATTCCGGTCCCTCCCCCGGGACCGCCGCCGGACGCAGCCCGCCCAGATGAATGAACGCCCCGATGGTTTTCGTCCACACGAGCGAATTATGCTGGTTCATCCCGGCGAACACCAGCACGAACGCGACCACGGGCACCGCGAAGCCGAGCCAGCCCCGACGCGGCCGGAGCCGCACACCCGCCACCACCAGCATCACCGCAATCACGACGAGAGTCGCGAACCCGCTGGTGGATGTCGAGGCCAGCACCGCAGCGAAGGAGAGCACCGCGAGAACGACATCCGCCGCCCACCGGGGCCACCGACCGCCATCCCACATCGCCCGGGCCCAGAACAAAGCGGCCGCCACCGCCGCGAACCCGCTCAGATAGTTCGGGTTGGCGAGCGTCGTGACCAGGTACCCCGTCGTGCTCTGGGCCCCCGGACCCGGCGGCACCAACAGCTCCCGGAACCACGGAATCTGGAACGTATCATGACCGTAAAAATACATGAGCGAGATGATGACGTTCACCGCCACCGGCAGGGCCAGGGCATACATGAGCAGATCCGCCTTCCGGTTCGTGTACTCCACATTCGCCGCGATGAGAAAAAGGGCGAAATAACACAGATAGGTCACCGTCCCCTCGAACCGGCTGAAATCGCCGCCGAGAGCCAGAGACTTGTACGGCGCCGCCAGCCCCGAGACCAGCACCAGGAGGAAAACGATGAGCAATGGCACGTTGATATAGCCCGGGTTCACCTCGTACCGTCCCCGGGTCATTTTGTACAGGAAGAGCAGCACCGCCGCCGAGGTGGCGATCAACAGAAACACGTATTTATAATAAGTGAACATATCCCCCTTTATCCCGGTGCCCATCACCCCCGGGTAGAGGACGGGGCTGATGAACGTGAACAGTTTCAGCCGCATGATGATGGGGACCAGGGCAACCAAGAGAAGGAATACCCCGGTGATCCACCGGTCTGCTCGCTGCTGGGCTTCCAGGTAAACCGATCGGCGAAGAACATGTTTCACCCGCCCCGTCACCTCTCCTCTCTGGCGCGATCTCGACATCGGCCGGGCACGCAAAACAAAACCACCCGCATGTCCCGAATCCGCCCCGATCGCGGCGCCTCGCCGCCGGTCAGGGCTTGGCCCCGCTCCGGGCCTCATTGAACTGAATCTCGTCCAGGACCTTCTTCGCCTCGGCCGCCAGATCCGTCCCTTCGTTCAGCGAGACGCTGCGCTCGAGATACACCTTCGCCCGGGCGAGATCCCCCTTGGCGTAAAGAAGCTGCCCGTACTGGGTGACGTAGAGCTGGTCCATCAGCAAAAACGGCCGCTGCTCCCGGGCCAGAGTGAAATACTTGTCCGCCTGGTCATATTGTTTCAGTCCGAATTCACAGATGCCGTAATTCCATAAGGCAATGAAACTGTGCGGCTGGTCTTGGACCACTTTTTTGAGCAACGGCTCCGCCTGGGCGTACTGCTGTTTTTGCATCTGCGCCCGGGACTGCTGAAACGCCTGGAAGGTCCCCAGAAACTGCTTGTCCTGGTCGGCGGCCGCGTTGTACCCGATCAACAGCGCCACCACCGTCACCGCCGCCGTCGCGTAAACCACCCCATTGCGCACTGTTCCAGAGATTGCCGTCATCCCCCGCCCCCCTGTCCACAACCGATTCTATTGAACTTTCCACGGCTCGTAAAGGGCCGTTTCAGCCGGTGGCGACATCCTTTCACCGCGGCTCTGCCGGAGCGGCTCTCTTCCCGCCGTGCCGGAACCCGACGACAAATCGGCCGCCGCGCCGCCGGATCCCGTCGGCGCGGCGGCCATGCGCGATTCAACGGCGGGCGGCCGGGCCCTTTTCACACCCCGGCTTCCCGGCTCCGGCGGAACAGCCGCCCCGCCCGGCGGCGGAGCCAGTGGCCGAAGTCGT
>JASBVV010000041.1 GCA_029960885.1 Kyrpidia sp. | reverse complement strand
TTTGTGTTTACCATTAATTGGTTTATTCGACTCTATTGGATCTTCTGGGGGAACCGATATGCGGTCGAACATCCCCTGAAGCGTTCGTTCTGGACAGGATGGTTCGAGACGCTCAAATTCTATCTTTTCATGAGGAATAAGAAGCCCCACTATATCGGGCATAACCCCATGGCTCAGATGACCTATTGGATCTTGGGAGTTGCCTCCCTGATGATGGTCATCACCGGTTTTTATCTGTTCTTTGAACCTCAACCCGATTCCTTTTACGGGAAGTTGTTGAGCTGGGTTCCCGATATTCTCGGCAATAGCTTTCTCATCCGGTCCTGGCACCATCTTATCGCCTGGTTTTTCATGGTTTTCATGATCATCCATGTCTACCTTGCCATTCGGGAGGATTACCTCTCCCGGAATGGGACGATGTCTTCCATCTTCACAGGGTATAAAGTTGAGCCAAAAGATCACGTGACGGGGGACGAGTCATGTGCCGAATGAAACTGTAGAGAAACAACCGCGGATTACTATCCTCGGCATCGGCAACATCCTTTATTCGGACGAGGGGGTGGGCATTCATGTCCTTCCCTTGTTGGAGGAAGTTTTCGCGAACGATGAGAATGTGTCCGTGGTGGACGGCTCCACCGATGGCATCAAACTTTTGGGCTCTGTGGAGTCTTCCGACTACCTCATTGTGATTGATGCCATCCATGCAGGAGAAAAAGAAGGGAGTCTCATTGTCTTACATGGCGAGGAGATCCCCGCCCATTGCGGAAGGAAGATGTCGATTCATCAGATTACCTTTCAGGAGGTCTTGTTTGCCGCGCAACTCCGGGAATCTTATCCAAAACGGATCGTAATGATCGGAACGCAGCCGGCCTCCCTGGAGCTTGGAGTGGAACTTTCAGACACGGTGAAAGAGCACTTGTCCGATCTTGTGGAGCGGGTAAAAAAGCAAGTGAAAGAATGGATGGATGTGCATGAACAGGCGCCAGTTTCTTCTGGAGATAAAAAGGGGTCTTGTTGAGGCTCTGAAAGAGACGGCCCTCCCGTTCGTCGAGGAGGATGCTCGGAAAATCGAGGAGGTCGCGGACCGTTTGACCGGGATCACCTGGTATGCCACCGGGATGAAGGGAATGCCGGAATCGGGCCGGGTGGAATCGGTGGTCATCGGCCGCAAGGAGTTTTTTCTCTTCGGAAGCAGAAGGGAAAGGGGAGTGAAGGCCATTGAGAACCGGTGCCGTGAATGCGGCAGTCTTCTCTGTTATCTTTCTTACAATAATCAACTTAAATGTCTAACCTGCACAAAAACTTTCGATATGGCGGCGGAAGAGGGGGATCTTTGTCCGATCGTTTTTCCCATAAAAAAAGAGGGTCAAATGTGGTTCATTGGGGTGAAAAGGGGGCCGCACAATTCCTTCACATAACGGTACGGATTTATCCATGGATCCCATGACGGGAAAGGAGTATCCTGAAGATGCAAAAAAAATGAATGAGGACTCCACGAGCAAAAAAGAACGCCTTCGCCCCCAGTGAGATGGTGTATGGGTACCAATTCACCAGAAAGGTGGTTAGAAGAGATTGCCTGTCGCTCTATAAATGTGAAAGATTTCACAAGCCGTCACTGAGCGGAAGAAAAGAGGGGGAGTTTCGGATGAAATTGGCCATTTCTGGGAAGGGCGGCGTCGGAAAAACCACCATCGCGGCCGGTTTGATCCAGCATTTTGCGCGTCACGGTTATCAGGTCTATGCTGTCGATGCCGATCCGGATACCAGCCTGGGAATGACTCTTGGGCTTCCCGAGGAGAAGATCGGTCATTTGAAACCCATTGCCGACATGCGTGAGTTGATTGCAGAACGCACAGGCGGCGGGGGTGCTTACTTTTCTTTAAATCCGGAAGTCGACAGCCTGTTGCACGATTACACCATCAAGAGCGGCAACATCCATTTTTTGAAAATGGGGGCTGTTAAGCCCGGGGGATCTGCGTGTTATTGTCGGGAGAACACGGTCTTGAATGCCATGGTCAATGCCCTCATCTTAAAACACCAAGAAATGGTCGTTTTAGATATGAGTGCGGGAATTGAACATTTGACGCGGGGCACGGCCCGCGGGGTCGATCTGATGCTGATCGTTACCGAGCCCACCTTGGTCAGTGTTCAGACAGCTTTGGTCGTCCAAAAACTGGCCGAGGACATCGGTGTAAAGAAGATAAAATTTGTGGCCAACAAATTGCGCCGGCCCAAGGATGAAGAGTTTATTCTCCGTCACCTGCCGCCGGAGGACGTCATTGGGATGATTCCCTTCCAGGCGGAGATTTTGGATCAGGCTGCCGGGTTTACCGAGGGACAGCCGTCTATCCCCCCGGGGATTGCCGAGTTGGCGAACAGGGTGCTGAGCGAATCGAGCTTTTCCCGGTCATCTGTGGGAGAACTGAGTTCTCTGAATAGATGACCGATGTACTCATCATGATGTTGAAGTGAAAAAGGAGGGCGTTAGCTATGGTAAAGTCGTGCAAAGCCTCCCTCGACCCGTCGGTTTGTGAAATGCTCGAGAAGGCGAGAAACACGGGGGTGGAGACGGTCTGGGATCGTTACGAGGCCATGTTGCCCCAGTGCGGCTTTGGGGAAACGGGTTTGTGCTGCCGGCACTGTTTGCAGGGGCCGTGCCGTATCGACCCCTTCGGTGGTGAGCCTTCGAAGGGGATCTGCGGGGCGACTGCCGACGTGTTCGTTGCCCGCGGCCTTGATCGCGCCATCGCGGCCGGGGCGGCGGGTCACTCCGGACACGCCAGGCACCTGGCGCACACCCTGAAGAAGACGGCCGAGGGCCTCGCGCGGGACTATACCATCAAGGATCGCGGGAAACTGCGCGCGGTTGCGGAGCGCCACGGCATTCCCGTCGAAAACAGAAGCGACGACGAAATTGCCCTGGATTTAGCCCAGGCTGCGCTGTCGGACTTCAATGAAAAGGAAACGCCGGTCACGTGGGCGGCCAATATACTGACCGAAAAGCGTGTAAAAGTCCTTTCAGAACAGGGGCTACTTCCCAAGGGGATCGACTACGAAATTGCCGACATCATGCACCGGACTCTCTACGGGACGGACGCCGACCCGATGACCCTGATTCAGGCCGGATTGCGCACCGCCATGGCCGACCTCGCCGGTTCTTACATCGGCACCGACATCTCCGACATTCTGTTCGGTACGCCCCAACCTGTGGTGACGGAAGCCAATCTAGGAGTGCTGAAAGCCGATGCCGTTAACGTGGCGGTCCACGGCCACAACCCGGTCCTTTCGGACGTGATCGTCGGGGTGGCTCAGGAGATGGCTGCCGAGGCCAGGGCCGCGGGGGCCTCCGGCATCAACGTCGTCGGCATCTGCTGCACGGGAAACGAAGTGATGATGCGCCACGGCATCCCGGCCTGCACCCATTCGGTGAGCCAGGAGATGGCTTTGATCACCGGCGCGGTCGACGCCGTGGTCGTCGATTACCAGTGCATCATGCCCTCGTTGGCGACGGTGGCGGAGTGCATGGGCACCAAGCTCATCACGACCACAGACGTGGCGAGAATCCCGGGCGCCATCCATATAAACTTCCGTGAGGAAACGGCCGGAGAAAACGCCAGGGAGATCATCCGGATCGCCATCGAAAACTTCGTCCGTCGCCAAGGGACTCCCGTAAATATCCCGGCGCGTAAGTCCCGAGTGGTGGCCGGCTTCTCCGTCGAGGCCATTGTCAACGCCCTGGCAAAGCTGAACCCGGAAGATCCTTTGCAGGTTCTGATCGACCAGTTCGTCTCAGGAAACATCCGCGGGGTTTGTCTCTTCGCCGGGTGTAACAATGTCAAGGTCCCGCAGGATCAGAACTTTGTTGCGGTCGCCCGTCGCCTCCTGAAGGAGAACGTGCTGGTGGTGGCCACGGGCTGTGGAGCGGGAGCTCTCATGCGCCACGATTTCATGGATCCTTCCAAGGTGGATGAACTGTGCGGAGACGGCCTGAAAGCAGTGCTGACCGCCATCGGCGAGGCCAATGGTCTCGGCGGGCCCTTGCCGCCGACCTTGCACATGGGTTCCTGTGTGGACAATTCCCGGGCAGTGGCCCTGACCGTGGCCATTGCCGACCGGTTGGGCGTGGATATCGACAAGCTCCCGGTGGTGGCTTCGGCTGCCGAGGCAGTGTCGGAGAAGGCCGTTGCTATCGGTAGTTATGCCGTGGCAGTCGGCATCCCGACCCATGTGGGGGTCATGATGCCGGTGGTGGGCGGTCCCGAGGTCACCCGGGTGCTGACGGACAAGGTCCGGGACATGACCGGCGGTTACTTCATCGTTGAGACCGATCCCGACGCGGCGGCTGAAAAGCTCCTGGCGGCCATCGACGAGCGCAGGGCCGGTCTCGGGCTCAGGGTTCCCGGAGGTGCGCGGCGATGAACACGGAGCGGAAAGAAATCTTCGTTCGTTATGAGCGGTGTGTGGGCTGTCACTCCTGTGAGTTGGCGTGTGCCGTGAGCCACACCGCAAACCGAAATCTAGCCGGGGCTCTTTTGAGGGGCGAGAGACCTCAAAAGTACCTCTGGGTGGAGCAGTTTGACGGGGTGAAGACCCCGTCGGTCTGCAGGCAGTGCGAAGATGCCCCATGCGTGGTTGCCTGTCCCACAGGTGCGATGCACAGGCGGGCAGACGGAATCAATATCTGTAACATACAGGAATGTATCGGGTGCTGGATGTGCGCGTTGGCTTGCCCCTTCGGCGCGATCGGGCGCGGGGAGGGGAAGGCTTTGAAATGCGATCGGGAATGCTTAAATGAGGAGGGCATCCCGGCCTGCGTTGGGGCCTGTCCGACCGATGCTCTGGTGTACCTGACGGTGGAGGAGTTTCAGGCCCTGCGGCGGAGGGAGGCCGCCGCTTCCGTCATCCGATAGCGGGTTCGGGCAAGCGGGGCGGAGAGGAAGTTCTCTCCGCCCCGGGGCCGACATGAGGCGAACTCAAACGAAGTGGCGCCGTTGCTCAAACCGCGCCCATTCTGAAGGGCGGGAGGCAGAAAAATCATGATGGCTCTGCAGATCTTTCTGTTGTCAATTTTCCTGTACATCGCCGGAGCGCTCCTCTCCTTGGCGATGAATAAATCAGAGAAAACGGCGAACTATGCTTCGGCGGGATGCGCGATTTTGGCGTCGTGTGCCGGTATGGTTTCGGCCGTCCCGGTCCTCGCCGGGGGTACGGGTTTTATGGTGGAAACGGCGGGGATTGTGCCTTTCGCAAAATTTGCGATCAAAATGGACCCGCTGTCCGCCTTGATGATCCTGGTCATTTCGTTGCTGACTCTTGCAACAGCGATCTATTCTCTCTCCTATCAGCAGGAGTATGCCGGGAGAGGGATCGGGGTTTTGGGCTTTTTGAACAACCTGTTCATTGCGTCCATGATCCTTGTGGTGACGAGCGACAATGCGTTCTACTTTCTCGTTTTTTGGGAACTTATGACCCTGATTTCCTATTTTCTCGTCTGTTTTGAACACAACAAGAAAGAGGCGGTCCACGCCGGTTTCATCTATCTTGTTGTGGCTCATGCCGGAGCGGTACTGATCATGATCTCGTTTATCCTATTTTATCTTCAAACGGGCACCTTTGATTTCTCCTCCTTCCGCAGTGCGAACCTTTCGCCCGTAATCAAGGATTTGGCTTTCGTGCTGGCCTTTTTCGGATTCGGGGCGAAAGCGGGCATCATGCCCCTTCACATCTGGCTCCCCCAGGCTCACCCCGCGGCTCCTTCCAATGTTTCCTCCCTCATGTCGGGGGTGATGATTAAAACCGCCGTCTACGGGATCCTCAGGGTTGGTATTGATTTCCTCGGGGCTTCCGTGTGGTGGTGGGGTCTGACGGTCCTGGCCTTCGGCGCAGTCTCGGCGGTATTCGGGATGCTTTATGCGATGGGTGAAAACGATCTGAAGCGGCAACTGGCCTATTCCAGCATCGAAAACGTGGGCATCATCCTCATGGGTGTGGGCGTCGGCATGATCGGCATCGCCGGCGGACAGCCTGTTCTGGGAGCGCTCGGGATCCTGGCGGGACTCTATCATCTGATCAACCATGCCGTTTTCAAAGGTCTCCTCTTTCTTGGGGCAGGTTCGGTGATCTACCGGATCCACACAAAAAACATGGAAGAAATGGGTGGTCTGGCCAGACAAATGCCCTGGACCGGTTTCGCGTTTCTGACCGGAGCATTAGCCATCTCGGCCATTCCCCCGCTGAACGGTTTTGTGAGTGAATGGTTTCTTTATCAGTCGCTGTTCTTGGCGAGTACCACCGGCATCCCTGCGGTCAAAGTCGTGTCGCCCCTTTTTGCCGTGATGCTGGCTCTGACGGGCGCGCTGGCGGCGATGTGTTTTGTAAAAGCGTACGGAGTCGCGTTTGGCGGCCCCTCTCGAAGCGATCGGGCCCGAGAAGCCAGGGAAGTGCCTGGGCCGATGCTCGCGGGGATGCTCATTCTGGCAGCCGGTTGCGCGGTTCTCGGGCTGGGTTCGCCGGTTGTGGCTCCATATCTTGCCCATGTGGCGGCGGCGATGCAGGGCACCGCTCCGGTCCGGGTCAGTGCCGGTCTGCTGGTGTTTCCGGGAAGCAGCTCGCAGGCGATGCTTTCCACATCGGTGATGGTCCTTCTCCTCGCGGGGCTTCTGGTCTTCCCTCTGTTGATTGTCGGAATTCAAGGAGGGACGAAGGCCGGGAGACGTGTCGACGCCGTGCCGTGGGCATGCGGTTACTCGTTCACTTCTCGGATGGCATCCACATCCACCGCCTTTTCCCAACCCTTGCAGGTTCTCTTCCATCCGGCCTACCGGCTCAGGACCATCCTCCTCGAGGCGGGTCATCGAATTGCATCGATGGCCGGGAAATCCGTGGTTTACATCGAGCGGATGGATTCGATGTGGGAGCGTTTCATCTACGGTCCCCTGGCGCGTAGTACGATTCGTCTGGGCCAACGTATGCAGGTCATCCAGGTTGGGAACGTCCGGTGGTATTGCCTGTATATCATCGTCACACTCGTCGTCTTGCTGACGGCGACGGTCAGATAGGAGGGGGAAAAGATGCCCGGAAGCACGTTGTTTCTCATCGGACTGGTGCAGGCCGTGTTGGTTCTGTTGGCGGCACCTCTGTTCACGGGCCTTTCCCGCACGTTAAGGGCGAAAATACACTCCAGAAAAGGACCTGATATTCTACAGGACTACCGGGATATTCTGAAGCTCATCAAAAGGCAAGAGGTGGTCCCTGCCCAGGCCGGCTGGGTCTTCCGCGCCACGCCTTATGTGCTCATGGCCACCGTCCTGCTCCTCGCGATGATGATACCGATTTTGACCCTGCAGGCCCCCATGGGGCTGGCGGGGGATCTCATCGCCGTCGTGTACCTGTTGACCGTGTTTCGTTTCTTCTTTTCTCTGGCGGGGTTGGATTCCGGCAGCATTTTCGCCGGAATCGGCGCCAGCCGGGAGATGGCTCTGGGGGTGCTCACGGAACCGGCGATTATCCTGGTGCTGTTCGTGATCGCCCTTCTGTCCGGGTCGACCGATCTGGGAACGATCAGCCAGAAGGTGGCGGCCGGTGCGTTTTCTTACTCCAGTCCGGTGGTCTGGTTGGGGATGGTGGCCTTTGCTGTCGCCACATTTATTGAAACCGGAAAGCTGCCCTATGACCTGGCGGAAGCCGAACAAGAAATTCAAGAGGGACCCCTTACGGAATTTTCCGGGCGCGGATTGGCTCTCTTGAAGTGGAGTTTGGGGATCAAGCAGGTGGTGGTGATCGCCCTGTTTCTGGCCGTTTTCTTCCCCTTTGGGAGCGCGGCGGCGCTGAGTTTTTCCTCTCTGCTCATCTCCATGATTCTCTTTCTGCTAAAGGTTGCCTTTTGTTACGTGATCGCGGCGCTGCTGGAAAACAGCATGGCCAGATTGCTCCTTTTTAAAGCACCCGCCGTCACCTGGGGAGTTTTCGGGATCGCTTTGCTGTCCTTCGTATTCTATGTTGCCAGCAGTTAATTGAAGCGAAAGGGGTATGGTCATGGCCGGCACGAGTGTCGTCAATGCCCTGGCAGTACTTCTCATCTTGACCTCGATGATGGTGGTGGGAACCAAGAAGCTCCGGTTGGCGGCGTACATGTATAGCATCCAGTCCCTGGTTCTGGTGTCGATCTTTCTGTCCTTGGCGATCTTTATGCGAGCAGAACCGCTGTACATCTGGTCCGTCACTGCGCTGATCACCAAGACCTTCCTGGTGCCCTATCTCCTCCTCAGAACCCTCAAAACGGTCGGGGATCAGGAGGAGGGGATGACGCTCAAGACCACCGCTTCTATTTTTCTTGCGGTGCTCATGGTCGCCTTAGCGTTCGTGGTCGTGGGATCCTTCCATACGTATGCGCTCCTGAAGATCAAGGTGGCGCTGGCAGTATCCATCGCTCATTTTCTTCTCGGGTTGTTCTGTATCCTGACGAGAAAAAATGCGCTCAAACAGATATTGGGCTACTGCCTGTTGGAAAACGGGTCGCATTTGACCCTTGCCCTCACGGCTTACAACGCCCCTGAGACGGTCGAGATCGGAATCCTGACCGATGCGGTATTTGCGGTCCTGATCATGACCGTCATAGCCAGGCGCCTTTTCAAAGGTTTCGGCACCCTGGACACGGATACGCACACACTGCTCAAGGGTTAGGGGATGATCGGGATGGGCGAGAATATTTTATACGCTTTGCCTGCGGTACCGCTGGGAACAGCCCTGTTAGCTTTCGGGATCCGATCCCGGCGTGTGGCGGAGGTTGTGCACTTGGCCGGGATCAGTATCTTGGCTCTTCTTTCCCTGATACTGGTAAGAGATGTGCTGGGCGGACAAAGGCCGTTTGTCCTGGACGGAATGTTTTTCGCCGACGAATTGACGGCGATCCTGCTTCTTCTGATCGGTGTTGTGGGGTTTCTGAACGGTTTTTACTCCATCGGATATATGAGACATGACCTCGCGCACGGCGAAGTGAAGGAGAGGAATATCTCTTTTTATTACGGGTTCTATCATCTGTTTTTGTTCACCATGGTTCTTTCTGCGATTTCCAACAACGTCGCCATTCTGTGGGCGGCCGTGGAGGCAACGACCCTTGGCTCGGCCTTTTTGGTCGGGTTCTACCATCACAAAACGTCTGCGGAAGGTGCCTGGAAGTACGTCCTGCTCTGCAGCATCGGTCTTGCTTTCGCCCTGTATGGAACCATTCTGACCTACTCCAATGCTTTTTCCATGGTGCAGGATGCGCACAAGGCGATGCTCTGGACCGAGTTGGTCAACATGGCTCCACATCTCGATCCGCAGATGATGAAGTTGGCCTTTGTGTTCATTTTGATCGGCTTCGGCACGAAAGCCGGCCTGTTTCCCATGCACACGTGGTTGCCCGACGCTCACAGCGAGGCTCCGAGCCCGGCCAGCGCCCTGCTGTCGGGTGTACTGCTCAAGTGCGCATTCTTTGCGATCATCCGGTACTATGCCATTGCCCTGCAGGCTGTCGGCAAGGGGTTTCCGCAGACCCTGCTCCTTATTTTCGGGCTTCTCACGGTGGGCGTCGCCGCTTTTTTCATCCTGGTGCAGAACGATATCAAGAGGAAGCTGGCTTACAGCAGTGTCGAACATATCGGCATCATGGCGACAGGCCTGGGCGCCGGGGGGGCACTCGGCGTATTCGCCGCGCTCCTTCACACCATCAACCACAGCGTCACGAAGTCGCTTCTATTCTGTACGGCAGGAAATATCACGATGAAGTATGGGACCCGGGATGCGCAAAAAATCCGGGGGATGGGAAAGGTGATCCCTTTTACGGCATTCATGTTCACGGCGGGTCTCGTTACGGTGGCCGGATCTCCCCCGTTCAATGTCTTCGTCAGCGAGTTTATGACCCTGACGGCCGTCCTGCGGAGCGGGCATGTCTGGCCGATGATCTTCTTATTGCTCTTTCTGGTGATCGTGTTTGTCGCCCTGATTCTCCTGATCAGCGAGACGGTTCTCGGTTCTCCTCCGGAGGACTTGCCCAGGGGTGAGGTCAACTGGCTGACGTTGCTGCCTTTTGGCATTCTGTTCCTGTTTATGGCTGGGTTGGGGATTTACTTGCCGGCACCGCTGAATCAATTGCTGCAGGGGGCAGTCAGCGTCGTCCTGGGCGGCAAATGAGTGTTCTGGAGGTGTGATGGAGATGGTTTGGTATGCACTCGGAAGCATTCTGCTGCCGATGGTCGGTGGCGCCCTTGCCCCTTTTTTGCCGGAGAGATCCGTAAAAAAGGTGAGTCAGTTTTTCTCCTTCCTGGCTTTTCTCTGCGGCTTGCTTTTGCTGGTCGCTTTTGCGGCCAATCGCACCGGGTTCACCCAGAATCTGCTGACCATTAGCGGGATCAACTTCTATGGCGTCACCATCGATACCCTCAGTGTGTTGGTCAATTTTATGGTGGTGTTCATCGGATGGCTGATCTGCACCTACTCGGCGGGGTATATGAATGCCGGCAACCGGGAGCATCCTATTACGGAAGGAGTTCCACGGTTTTATGCGCTGATGCAGCTTTTTATCGGTTCGATGTCGGGGCTGGTTTTCTCCTCCACGCTGCTCGGGCTGTTGGTTTTCTTTGAGATCACAGGTCTCTGTTCGTGGAGTTTGATCGGATTTTACGGGGATCAACAATCGCGAAAATCCGCGCTTTGGGCGATTATCCTGACGCACTGCGCGGCCCTTGGCCTGTACTTGACGACGGCCTATGTTTTTTTGAGCACCGGCAGCTTTTCCGTTTCGGCCCTGGGTCAACTTACAGAAACAGGGAAAATCCTGGCTTTTGTCGGCATCCTGATCGCCAGTTGGGGCAAGTCCGCTCAACTGCCTTTACACTCCTGGCTCCCCCGGGCGATGGTGGCGCCGACCCCGGTCAGCGCCTACTTGCATGCTGCTTCCATGGTTAAGGTAGGAGTGTATATCTTTGCTCGAACCGTCCTGGAGGCGGGGACGGTACCCCAGGTGATCGGCGAGATCGGTGCCGTCATGGCGGTGGTCACCATGGTCTACGGATTTGTCATGTATTTTCCCCAGGATGATATGAAACGGCTGCTTGCCTACTCGACGATTGCCCAACTCTCTTACATGTTTCTGGCGATCTCCATGTCCGTTTACGGCTCAAAGTTGGCGTTTAACGGCGGCGTGGCTCATATTTTTAATCATGCTTTTGCAAAGGGGTTGTTCTTCCTGGTCGCAGGTGCGCTGGCTTACACCACCGGCACCCGCCGGCTCTCGATGCTCAGAGGAATTCTCAACAAACTTCCCGTTGTCGGATTGGGGTATATTGCGGCTGCCATGGCCATTACGGGCGTCCCTCCGTTTAACGGCTTTTTCAGCAAATTCATGATCATTCTTGCCGGCTTTGAGATCGGCAGGTATCATCCGCTGATCCTCGTCCTGGTGATCGTGACAGTGATAGAGTCCGTCGGCAGTTTCATTTGGATCCTGAAATGGATGGGCACAAACGTATTGGGCACCCCTTCGGATGTCGTCGCGAGTGCGGTTGCACCGCCTTTGGCGATCAAATTTGTTCTCACCGTCCTCATCCTCATGACGCTCATTTCCCAGTACCTTGTTTTTCTTTTCTTAAGCTAGAGGGACAAGGAGGTTGACATGGCATGGAAAACGAAGCGAAAACCAATCAAGACAGAAAAAAATGCGTGGAGGCTTTGCGGGCTAGATTTGGTGCGGCGATTCTTGACGAGCGTTGGCAAGCACCGGATCAGGTAACCCTTACCGTGAAACTGAACTCCCTCCCGGAAGTGGTGGAAGAGGCCTATTACCGGCAGGGCGGTTGGCTCTCCACGATGATCGGGAATGACGAGCGCAGTTTGAACGGACATTTTGCGCTGTACTACGTTCTCTCCGTCGAGGACGAACGGGATCCCGACAACACGCTCTGGTTGACAGTGAAAGCTTTGGTTCCTACCCATCGACCGGAGTTTCCTTCGGTCACGCCGCGGGTGCCGGCGGCCGTATGGTATGAACGGGAAGTGCGGGACATGTTCGGCCTTGAACCGGTGGAGCTCCCCGATACGAGGAGACTGGTGTTGCCCGATGACTGGCCGGATCACCTGTATCCTCTTCGGAAGGACACCATGGATTACCGGTTCCGTCCTGAGCCGGCGTCAGAGGAGGAAACCTACCCATTTATCGGCGTCGAAGGAGAGGGGATTGTCGAAGTCCCCCTGGGGCCGCTGCATATTACCTCCGACGAACCCGGGCATTTCCGGCTTTTTGTTGACGGCGAGTATATCGTGGACGCCGACTATCGCCTGTTTTACGCGCACCGGGGGATCGAGAAACTGGCGGAGAACCGCATGGATTATAACCAGGTGAACTTTTTAGCCGAGCGGATTTGCGGCATCTGCGGCTACACCCATAGCGTCGCCTATGCGGCTGCGCTGGAAGCCGCCAACGGGATTGAGGTGCCGCCGCGGGCCCGGTATATTCGCACCATCCTGTTGGAGGTGGAGAGGTTGCACAGCCACCTCCTGAATCTGGGGCTGGCGGCCCACCTGGTGGGTTTCGATTCGGGTTTCATGCACTTCTTTCGGGTCAGGGAAAAGGCGATGAAAATGGCCGAAATCCTGACGGGGGGCCGCAAAACGTACGGCATGAACCTGATTGGAGGGGTGCGCAGGGATATTTTGAAAGAGGAAAGAAAACAGGTTTTGCAATTGATTACCGAGATGCGGTCTGATCTCAACGAACTCCTGGATATCCTGGTCAACACCACCAACTTTATCTCACGAACCAAAGGGGTGGGCCGGCTGGATCCCAAGGTGGCTCGGGACTACAGCCCGGTGGGACCCAATCTGCGGGGGTCGGGATTTGCGCGGGATACACGGATGACTCATCCGTACGGGGCTTACGACCGGGTACCGTGGAATGTCATCTCCAAGGATGGGTGCGACGTTCTCTCGAGACAATTGGTGCGGGCGGCCGAGGTCTTTGAATCCTTCCAGATCATAGAGAGGTGCCTGAACGAAATGCCCCCCGGGCCGGTCCTTGTGGAGGGGTTTGCGTATAAACCCTACACCTTCGCCCTTGGATCTACGGAAGCCCCCAGGGGAGAAAACGTTCACTGGGTCATGACGGGAAGCGACCAGAAGGTGTTTCGGTTGAGGGTGCGAGCTGCGACCTATAATAACTGGCCGTCCCTCAGATACATGTTTCAGGGCAACATGGTTTCCGATGCCCCGCTCGTCGTAGCCAGCATCGACCCTTGCTATTCCTGTTGTGATCGGGTGACTGTGGT
>JASBVV010000040.1 GCA_029960885.1 Kyrpidia sp. | reverse complement strand
TCATCGCCTGGGAAAACGAGGCTCTGCTCGCCGTCAACAAGTTCGGCAAAGACAAGTTTGACATTGTAGTGCCGTCGATCAGCATACTGGCGGAACCTCCGGTTGCCATAGTGGACCGCGTGGTCGACAAGCGCGGGACCCGCTCCGTGGCCCAAGCCTATCTGGAATATTTGTATTCTCCGGTGGGGCAGGAATTGGCGGCCAAGCATTTTTACCGGCCCCGGGATGAATCCGTAGCGAAAAAATACGCCGGGCAGTTTCCCGATCTGAAGCTCTTCACCATCGACGAACTGGGAGGGTGGACAAAGGTGCACAAGGCCCATTTTGCCGACGGAGGAATCTTTGATCAAATTTACACGCGGTGAGGAGCCCGGACCGGTGAACGTGCGCCGTGGGAATTGGGAGAGGAGGGGACGGAATGGCTAGTGGGCTGAACAGACGCGCCCTTTTGCCGGGTTTCGGCTTGGCTTTTGGTGTGACGATCTTCTACGTCAGTGTGATGATCCTGCTCCCCTTTGCCGCCTTGGCGCTAAAGGCGGCCTCCCTCAGCTTACACGAGTTTTATGAGACCGTCTCGTCGCCCCGCGTGGTGGCCGCCCTCCGTCTCAGCTTTCTCACTGCGTTGGTTGCCGCCGGAATCAACGTGGCTTTCGGCGTTCCGGCCGCCTGGGTGCTGTCCAGGTATTCATTTCCGGGGAAGCGGTTGCTCGACGCGATGGTCGATCTGCCCTTTGCCTTACCTACCGCCGTGGCCGGCATTGCCCTGACGGCGATGTTCGGTCCGAACGGGTGGCTGGGGGCGATCCTGGAGCGACTGGGCGTCAAAATCGCCTTTACTCCCGCGGGGATTGTGGTGGCTTTGGTGTTCATCGGCGTGCCGTTCGTGGTCCGGACCCTTCAACCGGTCATCGAGAGTCTCGATCGGCGGGTGGAGGAGGCGGCGGAGACGCTCGGGGCGAGCCCGGCTCAGGTCTTTTTCCGGGTGATTCTGCCCCCCCTGGTGCCCGCTCTGCTGAGCGGTTTCTCCCTGGCCTTTGCCCGGGGAATCGGGGAGTACGGCTCCGTGGTCTTCATATCCGGGAACATGCCGATGCGCACCGAGATCGCACCCCTGGTGATTATGGGCAAGTTGCAACAGTTCGATTACGCCGGAGCCACAGCGGTTGCCGTCGTCCTGCTGATCGTTTCATTTATCGTGCTGTCGGCCGTTCGCCTGGCCGAGTGGCGGGCCGGTTTTTGGCGGACGGGGGCCCGATAAGGGCTTTTTGGGCAAAGCGGGCGCAGGAAGGGAGGAAACGGGAGATGTCCGGACAAGGCCGTTCGGGGATGCGGGTGGGAAGGGGCTTGCTCATCGGAGTGACCGTCCTATTTTTTGCCGTGTTCTTGTTCGCGCCGCTGGTGGTCGTTTTCTCTTCGGCGTTGCAGAAGGGGGTTGGGTATTATCTGGCGGCCTTGGCCGACCCGGAAACGGCGGCCGCGGTGCGCCTGACCCTGCTCACGACCTGTATTGCGGTTCCGGTGAACATCCTTTTCGGCCTGTGTGCCGGATGGGCGATCGCCAGGTACGATTTTCCCGGAAAATCGTTGTTGAAAACGGTCATCGCGCTGCCTTTTTCGGTGTCTCCGGTGATCTCGGGACTTCTCTTTGTCCTTGTGTACGGGTCCGGGGGACTGATCGGTCCGTGGTTGGAGGCCCATCATATCCAGGTGATCTTCGCGGTGCCGGGGATCATTCTCACGACCTTGTTTGTCACGTTGCCTCTCGCGGCTCATGAGTTGATCGCCGTTCTGGAGGCCCAAGGGAAAGAGGAAGAGGAGGCCGCCTGGACCCTCGGCGCGACAGGGCGGCAGATTTTTTGGAAGATTACCCTGCCGAAGATCAAATGGGGGGTGTTTTACGGAGTCATCTTGTCCACCGCGAGGGCGATGGGCGAGTTTGGAGCGGTTTCCGTGGTGTCGGGCCACATTCGCGGGTTGACGAACACCCTGCCCCTGCACATTGAAATCTTGTACAACCAGTATGATTCCGTTGCCGCCTTTGCCGCGGCTACGCTTTTGGCCTTGGCGGCTCTTGCGACCTTGGCGGCAAAAGCCGTGCTGGAGCGCCGGACGGGGTTGCGAAAGGATCATGCCGCTCCGGGAGCGGCGGCGGCAGGAGGGGAGGAATGGACATGGGCGTGACGCTTCGTTCCGTATGGAAGACCTATAAACGGGCGACCGTTTTGCAGAATGTCGACCTCGATCTGCCGACCGGCAAGCTGGTAGCCCTACTGGGGCCCTCGGGTTCCGGTAAGACGACACTTCTTCGCATCCTGGCCGGGCTGGAGGTACCCGACAGGGGGACGGTGCTGTTTGACGGCGAGGACGTGACCCGGAGACCGCCCCGTGTGCGCCGGGCGGGCGTGGTGTTTCAGCAGTACGCTCTTTTCGGGCATATGACCGTTTTCGACAACATTGCTTTCGGACTCCGGGTGCTGCCTCGGAAAGTCCGGCCACTTGCTTGGGAGATCGATACAAAGGTTCGCGATCTGCTCCACAAGGTCCGTCTGAACGGCTTCGAATCGCGGTATCCGTCCCAATTGTCGGGCGGGCAGCAGCAGCGGGTGGCCCTGGCCAGGGCTCTAGCCGTCGATCCGCGCATCCTGCTGCTCGACGAACCCTTTGCGGCCCTCGACGCCCAGGTGCGGCTCGAGTTGCGCCGCTGGTTGCGGGATTTTCAGCGGGAGTTGGGGATCACGACAGTGTTTGTGACCCACGATCAAGAGGAGGCGATGGACATCGCCGATCTGATTGTGGTGGTCAACCAGGGAAAGATCGAGCAGGTGGGTTCCCCTTCGGAGATTTACGAGCGGCCGGCCAATGCCTTTGTGTTTGAGTTCATCGGGCGATCGAACGTGTTGCCGCTGGATTCCCGAGAGGGGGAATGGGCTCTGGATCATCTTTTCCCGGCCATTCGCGATTGGATTTCCTCTGCCGATCCAATGTGCGCGTACATTCGGCCCCACGATATCGAAGTCCACCGCCGCCGGGACCGGGGCGCGGCTGTGAAGGCGGTGGTGGAGCGCGTGCATCCTCACGGCGCCCTTGTTCGCCTCGTCACGCGGACAGCCGCCGGGGAACAACGATGGGAAGCGGAAATCAGCCGGGATCGCTACGAAGCTCTCAAGGTGAAAACCGGGGATACCGTGTATCTGGAGTTTCGAAGTGTTACGGTATTCTCCCCGCACCGGGAGGTGGTCCACAGCTGGACCTTGGATCCGGTGCGGGAAGAATTGCAACAGCCCCAAAGGGGGTGAAGCAGGGTCGACCAGGCCACTGGAGGCTCCATCCGGCACCGCTCATCCGGTGCCGCCGATGCGGGCCTCTTTTGCTTTTCAATTTTCCTTTTCAATAGTGAGTGAATTGCAGCGAGGGGGACGTCACATGCACAGGAGAACATGGGGGACCACGGTTGTTTCCTTGGTGTTCGCCGCATTTCTTGCGGCTTGCGGCAACGCAGGCGGCCAATCCGCACCCTCCGGTGCGCCGGTTGGGGAGGGCGGGAAAAAGGAAATCCGCGTCGGATTTTCTCCCGGACCGTACGCCGATCAGTTCCGGAAGGGGATTCAGCCTTACTTAGAGAAAAAAGGGTATACGATCCGTATCATGGAGTTCAGCGACTGGATCCAGCCGAACTTTGCCTTGGCGAACAAGAGCATCGATGCGAATGTGTACCAACACACCATCTATTTGCAAGGTTTTAATCAGCAACATCATCTCGACCTGACCGGTGTTGTGCAGGTGCCGACCGCCCCGATGGGGATTTATTCAAAAAAACACCATTCCCTGGATGAAGTGAAGCCCGGATCGACGGTGGTGATCCCGAACGATCCGGCCAATCAAGCAAGGGCCTTGGTGTTGTTGCAGCAGGCCGGTTGGCTGGAACTCAAGAAAGACGCCGATCCGATTCGTGTGTCCGAAAAGGATGTGGTCCGCAACATCAAGCAGGTCAAATTGGAGGCGCTGGAGGCGGCCCAGGCCCCCCGGGCGTTGGCGGACGCCGATTATTCCGTGATAACCGGAAATTACGCCATTTCGGCGGGCATCAAGCTGACGGAGGCACTCCTTCTGGAAAAACCGCTGGACGTTCACATCCTCGTCGTTGCCGTCCGGACCGAGGACAAGGACAAGCCCTTTGTCAAAGATATTGTGGAGGCTTACCATTCACCCGAATTTAAACAGTTCATCCTGACCGACCCCGAATTTGCAGGATACGCTTTGCCGGCGTACATGAAATAAGAAAAGAAACGGGAAGACCGGTCGCTGCTGGAAAACCAATATATCTATTGACAAGGCGGAATACTTGGATTATGATTCCGGAAGAACCATGAAACGTACAAACCGTTCGGCCGACTGGACCACCAGAGGCACGGAGAGTACCGCTCCGTGCCTTTTTCATTTCCATAGATAGGGTTTCAGGTCAGGATTGCGGGAGGTGCTGTGGGGTGCAGACGCACGGCGATCGACTGTTGGAGAGTCTGCGGGACGGCCGGACAGTTTGGCTGGACGGGGAGAAGGTGGACGTCACCCGCCATCCGGCGTTCCGGGGTACCCTCCGGACTGTGAAGGAATTGTTCGACACATTGAGCCGGGAAGACGTCCGGGACCGGGTCGGATTTGTCAGTCCCCGGACGGGCCAGTATGTGCACCGGGCGTTTTTGGTGCCGCGTTCCCCTGGGGATCTCAAAAAGAGAAGAGAGGCGTTCGAGTACTGGGCCCGGGCGACTCGCGGCATGATGAGCCGGCTGTCGGAGTACGCCCGGTCGCTGGTCACGGGGTGGTACGCCTCCAGAGAAGCTTTTCGCCGGTTTGATCCGCAGTTTCCGGACAAAATCTCCCGTTACTACGAATCGGCCCGGGACGGGGACCGGATCGTGACCACGGCCATCCTCGACCCCCAGATCGACCGGCGGCAAAAGGTCGGCGAATCCTCCGACCCCGACCTGTTCCTGCGGGTGGTGCGCCGGACGGAGGACGGGATCGTCGTCCGGGGGGCCAAGATGATCGCGACCGGAGCCCCCTACGCCCACGACGTGATTCTCACGCCGCACCAACGCCTGGTACGGGATGACCCGACTTACGCGCACATGCTCATCGTGCCTTTGAACAGCCCGGGATTGCACATCATCTGCCGGGAATCCTTCGCTTCCGAGGATCCCGACCGCCATCCCCTCAGCGCCCTTTACGACGAGATGGACGCCGTGCTGGTCTTCGATGACGTGCTGGTTCCGTGGGAACGGGTGTTTCTCCTGGGACAGGCGGAGGGGGTCTGGTTCGCCCATACCCATCAGCCTTTCAACCAGTTGGCCAATCATCAAACGGTGGTGCGGCTATTGGCCAAACTCGAATTCGTCGCCGGAGTGGCGGTGGCCGTGGCCCAAGCCGTCGGCGTGGACGGGTTTCTTCACGTCCAGGAGAAGCTGGGAGAATTGATCACCCAAGTCGAAACCGTCCGGGGGCTGCTGGCGGCGGCCGAAGGCCGGGCGGAGTGCAATGAAGAGGGGGTGTTCGTGCCCGCCAAGGTGCCCCTTCAGACCGCCCGGAACCTGGGGTTGTCCTACTATCCCCGCGCCATGGACATTCTGCAGCAAATCGCCGCCGGCGGCCTGATCCAGTTGCCCTCGACGACGGTGGAGCGGTCCGGGGAGATCCAACCCCTGTTGCAGCGCTACTTCCGGGGGGCGGAAGTCCCGGCCGAAGACCGGGTCCGTCTGTTTCTGCTGGCTTGGGACCTGGTGGGCAGTCCGCTCGGTTCCAGACATGAGCTGTACGAACGGTTCTATTCCGGGGATCCGTTGCGCACCTATGCCGCCCAATACGTGAATGACGACCACCGGCGGCTGACGGAAGAGGTGTGGCGGTTCCTCGAGAGCATCAAGGAGGGAACGGCATGAGCCTTCACTTTTATTGGTTTGTGCCGACGAGCGGCGACGGCCGCCGGCTCGGTCTTCCCAAGCCGGAGCGGGAACCGACCTTGGAGTATGTGGTGCGGGTGGCCCGGGCGGCGGAGGAGGCCGGGTTTGAGGGGATCCTGGTGCCGACGGGCACTCCCTACCTCGATTCGTGGATGGTTGGATCGGCCATCCTCCATCACACCGAGCGGATCGTTCCCCTGGTGGCCTTTCGCCCGGGCTTGATGAGCCCTCCGGTGGCCGCAAAAACAGCCGCCACCCTCGACCAGTTCGCCCGGGGACGGCTGGCGGTGAACGTGGTGACCGGGGGATCGCCGCGCGAATTGGGGCAGGACGGCGATTTTCTGGCACACGATCTGCGCTACGAGCGGACGGACGAATTTCTCGACGTGGTAAAAAAATTGTGGCGTCTTCCCGTCGTGAACCATGAGGGGCGGTTCTACAAAATCGCCGGTGGGGTGCTGAATCCGAAAAATTATCGAGGACGGGAGATCCCCGTGTATTTCGGCGGTTCTTCCGAGGCGGCCAAGGAGGTGGCGGCCAGGCACGCCGACGTGTATCTGCAATGGGGCGAACCGGTGGAACAGGTGCGTGCCCAGATCGAAGACATCAAGGTGCGGGCGGCCCGGTACGGCCGCGCGCCGGAGTTCGGCGTCCGGATGCACGTGATCGTCCGGGAGACGGAACAGGAGGCCTGGAGGGCCGCCGAGGAATTGGTCGGGGACATCGACCCCGCCGTGGAGGCGAGGATGCGGGATTACTACCGGGATGCTGATTCCGAAGCCCAGAGGCGGATGAATCAATTGCTGAGGGGAGACTTTCGCTTCGGCAAATATCAGTGGGCCGGGATCGGCCGGGTGCGGAAGGGGGCAGGTACCGCCGCGGTGGGGACGCCGGAGCAGGTGGAGGAAGTGTTGCGCGATTACGCCGGGGCGGGCGTGACCCATTTCATCCTCTCCGGTTTTCCCCACGATGAAGAGGCCCTTCGCTTCGGGGGATCGGTGTTGCCCCGTTTCCGGCGGGAGGTTTCCAGGATTGATCAAGGGTGATTCATCAAGGGGGAGAGGAGGGAACGCCGTGGGAATCCGGTTTGCCGTTTGGGGAGCGAATGTGGCGGGAGGATTCCTCCGTTCCCGGGCGGATCAGGAGCGGCGGGGATCCTTTGCCTATAATGTGGAGTTGGCGCGTCTGGCCGACCGGCTCGGATATCATGCGATGTTGTATCCGGTGAGGTTTGCCGGCCGGATCGGCGGCGGGGAGGGGGACGGGCAAGAAGGGCAGCTCGATCCTCTGACGACGGTGGCGGCGCTTTCGATGGTCACCGAGCGCATTCATTTGATCTCCGCCGTTTTGCCGGGGTTTATCCACCCCGCCACTCTGGCGAAGATCGGTGCGACCATCGACCGCATCAGTGGGGGGCGCTGGCACGTCAACCTGGTCAGCGGCTGGTTTCGGGAAGAGCAGGAGATGTACGGCATCCCCTGGCTCGATCACCGGGAGCGGTATGAGCGGTCAAAGGAGTATTTGCAGGTGCTGAAAGGGCTGTGGCAGGATCCCGAATTCAACTTTGAGGGCCGGTTCTACCGGGTTCGTGGGGGGCGCATGCGCCCATTCCCGGTCCAAAAACCCCACCCCGCCATTTTTCAGGGGGGAAACTCGGCGGAAGCCCGGGAGATGGCGGGGCAACTTTCAGACTGGTATTTCATGAACGGAGCGCCTTTGGAGGAATTGACGGAGCAGATTCGAGACGTATCCAGAGAAGCGGCGCGCTGGGGGAGGAAAGTCCGGTTTGCCGTCAACGCCTATGTGATCGCCCGGGAGTCGGAAGAAGAAGCCCGGGAGGAACACCGCCGGTTGGTAGAAGAGGCCGATCTTGAGGCGATCGAAGGGTTTCGGATGAGGGCCCGGGAGGGGAAGGGCATGTGGAGCAAATCCACTACCGTTAGCGATTTTGTGGCCAACAACGAAGGGTTCCGCACGGGTCTCATCGGTTCTTACGAACTGGTGGCGGAACGGATCGACGCCCTGCACCGGGCGGGTGTGGATATGGTGCTCATGGCGTTCCGCTGGCCGCTGCGGGAACTCCCCCTGTTTCGGGAAAAGGTATGGTCCCAACTGGCTTCGGAGTCGTCTATCCCTTCGGCGGGGAGGTAAGGATCCTTTTCCTTTTCCGGTATACTCGATCGGGCAGAAAGGAAGGGAGAGGGGGACTCGACGTGTTTGACAATGTGATCCAATTGCTTCCGGAAATATGGCTGGCGCTCGGACAAACGGCCCTCATGGTGGGAATCTCGGTGGGGTGTGCCCTGTTGTTCGGCACTCCCCTCGGGGTGATTCTCTACCTGACCGATGTGGGGCAACTGTGGGAAAATCCCGTCCTGTTCCGGGTTTTGAACTATGTGGTCAACGTGGTCCGGTCGTTTCCGTTCATTATTTTGCTGGTCGCCCTGATCCCGTTGACCCGGTGGCTGCTCGGGACCACCATCGGGCCGGTGGCGGCCGCCGTACCCCTGTCCGTCGCGGCCATTCCGTATTTTGCCAGATTGGTGGAGCAGTCGATCCGGGAGGTTCCCAAAGGGGTGATTGAGGCGGCGGTTTCGATGGGAGCGACCACCCCGCAGATCATCCGCCGGGTCCTCCTGGTGGAGGCGCGCTCGGGGCTGGTGTTGGCGACCACGGTGGTGACCATCAGTTTCCTGTCCAATTCGGCCATGGCCGGGGTCGTCGGCGGCGGGGGGATCGGCGACTTGGCCATCCGGTACGGGTATTACCGGTTTGAAACCGACGTGATGGTCGCCATGATCATCATCCTGATCTTACTGGTGCAAATCTTCCAGTTCATCGGGAACCGCTTGGCCCGGTTGGTCGATAAACGGTAGGGTCCCAAAGGGAAGGCGTTGACGTCGCCGGAGGTCAAGCGGTTCATCGAGGAGAAGTACAAGGGTTCGGTGATTCCCGCTTTTTGAAATATCGGGGGAAAGGATGAGGTGGGCATGATCGTCCTGCAAGAGGTGAGCAAAGTTTTCAAGACGCCCAGGGGAGCGTTTCAGGCGGTTCATCCGACGTCTCTCTTCGTGGATGAAGGGGACATCTACGGGATCATCGGGTTCAGCGGCGCGGGGAAATCGACGCTGCTCCGCCTGGTGAACCTCATCGAACGCCCCACCTCGGGGACGGTGATCGTCAACGGCCAGAACCTGACGAGCCTGTCGTCCGGGGAGTTGCGGGAGGCCCGGCGGAAAATCGGCATGATCTTTCAACATTTTCACCTGATCGCCAACCGAACTGTGGCCGAGAATGTGGAATTTCCCCTGGCGATTGCGGGGGTGCCCAAGGCAAAGCGCCGGGAGCGCGTGCGGGAGTGTCTCCGGATTGTGGGGTTGGAGGACAAATTGGACAGCTATCCTTCCCAGTTGAGCGGCGGGCAAAAACAGCGGGTGGCGATCGCCCGGGCCCTGGCCAATCATCCCAAGGTGCTGTTGTGCGATGAACCCACCTCGGCTTTGGATCCCCAGACGACCCGGAGCATCCTGGAGTTTCTGAAAGAGATCAACAGGCGTTTTGGGGTGACGATTCTCCTTGTTACCCACGAAATGAACGTGGTGCGGGAGATCTGCAACAAGGTGGCGGTGATGGAACAGGGGCGACTGGTGGAGAAGTTCAATCTGCGAGAGGGATCCATCCGGCCGACCACAGAGATTGCCCGACTGCTGTTCGAACTTCCGGCCGCCGAAGAAAAGACGCAGGCTTATGTCTGAATGGATTTCGCCGTTTGTGCCCCATTCAGTTTGTGTTCCATTCATTTTTAGGGAGGTTTCACAAATGAGTCCGAGCAAAAGCAATTTCGCCGTCAACACACTTCCATCCTTTTCGACGATCGAGGAGGAACGTCGCCATCGCAAGGAACGCTTGGCGGGCGCCCTCCGGCTGTTCGCCCTTTTCGGATTTGACGAGGGGGCGGCCGGGCACATCACCGCCCGGGATCCCGAGTGGCCGGATCGGTTCTGGGTCAATCCCTTCGGTCGGTATTTCGGCCGGATCAAGGTATCGGACCTGCTCCTCGTAACCTGGGACGGCAAGATCCTGGCCGGCGACGGTCCTTTGAACAAGGCGGCGCTGGCCATTCACCGGGCCATTTATCAAGCGCGGCCCGATGTAATGGCTGCTGCCCATGCCCACTCGGTGCACGGAAAGGCCTGGTCGACCTTGGGGCGTCTTCTCGATCCCATCACCCAAGACGCCTGCGTTTTTTATGAGGATCATGCGCTTTTTGACGACTTTACCGGAGCAGTCCTGGATGAGGAAGAAGGACTCCGAATCGCCCGAACCCTCGGGAACAATAAGGCCCTGATCTTGCGAAATCATGGCCTGCTCACCGTCGGACAGAGCGTGGACGAAGCGGCGTGGTGGTTCATCACGATGGACCGCTCATGCCAGGCACAGCTCCTTGCCGAGGCGGCAGGCAAGCCGATCCTCATCAATCCTCAGTACGCTCGTGAGACACGGGATTTGTACGGCAACCCCCTTGCGGGCTGGAACGGTTTTCAGCCTTTATGGGAGCAAATCGTCTCTCAACAACCGGATTTATTAGAATGACCACAGAGACCTCAAAACAAAAGGGCGGGGACACAGGTTCGCATCCTCGCCCTTTTGCCTTCTCATGCTTAAATCGGCAACCTCCTCATTCCTTCAGTTCCTTCGGCAAGGCGTATCCAGCGAATTGCGGATCGGTCTGGAGCACTTTTTTCAGATTCGAAGAACGATACGCATCCACGAGATCCTTCGCGAAGGGTTTGTCCCGGTCTTCGGAGCGAACGGCCACGACATTGAGGTGGGCTTCAAGCATATCCTCCAACAATAGGGCATCCGTCAATTTGAGGCCGGAAGAAATCGCAAAGTTACCGGTGATCACCGCGTAATCGACGTCTTCCTTGGAGCGGGGCAACTGAGCCGCCTCCATGGGCAGCAGTTTCAGGTGCTTCGGGTTTTCTTCCACATCGTGTTCAGACACACGGATGGGATCCACATTCTTTTTCACCGATACCCAGCCGGCCTTTTGCAGAAGGAGGAGGGCCCTGGCCTGATTGGTCGGGTCGTTGGGAATGGAGACGGTCATTCCGTCTTTCACTTCGTTGAGGGAACGATGCTTGCTCGAGTATATACCCATGGGTGCGGTGGGCACGTGAACGACCCCGATCAGGTTCAAGTGATGCTGTTTATTGAAATTTTCCAGGTAAATGGTATGTTGATAGACGTTGGCATCAATCGATTGATTGGCCAAAGCGAAATTGGGTTGCACCCAATCACTAAATTCGAGGATTTTTACGGTGTACCCCTTTTGCTCGAGGTAGGGCTGTACTCCCTTGCGGAATAGGTCGGTGTACGGTCCCGGATTAAACCCGATGCGAATTTCTTTTTGCGGTTGGTTTCCGCTCGAAGGAGACGTCCCTTGGGAGCTGCACGCGATCAATAATGCTGCAGTTGTTAAGAATGTTGAAGCCAATCGAATCCAGTTCTTTTTCGACATGCTTTGTTTCCTCCTTTTGATCGTGCGTCCATGCAAGGTGCTGACGCTGCGACATAATCAAAAAGGCCCATACGGTGCCGATCGAACCGGCATTCGTATTGGGCCTCCAGTGGACTGGTCGGATCTCCTATCTTTTTTTCATATTTTAAAACAAAGTTTACCGATCTGTAAAGTCAAATGTCGTAGGAGTACATGTCAATGATTAATACAGGATTTGCCGGTCCTGTTATAAATTCAAATTTATGATGAGAGAAGTATTGAACATAAAAAACAGTAATATATAATGAACGAAGAAATTATGTAGGATATGAGTAATAAAAATTATAAGATGCGCCAAGGGAGGCGCGTGCCATTGAGAGTGGACCGGCGGAGAAGACCAACACAAGGATTGGGAGGAGATTTGAGATGGGCGATTCGATTCAAATCCCGGAATATTACAACTTTGCCGCCGTCGTCGATGAATTTGCCGAGGATTACAGCCGGACGGCTCTGGTCGCGGTCTCCGAAGACCGCCGCGAGGAATGGGTCCCCTACTGGAGGCTCCGGGAGTGGTCTAACCAGTTTGCCCACGTGATGAACGGATTCGGCGTCGGCCGGGGCGATCGGGTGTTGGTCACGCTGCCGAGGTCGGTGGAAGCGTACGTGGCGTACCTGGGTTTGATGAAAACCGGAGCGGTCATCCTGCCCGGTTCCGACATGCTCCGGGCCGGAGACCTGGCCTATCGCATCCGCCACGCAGGCGTCAAAGCCGTCGTCGCTTATGAAGGAATTCGCGGCCAATTCGAGGCGATTCGGGACGAATGTCCCACCCTGCGTCACTTGTTTCTGTTCGGAGGGGAAGCCGAGGGGTGGGTGGATGTCCGCCGGGAGATGCAATCGGCGCCGAGGAATTACGATCCCGTCCCTACCCGCTCCGACGAGTTGGCGTTCCTCTCTTATACCTCGGGGACGACGGGAGGACCGAAAGGGGTGATGCACACCCACGGCTGGCCCTGTGCCCACTTGCAGGTGGCCACCCGGTGGTTCGACGTCCGGCCGGGAGAGATCGCGTGGGCGACGGCCGGCCCCGGTTGGGCCAAGTGGGTGTGGAGTCCGTTCGTGTCCGTTCTGGGAAAAGGGGGAACGGCCTTCTTGTACCGCGGCCGCTTTGATCCAAAGGTATACCTGGAGTTATTGTCGAGCTACCCGATTTCCTTGCTGTGTGCCACGCCGACCGAGTACCGGCTGATGGCCAAGGTGGACGGATTGGAACATTACCGGCCGCGGGCTCTCCGCAGCGCCGTCAGTGCGGGAGAGCCGCTCAACAGGGAAGTGATCGAGACGTTCCGCAAACATTTCGGCGTGGTGGTCCGGGACGGGTATGGACAGACGGAAAATTCTCTGATGATTGGGACGACGGTGGACACGCCGGTCAAGCCCGGGTCCATGGGCAAGCCGGTTTCCCCCTACCGGATTGCGGTGATTGACGAGGACGGGCGTCCGGTGCCGGTGGGCCAAGTTGGCGATATTGCGATTCACCGGGACGCGCCGACCCTGTTTCGCGGTTATCTGGATGACCCGGAGCGGACGGCCAAGGCTTTTCGCGGAGAGTGGTACGTCACCGGGGATCAAGGGCGCATGGACGAAGACGGGTACATGTGGTTCGAAGGCCGCGCGGACGACATCATCATCAGTGCGGGGTACACGATTGGTCCCTTTGAGGTGGAGGACGCGTTGGTTCGCCATCCTGCGGTGGCCGAGTGTGCGGCCGTGGCCAGTCCGGATCCGGAACGGGGTTCGATCGTGAAAGCCTTTGTGGTCCTGAAAGAAGGGTTTGAGGGAACCCCCGAATTGGTGGCGGAATTGCAGGAACATGTCAAACGGGTGACCGCACCCTATAAATATCCCCGCGAAGTGGAATTTGTTCGGGACCTGCCCAAAACCACCTCGGGAAAAATCCGCCGCGTGGAATTGAGGGCTGCTGAGCGGGCGAAAAAGCTTCAGCAGAAATAACCCATCTTCTCGCGGAAAGTGTTGGGGGCGTCACGTCTTGTGTTACAAACCTTACAACCGATAAGGGGGAGAGGGCTGCCGACCGCGAGGTCGGCAGCCGTGCATGTGTGAAAGGGTTTTTAGCTGCTTTTGCACATGTCATGACAGTCCTTTTCCAAACTACAACACAGGGAACAGATCGTGCCCCCGTGGAACGGGCAATGCGTCATGTCCGCATGTTCATAATCGTACGCGCAGACTTCACAGGTCGTTTCCTCTTTCGCTTGCCACACTTCGACACTGTCCCCGCTGTGTGCCGCGGCCATGGGATTTTCCCGGGCGATGTAATATTTTCCACGGGTCACAAGGGCGATGACCGGCGACAGGAAGAACGCGAGGAACAGGGAAACAAAGGGCGAGAAAGCCTGCATCACCGGTCCGAAGGCGCCGAAGTAGGCGGCAATGGACACCGCCGATGCGATGACCATCGACCCGAACCCGACCGGATTAAAGTTGTACAGATGGGCCCGCTTGAACTCGATGTAGGAAGGGCTGATTTTCAACAGTCCCTTGTTGACCACGAGATCGGCTACCACCGCGCCGATCCACGCCACTGCCACGTTGGAGTAAAACCCGAGGATGGTGTTGAGAAATCCGAACATCCCCCCTTCCATCAGCAACAGGGCGATCCCGACGTTGAGAAACAGCCACACCACCCGCCCCGGATGGACGTGCAACAGCCGGGAGAAGAAGTTCGACCAGGATAACGACCCGGAATAGGCATTCGTCACATTGATTTTGATTTGGGACAGCACAACCAAGAAGGTGGCCACCGTCAGGGCGGCGAAAGCGTTCGGAATGAATTGTTCAAAGGCGACGGTGTACATGTGGATCGGCTCGTTGGCCGTATCCAGTCCAACCGTGGGCGCGATGTAGGAAGTGAGAAACGACCCGCCCAGTTGTTTGAGGGCTCCCAGGATGACCCATCCCGGGCCGGCGAGAATCACCGCCCACCACCATTTGTTCCGGTTGGCGGCTGTCTTGTCGGGCATGAAGCGAAGGTAGTCGACCTGTTCGCCGATTTGGGCGATCAAAGACAGCACCACTCCCGCCGCCAGCCCGAAGGCCAGTGGACTGAAGGCAGCCCCCGTCGGCGAGCGCCCGCCGAACTCCGTCCAAGCCGCAAGGCTTCCGGGATCCTTGGCAAGGATCACGATAAATGGTAATACCATCAGGGTCAGCCAAATCGGTTGCGTCCACACCTGAAGCTTGGACAGGAACGTCATGCCGTAGATGACCATCGGAATGATCAGCAGCGAACAGATCAGGTAGGCGACCGGCAAAGACATCCCGAAGTACAGGTTGAGGGCCTGGGCCATCACCGACCCTTCCAGGGCGAAATAGATAAAAGTAAACGATGCGTAAATCAGCGAGGTCAGTGTCGAACCGAGGTACCCGAACCCCGCCCCGCGGGTGAGCAAATCCATGTCGATGTTGTACTTTGCGGCGTAATAGGCAATGGGAAGGCCGGTCAGGAAGATGATCACGGCCGCCGCGAGGATGGCCCAAAAGGCGTTGGAAAACCCGTAGGAAATGGTGATCGACCCGCCGATGGCAAAATCGGCCATATACGCGATGCCGCCGATGGCCGAGCTGGCCACGGCAAATTC